>JBAUIN010000127.1:0-5885 GCA_049682975.1 Pontixanthobacter sp. | reverse complement strand
GGTCGATAGGCAGCGACAGCCCCTCCCATTCGACTGTCGTCCGGTCGGCTCGTGCGTCATCATAGGTTTGCGTCAGCCCCCAATAGCCGAAGATAGGCGACATCAGCGCCGCACCCTGCGGTCGTCGCGGATCGCCGATGGAATAGCGCGAATGTTCCGTCAGGAACGGGTCTGCAAAAATCAACGCCCTACCCCCATTACGCACCCATGCGTCGAGCGCGGTAAAGTCCGCAGGCGAAATCGCCCGCGGTTGCGCGAGCAGGAGCAGCGACAGATCGCGCAAATCCGGTGATGGCTCGCCATCGGAAGCGGATAGAGTATCGAGCGGCCGGATCGCGAAACGCCGGTCGAGAGCGTTGCGGACCCAATGCGGCGTAGAAGGTTCGAGCGCCGTGTTGAAATCGAGTGCTTCGTCCCAGAAAATCGGCAGCGACGTGGCCAGACCTATCGAACGTTCCGGGCGGGTCGCTGCATCGCTCTGTTTCCTGCCATCGACCAGAATGACGATGAAAACCGCCAAGGCGAGTGCCATACCGGCCGCGACGACCGCGATTTTCGTTCGCCCCTGGGCCGTCATATCGCCGTTCTATCGGCGCGGTTGTTGTCGGGGCTGCGGACGCGCTTGGGGGCGAGACTGCGTTTCGGACGGGCCGCCTTGCTCTGGCAATACCGGACTGTCCTGCGCCGCCGCCTCCGCATTGTCGGCGGGGAGATCGGGCACTACGCCCGCTTCGGCCAATGGATCGCTTTGCGTTTCGGGTTCCTGTGCGACCTCTACCGGCATTTCCGCTTCCGGAACGGTCACGGCATCCGTTTGATCGGCCCGCTCCCGCAGCGTGTTGGCGAGAGCCACCAGAAGAATGATCGCGATAATGCCGGAAAGTCCGATCTGCAGCCGCTGCGCCGCTTCCGCCCGCGTCCCACCCAGAGGAACCGGCATATCCTGCGCCGGACCATGCATGATACGTTCTAAAAACCGATTGGCCATGGACGCGAATCTAACGCGAGCCGGTCCGCGATCAAGCGAAAACGGTCATTCCTGCAACCAATCGAACACCGGCAACCCTTTCGATTGCAGCCAATGCGGATCGTAAAGCGTCGAAAGATAGCGAAAGCCCGTATCGCACAATATCGTGGCAACGCGTGGATCGTCCCGTCCGTCTTTGACCAGCTTCTTACCCAGCGCCACGGCCCCGGCCACGTTGATGCCCGACGACAGGCCGAGGCACAGCCCCTCTTCACGCAGCAGCCGTGCGACCCAATCCAGCCCCTCCTCATCCGAGATGCGGAATTGGGTGTCGATCGGCGCGCCGTCCAGATTGGCGGTAATGCGCCCTTGCCCGATTCCTTCCGCGACCGACGATCCCTCCGATTGCAATTCGCCATGCGCGTAATAGCTGTAGAGTGCAGCGCCATGCGGATCGGTCAGCGCGATCTGCACGTTCTCATCATGCGCTTTCAGCCCCATGCCCACGCCGGCGATGGTGCCACCGGTGCCCGCCGCGCAGGTGAAGCCGTCGATCCGGCCCTCCAGCTGTTCCCAAAGTTCCTCCGCCGTGCCCTCTATATGCGCGCGGCGATTGGCGACATTGTCGAACTGGTTGGCCCAGATCGCACCCGGCGTTTCTTCCGCCAAACGACGCGAGGTATGAACGAAATGCCCCGCATCCGCGAATTTCGTCGGCGGCACAGTCACCAGCTTCACACCCAAGGCGCGCAGAGTGTCCATCTTCTCCTTCGACTGGTTGTCTGGCATGACGATCACGGTCTTGTAACCCAGTGCATTCGCGACCAGTGCGATGCCGATACCGGTATTGCCCGCGGTCCCTTCGACAATGGTACCACCGGGTTTGAGATCGCCGCTCGCTTCCGCATCGCGGATGATGCCCAGCGCCGCACGGTCCTTCACCGACGCACCCGGATTGGCGTATTCGCATTTGCCGTAGATTTCGCACCCTGCCGCTTCGCTCGGTCCCTTCAACAAGACGAGCGGCGTGTTGCCGATAAGGTCGAGCGTGTTCGCGTAAGGGGCGGTGATGTTCATGGAGCAGCGAGGTAGCGTTTTGTTTGTTCAGCCTCAAGCGCCGACACGCGCATTCGCTCGCTGAGGCTACCGCCCTAACGGGCGACGGGCTTATGCGAGGAAGCAAGCGGGGCGGATGCCCCGTGCCCGCAGGGTCAAAACACAATCAATCTTCCGGCGCGATCGTCACCTTCAAGCCATCGAGATCGCTGCCGAAAGGAATCTGGCACGACAGGCGGGAGGTTTCGGCGCGGTGATCGCTGCTTTCGAGAAGATCGTCTTCATCCTCCGACATTTCCGGCAGTTTGTCGCTGAAAGCCGGATCGACGTGGATGTGGCATGTCGCGCACGAACAGCAGCCGCCGCACAGCGCCAGCAATTCATCGAAACCATTGTCGCGGATGGCTTCCATCACCGTCAGACCATCGTCGACCTCGATCGAAGATTCTTCACCGGCGCGGTTGACGACGTTCAATGTGGGCATGATGGCAAGAACTCCATAAAAAGCGCGGGCCCGATCGGCCATTCGCACGACTGTTAGGTCGGGCAGCTAAAAGAGGGTGCTGCGTTTTGCAAGGGGAGGAAGACGCCGTCATGTCCTTGAACGCATGTCAAATTAAACAGGGTGTCGACCATGCCGCCGCGACCACGCCCGCCATTGCCGGGGCGTTGGCAAAGGTTGGCTATCCAGAACCGCGCATTCGCCCGACGGGCTATCGCACATTGTTGCGCACTATCGTCGGCCAGCAAGTGAGCGTTGCGGCGGCGGCGTCCGTCTGGCGCAAGCTGGAGGCGGAACTGGGTGAAGATATGCGCGCAGAGGCGTTATTGGCGCGCGATTTCGACACGCTGCGTGCGTGCGGCCTATCGCGCCAGAAACAGGGTTATGCGCGGTCGCTGTGCGAATTGGTCGTGTCGGACGAATTGCAGTTGGACGATCTGCCTGCCGACGATGAGGGCGCGATTGCCGAACTCACCCGCATCAAAGGCATCGGACGCTGGTCGGCGGAAATCTATCTGCTGTTTGCCGAAGGGCGCCCGGATATCTGGCCCGCCGGCGATCTGGCGGTGCAGGCGGGCATCGGCAAAATACTCGATATGCCCGAACGCCTGAGCGAAAAAGAGACGCGCGCGCTGGCCGAACCATGGCGACCCCATCGCGGGGCAGTGTCGATCTTCACCTGGCATTGTTACGATAATCCGGCACTTTAGGCGCTGTTTCCTATCGCTCGCCTATCGAAATCGGCGGTTCGTCGAGCAGACTTATCAAGCTCCCGAGATTATTCTATGCCGCTATCCATTCATTCTATCGGGAGAGAACGACATGGCTTTTACGAACCCCACCAAATCCCTTTTTGCCGGATGCGCGCTTGCCGCGATGGCGATCGCCCTGCCCGGTACGGCGGCGGCGGACAATCATGCGGAGACGACGAATACAATGACCAATACGAATGTTTCGGTTCCCCTCATCACGCGCGAAACCCTGTTCGGCAATCCGACCCGTGCCAGCGGACAGATCAGCCCGGACGGCCAGTGGCTCAGCTGGCGTGCGCCCAAGGATGGCGTAATGAATGTGTGGGTCGCGCCCATGTCCGATCCGTCCGCCGCGCGTGTCATGACGAACGCCACGGACCGCCCGATCCCGCAATATTTCTGGGCGCCCGATTCGCAAAGCCTGCTTTACGTGCAGGACAAAGGTGGCGATGAGAATTACCTGCTATATGGCGTCGATCTGGCGAGCGGCGAAGAACGTACGCTGACCCCGTTCGAGAATACGCGTGTTCAGGTGTTCGGAACATCCGAAACCATCCGCGACAAGATCCTGGTCGGTTTGAACAATCGCGACGCGCGGCTGCACGATCCGTACATGCTTGATTTGAACACTGGCGAATTGACGCAGATTTTGCAGAATGACGGCTATGCCGGGTTCATGGCGGACGACAATCTCGATCTGCGCATGGCCCTGCGCCCCAATGCAGCAGGCGGCATGGATTTCTTCCCGATCGACAATGGCACGATCGCGACCGAACCCAGCGACAGCACCGGGCTGGAAGACAGCCTGACCACGCAGCCCGCCGGGTTCACGACCGATGGCAAAACGATGTATTGGATCGACAGCCGGGACCGCAACACCGCCGCCCTGTTCGCGCAGGATGTCGCAACCGGCGAGCGCACTCTGATTGCGGAAAACGACAAGGCGGATATCGGCGGGGCGATGACCGATCCCAAAACGGGTGAGGTGGAAGCGTATAGCTTTACTTATCTCGAAACCGAATGGACCGCGATCGACCCCGAAATCAAGGCATCGCTCGATTGGCTGGGTGAACGGTTGCAGGGCGAATTCGGCGTGCAATCGCGCACGGAAGACGATGACACATGGCTGGTGTGGAACGATCCGCTGACCGCGCCGACGAAGACGTATATCTACGATCGCACGGCCAAGACGCTGGACGAATTCTACACCGCCCGTCCCGACCTGGAGGGTGCGCCGCTACAGGAAATGCACGGATTGGAGATCACCAGTCGCGATGGGCTGACCCTGCCGACTTACCTCACACTGCCTGCCGGTATGCAGAAGGACGGCACGACCATTTCCGGCGATCCGGTACCGATGGTGCTGGTTGTCCATGGCGGACCCTGGGCGCGCGACGATTACGGGTATAATTCCTATCACCAATGGCTCGCCAATCGCGGCTATGCGGTGATGAGCGTAAATTTCCGTGGCTCGACCGGCTTCGGCAAGGAGTTCATTTCCGCCGGCGATCTGGAATGGGGCGCAAAGATGCATGACGATCTGATCGATGCGGTCGATTGGGCGATCGCGAATGGCGTTACGACATCCGATCAGGTGGCGATCATGGGTGGTTCCTATGGTGGTTACGCGACGCTGGCGGGACTGGCCTTCACACCGGAAAAATTCGCATGCGGCGTCGATATTGTCGGCCCGTCCAATCTGGAAACGCTGCTGGAAACCCTGCCGCCTTATTGGGAGCCGCTCATCAAGCAGTTCCACGAACGAATGGGCAATCCGACCACGCCGGAAGGTCTGGCCATGCTGAAAGAACGCAGCCCGCTCTATTCGGCGGACAAGATCACCAAGCCATTGCTGATCGGTCAGGGTGCCAACGATCCGCGCGTCAAGCAGGCCGAAAGCGATCAGATCGTCGCTGCCATGACGGAGGCCGGCATTCCCGTCACCTACGTGTTGTATCCCGATGAAGGGCATGGGTTCAACAAGCCGAACAACAACATCGCCTTCAGCGCCATCGCCGAGAATTTCCTGGCCACCTGTTTGGGTGGTCGCGCGGAACCGATTGGCGACACGGTCAAGAATTCGACCGCGCAGATCGTGGAAGGCGCAGAGCATGTGAAGGGTCTGGAAGACGCGCTGGGCGGTTAGATCCTGCGCCTTCGTGCACAAGCAAACCGAAGCCCCCTCCCGTCCGACGGCAGGGGGCTTTAGTTTGCCAGGCTTTCGTTTGTGCGGAGTATGCGGCATGACCGGCACGATTTGGGGAGAGTTCGAGAATGACGAATAGCAAAGCGATATTCATCACCGGCGGCGGATCGGGGATCGGTCGGGCGATTACGCAGTATTTCGCCGGTCGCGGCTGGTTCGTAGGGGTCGGCGACATCGACACAGCGGGCATGGACGAAACGCTTGCCGCAATACCGTCCGATCGATGCTTCGCGCACAAGTTCGACGTACGCGACCGCGCGGCGTGGGACACGGCACTGAACGCCTTCGCCGAAGCGGCGGGCGGACGGATCGATGTGCTGGCCAACAATGCCGGTATCCCTTTGGGGGGCGCAATCGACGATAATTCGACCGATGAAATCGAACGGTGTCTCGACATCAATC
>JBAUIN010000126.1:0-9302 GCA_049682975.1 Pontixanthobacter sp. | reverse complement strand
ATTTCCGGCGACGCCATGGCCATGACCACGGTCCCATCCGGCCCGGCGATATAGGCGAAAGACACTACTGCAATGCAGACTGCCAACAGAACCAGTATGCGACCGGCTGTCAAAAGCAGCAACATCGATACGATCGGCTGCACGATAACGCGCTGCAACCCGCGCCCGGCAGTCGAATTTTCCGCAGTCAGCAAAATTAGCAAGGCGATGAAAAGAAAGCCGCTGACGATCATACGCCGTTGTCCATCCGAACTAAGCCCCTGTTAAAATACGTTCGACCAATTGCTTTACCGTCGGCGTAAAATTGTTGGAATAAAATGGGTCCTGCTTGAACCGATAGGCTGCGTGCCCGGCAAAGGCCAAATTTTCATCGACTGATCCCCCATGGGCGATGTCCTGCAAATTTTTCTGGATGCAAAAACTGCGCGGATCGGCCAAACGACCGGTGGTATAATCGTCGTGATCCTTCCAAGACGAAAACTGGCAATGCGACAAGCATCCCATGCAGTCTGTCTGATCTTTGCGTATCATGTCGCGTTTCTCGGGGGTCACGAACACTAGCGTATCATCCGGCGTTTTCAACGCCTCGGTATGCCCCTCGCCAGCCCAGACCTGCGCGCGCTCGCGATCCTGTTCCGCGACCCACAGTTTTTTGCCCTTACCACCGAAGCCTAGCTGGATTGCGCAATCGCCGGTCTGTTCTTTGGAAAAACCGATCTGCCGTTCGCTACGATGCATAAGATCGTAGAGAAACGGGTTTTTTACGGCCGACGAATAAAAGCCGGTGGGTGAAAACTTATGCAGCAGCACGTCACCCGGTTCGACGGTGCGCAGCATGTCCTTCCATTCCTGCGGAATCGGACTTTCTTTTGTGAGCAACGGGCGGGTGCCGAACTGGAACGCAACCTGGCCGAGTTCGGGATTGTCGATCCAGTCTTCCCATTCCTCCAGCGCCCATACGCCGCCCGCCATGACGATAACGCAACTTTCCGACACGCCTTCCTTGCGCATCGTATCGCGCAGTTCCTTGACGCGGGGATAAGGATCCTGCGGCTCGCGCGGATTTTCGGCGTTGGACAGGCCATTGTGACCGCCCGCCAACCATGGATCCTCATACACCACCGCTGCCATCAGTTCCGGCACTTTGCTGTAACTGCGCTTCCAAAGGGCGCGAAACGCCCGGGCCGAACTGATGATCGGAAGATATTGCACATTGTAGCGCGCGGCGATTTCGGCGAGTTTGTATGGCATACCCGCTCCGCAGGTTACGCCGGTTACCAACCCCTTCGTGTTTTCAAGCACGCCTTCCAGAACTTCCTGTGCGCCGCCCATTTCCCAAAGGACATTAATGTTCAACGCGCCTTCGCCGCCGGCGATATCATGTGCTTTGCGAACCTGTTCCGTGCCGCCGTCGATAGCGTAGCGGATTAGCTGTTCGTGTCGTTCCTTACGGGTTTTCTGCGGATAGACCTGTTCGATGATCTCGCCATTTTTATCCGTACTGTCGGCGTTCACCGCGCTGACCGTGCCTATACCACCTGCAGCCGCCCACGCGCCGGAACTGGCATGGTTGGTCGCCGAGACGCCCTTACCCCCTTCGATAAGCGGCAGGACTTCGCGTCCGCCATATTGGATCGGGTTCAAACCCTTGAATGCCATTACAAATGTGCGCCTTTAGTTTGATGATCGCCACGTAAATCGCAGCCCATGTCCGACCGGTCGATTTCAGACCAGTCAGGTATCGGCCCGCGCGGACCGCGATCCGCGACACGGTTTTATATCTTCCGGTTCCGGTCTGGTAGCGGCTGCTTTGAATTGTGCATAGTACCCTGCCAGTTCCGGGGCATCCTTGAAAGCGACCAGTTCAAAACCGACCTGCTCGAATTCGCAAGAAAGCAGCAACGGTGCAATGCCATGCTGGTCGGTGGGCCTATCTACGTCGACAACAATGATTTGCCCACCTTCGTCGAGCGCGGGCCATAGACGCCACAAGAACGCGTAAGGCTCGCGCACCTCGTGATACATGTGAACGAGGAAAATGCGATCGAAGCTACGTTCGGGAAGCCGCGGATCGTCTACTGCCCCTAGTTTAATCGACACATTGTCCAACCGCTCTTTTTCCACCCGGATGCCGAGCCTCTCCAGCGCATCTTCGTCGATGTCCTGCGCCAAAACTCTTCCATTTTCGCCGACACGTTCCGCCAAACGAACCGTGTAATATCCCTCGCCAGCGCCGATATCCGCGACTGTCATACCAGGTTCGATTTCGGCCAAATCCATAACGCGCCGCGCTTCGCCCCGGCTATCGCGTGCGGTTTCGGTCGAAAACTGGTTGGAGACTAGATCGGATACCGGACGGTCGGGTTTGGGGAAATCGAGAGCGGTATCCGGACGCGCAGGATCGATATTCTCGCATCCGGCCGTCAGCAGGGCAGCGATAAGCATCGGTGTCCATCGGATCATACGCAACATAATAACGGTATTACCGTCTCGTAAGCCTGGCGGCAATCGCGGCGTGGAAGCTGCGTCGAACGCCTGCTTTAATCAACATCTTCGACATCCACGGTTTCGCCGGTCACACGCTGTGCCAAAGCCGCCGAAATAAACACATCGAGATCGCCGTCCAGAACATCGTCGGGTGCGGTGGATGTAGTGCCGGTGCGCATATCTTTGACCATCTGATAGGGCTGCAGCACGTAAGAGCGTATCTGATGCCCCCAACCGATCTCGGTCTTCGCCTCGTACTCGCTTCCCGCCGCCGCTTCGCGTTCCGCCATTTCACGCTCGTACAGGCGCGCTTTCAACATGTTCATCGCAGTTGCGCGGTTCTTGTGCTGGCTGCGATCGTTCTGGCTGGCGACGACGATCCCGCTAGGCTGGTGCGTGATCCGCACGGCGGAATCCGTAGTGTTGACATGCTGACCGCCCGCGCCGGATGCGCGATAGGTGTCGATCTTCAGATCGCTTTCGTTGATATCGACCTCGAAATCATCGTCGATGACGGGATAGACCCAGACGGAACTGAAAGAGGTGTGGCGCCGCGCACTGCTGTCATACGGACTGATGCGGACCAGGCGATGCACACCGCTTTCGGTTTTGCCGTAACCGAAAGCGTTCTCGCCTTTCACGAGCAAGGTCGCGGATTTTATGCCCGCCTGTTCGCCCGCATGATAATCGACCAGTTCGACCTTGTAACCTTTGCGTTCCGCCCAGCGCGTGTACATGCGCTGCAACATTTCCGCCCAGTCCTGGCTTTCGGTGCCCCCGGCCCCAGCGTGAATTTCTATATAGGTATCGTTGGCATCGGCTTCCCCGGCAAGAAGCGCCTGCACCTTGTCAGCGTCGGCACGGTCTGCCAGTTTTTCGAGCGATCGCATTCCTTCGGCGACCACTTCATCGTCATCCTCCGCCTCGCCCATCTCGACGAACTCCACGGCATCGTGCATCTCGGATGAAATCTCACGCACGGTCGCGACCGCGCTTTCCAGCTGTTTTTGTTCGCGCATGATCGTTTGCGCGTCTTTTGGATCGTCCCATAAGGTCGGATCTTCGACACGGGCATTCAATTCGTCGAGACGACGAAGGGCGCGCTCCCAATCCAGGGATTGGCGCACCAGCTGCAACGCCGCTTCGATCCGATCGATGTGAGCTTGCCCTTCGGCACGCATTCGTATTCTCCAGCGCTAATGAGCGGCCCGCTTAGCTTGCGGATAGGGTTTGTAAAGTTCGGCGGCGCCGATAGATTATGCCGTTGCTTGAATACGTGTTCAGTACAACCCGCCTTGTTCTTCTACGAAATCCTCGGTCACTTCTTCAGCCGCGCGTTCGCGTGGCCGTGACGTGCGCGCTCGTGTTCCTTGGCGGATCAGGGCAAGGATTTCACGGCGCTTGCTCTCGATTTCATCGCGCCGGGTAATCCGGGGCGGTTCGGTATCGGGCTTGAATGCCTCCCAAATCACGCTGGCCTTCGGTTCGTCGCCAGGCCAGGTATCGAACACACGTTTGCCCGTGCGCCGATCCACCCGAACCATACGTACACCGGCAGGGGCGATGAAAGGATCGCCGGTCAGTCGCTCTTTCGTTTCTTCGAAGAACTGTTTGATGATCGGCGCGGCAATGGTTCCGCCTTGCGCGTAACCGCCCAAGTTTTTGGGTTGATCGAAACCGATATACGCGCCGGCGATAATATCCGGCGTCCCACCTACGAACCACACGTCCTTTGGGCCGGTCGTGGTACCGGTTTTGCCGAACATGGGAACGTCGAGATCGCGTAGAACCGTCCCGGTACCCCGGCGCACGACGCCTTCCAGCATATGCACGGTCTGAAACGCCGTGCGCGCATCGATAACCTGCCTGCCGCCGGGTGCGAGCCGCGGCATCGGCTGTCCGTCCCATTCGGGCATGTTGCAGCCGGAGCATTCGCGTTCATCCGCGCGATAGATCACCTTCCCGCGCCGGTCCTGCACGTAATCGATTAGGCTGGGTTCGAATTGGCGTCCGTGATTGGCGAGCGTAGAATAGGCGTTGACCATTTTCGTTACGGTCGTTTCACCCGCACCCAGGGCGAAGGCCGGATAGGGATCGTAGTCCCCCACGCCCAGATCCTTGATCGTCTTCACGACCTTGGACATGCCCGATTCCATCGCGATGTGAATGGTCATCAAGTTGCGTGACTGTTCCAGTCCCCAACGCATCGTGTGGACACCACCCCCGCCGCCACCCGAATTGCGGAAGCATTTTTCACCGAGCTGCGATCCCTGATAGTAACAGAACGTCTGATCGGGCACTTCGCTTGCCGGCGTCATTCCGTTATCCAAACCTGTGGCATAGACAAACGGTTTGATCGTCGAGCCCGGCTGACGCTGCGCCTGCGTCGCGCGGTTGAAGGAACCTAGCCGACTGTCGAAACCGCCCTGCATGGCCAGAATGCGCCCCGATTGCGGATTTTGCGCCACAAAACCGCCGGATACGGTCGGAAGGGTTCGTACGCGATAGCCGTTGCCCGATTTGGAAACCGCTATGACATCGCCGGCCTTCAGGGCGTTCGGCAAATTTGAAAGCGGCGCTTCTTCGCCATTGGACAAGCCGATGGTCGCCGATCCGCCTTCACGTTGCGTGACGACGCCGATGCGCCAGCCTTCGTAATTTATGCCAAGCGGGGAGCTCTGCAATTGGCTCGCCCAATCGCCATCATCCAAATCGATCGTCGCAATCGGCCCACCCCAACCGCGGTTCCCGTGATAACGCAACATTCCCTTGCGAAGCGCGTCGCGCGACGCGTCCTGCAGTTCGGGATCGAGCGATGTGCGCACCCATAATCCGCCGGCATAGACGCTGTTCTTGCTATCGTCCGAAGTTTCGCCGAACTCTTCGATAAGCCTACGTCGCACTTCCTCCAGGAAATAACCGGCATCGACGGATTGGGTTTGCGAACGCTGGGTGACCAGACCGAGCGGCTGCGATTTCGCCGCATTTGCTTCGGCGCTCGTGACGAACTCATTTTCAGCCATTTGGTCCAGAACGAAATTACGCCGCTCCAACGCACGATCGACATTGGCCGTGCGACCATAAACTTCGGGTGCCTTTGGTAGAATGGCAAGAAACGCCATTTCATGCAGGTCGAGATTACCCACATCCTTATCGAAATAGGCACGCGCCGCTGCTTGCACGCCATAGCTGCGCCGACCCAGCGGTATCTCGTTGAGATACAGTTCGAGAATCTGTTGTTTGGTCAAAACGCCTTCGATCCGGCGCGCGAGCATCATTTCCTTGATTTTGCGCGTGATCGAATACTCATTCGTCAACAAAATGTTCTTTGCGACCTGTTGCGTAATGGTCGAACCGCCCACCGCCCGTTCGTTCGATCCCAGTTTGCTGACGTAATCAACCACGGCACCCATCAGGCCGCCCGCATCGATCCCGCCGTGGCTGAAAAAGGTCTTATCCTCCGCCGCAAGATATGCCTCGATCAGGGTTGTCGGGAAATCGGCATATTGCAATTGTACGCGCCGCTCTCGCGCGTAGGAATGGACGATATCCCCCTCGATGCCGCGAACCACGGTCGGCAAAGGCGGCTCGTATTCCAGAAGCGTTTCCGCATCCGGCAGGCTGCGCGCCAGAAATATCCACGCGATGAGAGTAAACAACAGCGCCAAACCAACAGCAATCGTGCCCCAGCGGAACCATTTGCGTTCAGTCCATTGCTTACGGAACCAGGTCAGTAAGCCGCTCGCGTCGCGGCGGATGCGATAGCTGATCGTTTCGAATGTCGAATTTTGCACCATAATTGCTGCGAGCCTTTAGCACGCCCATTCTGTCTGGCGCCAGAACGATCTTTGCGCCAGCCGGGGAACGCGAACGTCACGATGCGAAGAGGTCCGCGCGGATCAGTTCGATTGGCGAGCGAAATGTATCCGGATAGCGCGTGCCATTACTTCGGAAAATCTTTGCTGCCCTTCATCTGATGTCAAACGTTCCGCGTCGTCCATATTGGTAATAAACCCCGCTTCATACAAAATCGCCGGAACATCCGGCGCACGAAGAACAGCCAATGTTGCCGATCGCAGGGCTTCGGGATGAAAGACGAGCGTGCCGCGCCCTTCGCGCAGGACGAGCTGCGCAAACTGTGCCGATTGTTCCTGCACCCGGCGCTGCGACAGTTCGACGAGTATTTCATTCACTTGCTGATTATCGCTGTCGATGTTCAGCCCATTCAACGCATTGTCGGAATTTTCCCGTTTGGCGAATAGAGCCGCCGCCTGGCTCGATGCTTCGCGTGAGAGGGTATAGACGCTGGCACCGCTGACATCGGCAAGATCGCCCGATGAATCCGCATGAACCGATATAAACAGGTCGGCCTTCAATCGTCGCGCAATTTCAGGCCGGTCTAGCAAGGACAGATATTCATCCGTACTGCGTGTCATAGCCACCCGAATACCGCCGCCCTCCAACAATTCATCGCGCAGCGCCTCGGCCAGTCCCAACACGACTGCTTTTTCCAAATAACCGTTGCCGCTTGCGCCCGGATCGTCTCCGCCATGCCCTGCATCGATCACCACGAGTGGTCGCGAACGGTCCTGCGGGCCAAGCACTTCGGGCAGATCGACGGGCGCATCGGCATCGGGAATAGTCAACCGTATGACATAATCACGGCCAAGATGCGGCACCGGTAACGTCCATCCCAATGCGAAAAGCGTACCCACCAGCGCGATCGGCAACAGCAACAGCACCAGAATTTGCAATCGGGGGGACATGATGCGCGATCGTTAGGGGCAACGTGCCGCTTCATGCAATATGGTTGCGGAAAGAAACCGGGGGTGCTAGCCGGTTTGCTGCAAGGCGGGACCTACCCGAATTTCCGATCGGCGCAGATAATAGCGCGGCAGAGCGTCGGAACCGGACCGGTCCCATGCAATCATCCGAATGTCATTTCGGATATAAGAAGTTCGACAGGTTGATGCAGATATGAAGTGCCTCCCCCCGATATCGTCAGCGCCGCCGAAAGGCCGCGTTGTCGAATGGGCGGACCGGGCCCCGCGCAAGATGCGCCACTTCTCATCCGCAGACACATCACACCGATTTATGGCAGTTACGGGTTTTGGATCCTGCCATCATCGGTCCTTCATTACCTCGCACGATCGGGATGATTGTTCATCTGGCGGCGCAGGCATTCACACATTATCGCGCGTTTTCCCTAAGACGACCGGCCAAGGAGCAATCCGCCGCCTGCCGTTACCCGGACGCGTTTGGAGAACATTCAATGGCAACGCGCATGTTAATCGATGCGCGCCACTCGGAAGAAACGCGGGTGGCGGTATTAAAAGGCAATCGGATTGAGGAGTTCGATTTCGAATCTGCCGAACACAAGCAGATCAAAGGCAATATCTATCTCGCGAAAGTAACGCGGGTCGAGCCCTCTTTGCAGGCGGCGTTCGTGGATTTCGGTGGCAATCGCCACGGTTTCCTCGCCTTCAATGAAATTCATCCGGATTATTACCAAATCCCGAAAGAGGATCGCGAAGCCCTTCTGGCGGAGGATGCGGAAGCGGCCGCTGAAGAGGCGCGACTTCGTTCGGAAGATGAAGATGACGGTAATTTGCCTGGCGACGAATATGACGCCGACGATGAATCATCCGAAGCACTGGCGGAAGATTTGTCCGAAGACGGTATGGAAGAAATCGACACGTCGGAAAAGGATCGCGTCGCAACCATCGAGGAGGGGCAGCTCGATGATGACGATGACGATGATAGCGACGACGAAGACGACGATGATGATGGCGACAGCCGCAAGGGCGCTAAAGGTCGCCGGGGTCGCGGTGGTCGCGGCCGAAATGGCAAAGGCAATCGTCGACAGGGCGGTAAGAGTGGGGGCAACAAGGGTGGTGGAAGCCGCGCGAAGGAAGTCGATGAGGTCCGGGCCAAACGTCAGGCCTTACGTCGCCGGTACAAGATACAGGACGTAATTCAGCGCCGCCAGGTTTTGCTGGTTCAGGTCGTCAAGGAAGAGCGCGGCAATAAGGGCGCGGCACTTACTACATATCTGAGCCTTGCCGGGCGTTACACGGTACTCATGCCGAATAGCAGCCATGGCGGCGGCATTTCACGCAAGATTTCGAGCGCACAGGATCGCAAACGGTTGAAGCAGATCGTTGGCGATCTCAGCCTGCCGAAGAGCATGGGGTTGATCGTTCGCACGGCGGGCCTCAGCCGAACGAAGACGGAAATCAAACGCGACTTCGATTATTTGGCCCGATTGTGGGATGAAATCCGTAATAACACGTTGGGATCCAGCGCGCCCTCGCTGATCCACTCGGACAGCGATCTTATCAAACGCGCCATTCGCGATATCTATAATCGGGATATCGAAGAGGTCATCGTCGAAGGCGAAGCCGGTTATAAATCGGCCAAAGCATTTATGAAGATGCTGATGCCCAGCCACGCCCGGCGTGTGAAAGCGTATTCCGATCCGGTACCGCTGTTCCAGCGTTACGGCGCGGAAGATCAGCTGCGCGCGATGT
This sequence comes from Pontixanthobacter sp., assembly GCA_049682975.1. Taxonomy (GTDB): domain Bacteria; phylum Pseudomonadota; class Alphaproteobacteria; order Sphingomonadales; family Sphingomonadaceae; genus Pontixanthobacter. The sequence goes on along the minus strand of JBAUIN010000126.1, from coordinate 285 downwards.
ACGATCCCGTCGTACAGCTGAAATCGGGCGGTTATCTGGTTATCAACCCGACCGAGGCTCTGGTGTCGATCGACATCAACTCCGGCCGCTCCACCAAGGAACAGGGCATCGAACAAACCGCCACGGCGACCAATGTCGAGGCTGCACGGGAGATCGCCCGTCAGCTCCGCCTTCGCGATATGGCCGGGTTGGTCGTGATCGATTTCATCGACATGGATTACAATTCCAATGTCCGTAAAGTCGAACGCGCGATGAAAGATTCATTGAAGAGCGATCGCGCGCGTA
>JBAUIN010000125.1:0-1936 GCA_049682975.1 Pontixanthobacter sp. | reverse complement strand
GAATGTTCCTGAAAAGCGAAAACCGCCGCCGGTTTTGCCAAAGTGACCAATCGCGCCAAAGTTTGCGACGCGTCAGGCAGATACATCAAAACCCTGCGTCCGATAATTGCATCGAATAGACCAAGGTCAGGCAGCTCGCATGAAATGTCGGCCACACGATACTCGATCGGAGCCGCATCGATGTCTGGCGCTACCGCATTCGCCGCGGTCAACACCGCCTGATCCTGATCGATCCCGACAATCCGTCCATGCGGGCCGACCAACCTGGCTACAAGACGGCTCAGATCGCCATTCCCGCACCCCACGTCGAGCACGCGCATTTGCTTTGAAATACCGCAGTTTCTAAAGAAACGCTCACTCGGAGCGTTGGCGGGATTAAGCATTGATCATTTAACACCGTTTATCGTCGTTACCTACGGACCGACAGCTAACCGCCCGACGGATCGACAAAATTACCCGCGCCAATATTGGCGTTGACCACGCCGCCATCGATCGGGATCGTCGTGCCGACCACGTAATCGCCCGCTCGGCTTAAGAGGTAGATCGCGCCAGCGGCCATATCTTCGGTTACACCCACGCGCTTCGACGGGATGCCCTTTTCAACCATGTCCGCATTATCGCGGGCGGCGCGGTTCATAGCGCTGGGGAAGGCGCCAGGGCCGATGCCGTTGACCACAATGTTGTGGCCGATCAGCTCGGCGGCCATTCGGCGCGTGAGGTGGATGAGGCCCGCTTTCGATGCCTGGTAGGGATAGGTCGGCCAGGGGTTCGATTTCATACCGTCGATACTGGCGATCATCAGCACTTTGGCAGGGCGGTCCTCGGTTCCGGCGGCTTTCAGTAACGGCAGCAATTTCTGCGTCAGGAAGAACGGCGTTTTAAGATTAAGGTCCATTGTGCGGTCCCAGCCCGCTTCGCTGAAATCCTCGAACGGTTCGCCCCACGCCGCACCCGCATTGTTGATCAGCAGATCGAGCTTCTGTTCGCGGTCGGTCAGTTCATTGGTCAGCTTTTGAATGCCATCGAGGTTCGAGAGATCGCCGACCAGACCGATGACCCGCTCGCCCAGTTCGGCGGCAGTTTCGTCCACCTGCTCTTTCTTGCGGGCGATAATATAGATGCGCTCGCACCCGGCCTCCAGCAGACCTTCCACGATCATTTTGCCGATCCCGCGCGATCCGCCGGTAACCAGTGCGATTTTGCCTTCCAGGCCGAAGAGTTCGTTCAATTTCATCATGATCTGTGTCCTGTCGTCCTTGCAAGAAGCCGTAAGGCGTTACGGCAATCCAGCCTGTACGTACTATGCTGGATTGACACGCTACCCTCGCAATGACGGCCTTTCCTGCTTGAATTAATATCCGCTCATCTGGGCGACGCGGCCAGCGTGATAATACGCATCGCCAAGAAACTCGTTCAAAGCGCGATCGCGTTTCATGAACAGGCCGATATCGTATTCGTCGGTCATCCCGATACCGCCATGCATCTGTACGCCTTCGCGAACGGCAAGGCCCGCAGCCTGTCCGACCTTGGCCTTGGCGACGGCGACCATCATATCCGCCTGTTCGCTTCCGGCATCAAGCAATTGGCCCGCCTTGATCGTGACAGCGCGGGCGATTTCGACTTCGGAATAGAGATGCGCGGCGCGATGCTGCAGCGCCTGAAATTCGCCGATAAGCTGACCGAACTGCTTGCGTTGTTTCAAATAGTCGATCGTACGGTCCATCGCACCGCCCGCGACACCGCAGCCCTCTGCCGCCGCGCCGATGCGGCCCGCGTTGAGCATGGCATTCAACACGGCGCGACCACCGTCGACCTCGCCGATCACGGCATCGCCATCCAGTTCGACACCGTCGAATTTCGTATGCGTCGCCATCGAACTGTCGACCAGCCGGACCGCATCGTGATCCATATTCGCCGCATCTTTCGGCACCGCGAA
>JBAUIN010000124.1:0-13036 GCA_049682975.1 Pontixanthobacter sp. | reverse complement strand
ATGAAGTATTGAACCGCGATCTGACTTCGCCATGGAAAGCAAGCCCGGCAGTGGAGGCGGCATGGGCTGAGGTCTATCGCCATCCGAACAAATATTGGGATTTGTACGAACTCGCCGAAAAGCTGGTCGATCTGGAATATCATTTTCAACGCTGGCGGTTCGGTCATTTGAAAACGGTGGAACGCATCATCGGGTTCAAACGCGGCACAGGCGGGACGGCGGGAGTCGCCTATCTTGAAAGCGTCTTGAAACTGACCTTCTTTCCCGAATTGCTATCGGTAAGGACGGCGCTTTGACCAGCTGGAAATCATCGCGCCGTATCTGGGATATTTCGCAGACGCTGCGCCCTGGCCTGCCGGTATGGCCCGGCGATACGGATTTCGCCTTCGCGCGCAATTGGTCGATAGACGATGGTTCGCCGGTCAATGTCGGGCGCATGACCATGTCTACCCATTCCGGAACGCATGCCGATGCGCCGCTGCATTATGGCGCGGGGGAGCCGGATATCGCCAGCCTCGCGATCGACGCCTATATCGGCGAATGTCTGGTGGTCGATGCGCGCAGTGTATCGGGTGAAGTGGATGTCGCCGATCTACCTGCGATCGATAGCGCGGACCGCGTGTTGTTTCGCACTTATGACACATTCCCCTATGACGAATGGCGGGAGGATTTCCTCCCGATCGCTGCCGAAACGATCGACTGGCTGAATATGCAGGGCGTGAAGCTGATCGGCACCGATGCGCCTTCGATCGATCCGCAAAACTCTAAAACGATGGATGCGCACAAGGCCGTGCTGAAGGCGGACATGCGTATTTTGGAAGGGCTGGTGCTGGATGACGTGCCGGCGGGGCGGTACGAACTGATTGCTTTGCCGCTGAAGATCGAGGGCGGCGATGCCGGGCTGTGCCGTGCGATTCTGCGGGAATTACCATGAGCCTGCTCGACAAAGCGCGCACCCTCGACGCGACCGATCCTCTGCGCGACTATCGCGAACGGTTCGATCTGCCGGACGACCTCGTCTATCTCGACGGCAACTCGCTGGGCGCGCTGCCCAAAGCGGCGAAAGGGCGAATGGTCGACGTCGTGGAACGCGAATGGGGGCATGACCTTATTCGCAGCTGGAATACGAATGATTGGATCACCCTGCCGCAGCGGATCGGCGGCAAGATCGCGCCGTTGATCGGGGCGCAGCCGCATGAAGTGATCGTTTGCGACAGCGTATCGGTCAATCTGACCAAGCTGATCGGAGCCGCGCTGACCACGCAAAAAGGGCGAAATATCGTCCTGTCGGAACCGGGCAATTTCCCAACGGACCTCTACATGGTCCAAGGGTTGGACGGGGCCGAACAGCGTCTGGCCGAACGCGATGCCATCCTCGACGCGCTGGACGAGGATGTCGCGCTGCTGATGCTGACCCATGTGCATTACAAGACAGGCGCAATGTACGATATGACCGCACTGACGCGCGCAGCGCACGATGTCGGCGCATTGGTGTTGTGGGATCTGTCGCATTCGGGCGGCGCGGTTCCGGTCGATTTGAACGGCGCGAACGCCGACTTCGCCGTGGGGTGCGGTTACAAATATCTGAATGGTGGCCCCGGCGCGCCAGCTTATGCCTACGTCGCCGAGCGGCATCATCACGATCTACGCCAGCCCATTACCGGGTGGATGGGGCATAAGCGTCCCTTTACATTCTCCGATGAATACGAACCGGCCGATGGTGTCACCCGCTTGCTTGCCGGGACGGCGCCGATCCTGTCAATGAGCGCGCTCGATTGCGGGGTGGAGCTGATGACCGACATCGGGATCGAGCGGCTGGTCGAAAAATCGCATGCCCTTTCGACATTCTTCGCCGAAGCTATGGCGCGGGAATGCCCGCAAATGGAACCGATCAGCCCCGCCGACCCGGAACGGCGCGGCAGCCAATTGTCCTACCGCCACCCCCAAGCCTATGCCCTTTGCCAGGCCCTGATTGCGCGCGATATTATCGGGGATTTTCGTGATCCGGACATTCTGCGGTTCGGTTTCGCCCCTGCCTATGTTCGGTTCAAGGATGCGGCGCGTGCGGTCGCGGAACTGGCGGATATTCTTGCGACAAATGCCTGGGACCGGCCCGAATACCGGAAGCGGGCCGCGGTGACCTGACGTCGAACCGTCCCATTACGGCACGGATGCGCAAATGCGGTACATGATCATGGAACTATAATCCTTAACGCGGATTAACCAAACATCTCCGCGGCTTGGCCGTTAAGCGCAGCGATGCGCCGTCGACAACCCAGCCCATACTTCCAGTCAGGCGGCGTTTGGCCGCAGAAAGATCATTTCCTTGCGTACTCCATCACGAAACTCACTGCTCTTGCTCTTGCTTCGACGACTGCGGTGGCTCTTCCTGGCGCGGCACAGGCGGCCAGCTTGATCGGGAATGACGTAAGCTGTGAATCGTCGAGTTCACTGTTCGATTGTTCCGCCGAAACCGCGACGATCGGGGATGGTGCAGAATTCGAACTGGTCGAGGGTTTCGGCTTCGGTTCCAATCTTCTTGCCGATTTTTCCGGTGATTCGCTGAATATCCGGGCAAACCCGAACAATTTCGGCGGCATCACCTTTGGCGGTTCGTCGCCTGCAATCGTCACCTTCGCCAATCTGACCGACGCCTTCACTTCCGCCATGCTCACTGGCGCGGACAGTGCCGGACGATTTACGCAGGACGATATCACGTTGACCGACGGACAATTGTCGATCGATCTCAATGGTATCAATTTTCGCCCTGGTGATGGTGGCATAAGTCTCGGCGTATCGACGATGGCACCAACAGCTGCCGTACCCGAACCCGGCACATGGGCGCTTATGCTGCTGGGATTTGCTTTTGTAGGCGGGATGATGCGCACACGCACCACACGTCGGGTCGGTGTAACTTACAGCTAAAATCTCGCGAACTTAATTGCAGTGCCGCGATTCCAGTAAGGTTTGGCGGCGCTTTTCTACCAGCAAATTACCTGCATTTCTCTACCATCGCAATCTCGACATAATCCTTCTCTCAGAGCACCTTGCGAACGCACGCCGCCTATTAAGTATGATTACGGAACGGTCATACGGCGGCTTTACGGAAACTCCCTGTTTACCATTACACATTAGGTATTCTGGCATGCGGGGACCCTCATGTCATTTACGACACGCTTAAGATCGATCGTTTCGGAACGGGTCGGCCATGTGGTCGTCGCGCTGATCATCGCTTGCCTCATCGCGGCGTCTACCGTGCTGCGTCCGCTCGATATAACCATCTGGTCGATGCAGTCGGGCATCATCGACCGCGAAGCATCTGGCGATATAGCACTGGTCATTCTGGACGATGCCGAGCTGGCGGGCAGTCGTTCCATCGCGCGCGCCATCGACCGCGTGAGCGAGCTCGGTGCCGAGCAGGTCTTCGTCGATCTTCCTGAACAAAAAACGCGTCCCCGCTCGATCGAAGCGGAGTTCCGGGAGGGGCGAAACAACGCGGAAATTCCGATTGCGATCGTCGTGAATGCCGACGAGGAAATATCGATCGATCGCGGCAGCATCGCTCGATCCGGTGATAGGGAACAACCCGTCACATTGGTCGATAAGGGGCTGAAAACTGATTTCCTCGGTTATGTATGGGGTATCAATGCGTTATCCGATGGTGAACTCACATCGCTTGGGTTCGCTCTGACCGGCTCAACTTACGATAGAAGCACGGTCTGGCCGGATTACACCATAGACCCGAAAACCGTGCCGACATACCGGTTCGGCGATCTATCGAACCGGCAATCGCTCCCCGCCGATCATCTGTCCGGCAAGACGATCGTCATAACATCTGGACGTGCCGAGCCCACCCTGAACTTGCTGAAAACGGGTGTATCGTCCTCGGCCATGGTTCATGTCCTGGGCGCGGAAACGCTTATGCGGGGCACGGGCCAGCGCGTTGAATGGTATCTCATGTTGAGTGCCTTCGCCGCAATGTTGCTCGCCGGGATAAGCATCAGTCATCGATCCCCTGCCCGGCGCGTGTGGTACGGTTCGATTTTGACGCTGCTGTTCGCTGCCATTCCGATCTTCGCGTTCCTGGGTATGCGCGCATTCATGAGCGGGACGCTCGCCTTCTTCGCGATTTACGCGCTCCTGCGATATGTCTCCGGCTACAAACGTAAACATCTGTTGATCGAACAGCGCAGCAAATTGCCGAACTTTACTGCGATGCAGCGCGATCTGTCCGATCGTGAAGAGGCGAAGTATAAAGCGATCGTCGTGGCCAAGATCGCACGGCTCGACGCGGTATTCGCCATGTTGAAACCTGTCGATCAGGCGCGATATCTGCGGCAGGTTGCCGGGCGCATCGCATTGGGAAGCACCGATCTGACGGTGTATTACGACGGCGGCAAATATTTCGCATTCGCCATTACGGCGTCCGATTACCCCGACCTGCAGCATCATTTGGATGGGCTCAGGGCGATCAACTGCCAACCGATTTCGGTGTCCGACCGGCAACTCGACGTGTCGATCACCATGGGTGTCGAGCCGAGTTCGAACGAGCCTGTCGGCAACCGCCTGTCTTCTGCGATTGCCGCCGCCGATCAGGCGCGAGAAGCTTATAAACCGGTGTTCATTATCGATGAGGCTTCCGGAACGGACAAATCCTGGGACTATTCCTTACAGGCGCGGCTAAAAAATGCACTGATGGAAGATCAGATCGCTATCCGCCTGCAACCGCAGATATGTCTGAAGACCATGCAGATTGTCGCGGCGGAAGCGCTGGCGCGGTGGCACGACGTGCATAAGGGCGAAATTCCACCTGCGGACTTCGTCCGCCAATGCGAACGCGCCGGCAGGCTGGACGAGCTGACCAAACGGGTCATCGGTAAGACGTTTCAGGCGCTCGAAACGCTGAACCGCCATGGCCACAATATCTCGGTGTCAATCAACGTATCGGCCATCCAGTTCGTGGATCACCGAATTGTCACGATGGTGTCGGACAAGCTTGCGCGTAGCGCGATCGACCCGGCGCAGGTGACCATAGAGATTACCGAAACGGCCCGGATCGAAGATATGCATATCGCCCGCGAAGCGCTGGAGGCGATGAAGGCGCAGGGCATGCGGCTGGCAATGGACGATTTTGGCATGGCGAGCGCCAATTTGGAGCCATTGCTCGAACTGCCGTTCGACGAGATCAAGATCGACCAGACCTTCATCAAGCGTATGGCCTATTCTTCCAAAGCGAATGCGATCGTCCGCAATGCGATCAGTCTGATCGGCGAAGCTGGCATGATATCCGTCGCCGAAGGTATCGAAGATCGCGCAACCTTGGATTCGGTGCGCGATATGGGCTGCGATTTGGGTCAAGGCTACTATATCGCCCGTCCGCTCATCTTCGACGAATTGCACGAAAACCTTGATTTGCAACGAGATTCGCGGCTTCTTAATCGCGATCATGGTTAATACTTTACAAACAATTAAGGTTAACGTAGTCTTCTTTTGCAACTAAGCGAAAGGAGAAAACCCATGGCATGGTCTATTTGGGATTGGATTTTTACGTAGGTTTCGACTTACATTGAATTTGAAAAAGGCCCCTCATCGGGGCCTTTTTTGTGCGCTGCACATATTCGTTAGTTAATGTCGCAGCTTCACGAACCAATTGTTCGAAACAGTTAACTTACGCTTCCAGCTCGATGTCCCAATACAGCCAATCGCGCCATGTTTCATGCAAATAATGTGGCGGGAAACCACGGCCATATTCCTGTAATTGCCACGTCGTCGGGCGGATCGGCTTTACGGCTTTCATTTTCGCCTGTTGCGGCGTGCGGCCACCTTTCTTCATGTTGCAGGGCGCGCAGGCCGACGCGATATTTTCCCAAGTCGTCTTGCCGCCAAGGCGGCGCGGTATGACATGGTCGAAAGTTAGGTTGTCATGGCTGCTGCAATATTGGCATTCGAACTTGTCGCGCAGAAACAGATTGAAGCGGGTGAACGCGGGAAATTCGCCATGCTTCACATATTGCTTGAGCGCGATGACCGATGGGATCTTCATATCCAGCGAAGGCGAATGGACCTCCAGATCGTAATTTTCGACGATATCCACCCGATCGAGGAACACCGCCTTGATGGCGGTCTGCCATGGCCACAGGCTGAGCGGGTAATAGGATAAGGGCGTATAATCGGCATTCAGGACCAGTGTCGGACACTCTTCGGGATTACGCCCGGCATCTTCGGTCAGACTGCGGAACCGCGCGGCGCGTTCGATCAATTCGGCCTTGAACACTGTGAAATTGCTCCTTCCCGATGGACGTTGTGTCAGCATTGGCGACAATGAACGTCAAGCCTGTTACACGATGCGCATCCACAGACAAATGCTGTCATGTGAAGTGTCTTAGCCCGCTAGCATCGATTTGAAGGCCTAGGGAACCAATCCGCCATGCCGATTACGCGATTTGCGCCCAGTCCCAACGGGCCACTGCATCTCGGCCATGCCTATTCCGCGATCCGTGCGCATGATCTGGCCCACGGATCGCGCGGTTCGGCAGGGGGGCGGTTCCTTTTGCGGATCGAAGATATCGATGGCGCACGGAGCAAGCCGGAGCTGGCGGAGGCATTTCGTGCCGATCTGCGATGGTTGGGGCTGGATTGGCACGAAGTCACTCCGCAATCGGAACGCCTCTCGACATATAAGGCGGCGAGCGACCTTTTGAAAGCGATGGGTCTACTGTATCCATGTATCTGCACGCGCGCGGAGGTAGCGCGCGATGCACAGGAAATCGGGCTGGAGGGGCCGATCTACGCCGGAACCTGCCGGAACCATCCCCCCGCTACAACCGGGCCCACGGCGTGGCGGCTGGACGTTGCCAAAGCCCTCGCGCTAACCGGCGCACTAATCTGGTATGATGAACGACTGGGCGAACAGGTGGCGCCCCCCGAACTGTTGGGCGACCAGGTTCTGCTGCGTAAGGACGATCCGGCAAGCTACCATCTTGCGGCAACGCTGGACGATGCGGCGGATGGCGTAACACTGGTGACGCGCGGCGAGGATCTGTTCAATGCGACCCATATTCATCGATTGCTTCAGGCTATTCTCGATCTGCCCGTGCCGCGCTGGTATCACCACGCGTTGGTGCTGGATGACGATGGAACGAAGCTGGCCAAACGGCGTGGATCGCAATCGCTTGCCGATCTGCGGGCGGCGGGTGTGGACGGACGAAAACTCGCCAGCGACTTGCGCGCCGGGCAAGTCGGGTCCACTTATTCGCTATCGAACCGTTGAATTTACCCCTGTCATTCGCTGCAACGAGCCCTAGGTTAGTATTATGAACACATTCCTCATCATCGTCCTCGCCCTACTGTGCATTTTGGTGGTCGTCTCTCTGGTTCGCGGGATCGTAGCGTTTATGCAAAGCACGAAGATCGACCTGCAAACCGGCGAAAGCCAGGATACCAGCGCCATGCAGATCAAGCAGAACAAGGCCATGTTCGCGCGGATCAAATATCAGGGACTGGCCGTGTTAGTCATCGCGATTATTCTGGCGGTCAGCCGCTAAATTTGCGATTGCCGTCGCATGGTCAAACTCAACAAGATCTACACGCGCACCGGTGACGATGGCACGACGGGCCTCGTCGACGGATCGCGTTTGCCCAAACATGCCGCGCGGATGGACGCGATCGGTGCAGTAGACGAAGCGAATAGCGCGCTTGGCCTATTGGCAGTCACTTTGGGCGATACAGACCATGCGTCCGATATTTTCCGCATACAGAACGATATGTTCGATCTGGGTGCCGATCTGGCGACGCCGCTGGGCGAAGTGGGCGGTGCGGATTTTGAACCATCCGAGATGGTCCTGCGTGTGGTCGCGGCTCAAGTCGATCGGGTAGAGGAAGCGATCGATGCCCTCAATGCGCATCTCGAACCGTTGAGCAGCTTCGTTCTTCCCGGCGGCCGCGAAGGTGCGGCGCGTGCGCATGTCGCCCGTGCCAGCGTACGCATGGCGGAACGGCGGATCGCGGCGATGGCGGATAGCGAACCGGTCAACCCGCAGGCGATTGCCTATATCAACCGCCTGTCCGATTATCTGTTCGTGTTGGCGCGCGTATTGAACGACAATGGTGCGCGCGACGTCAAATGGATTCCCGGCGCCAATAGGTAGCCACAGAGCGGTTGCACCGCTACACGCCGCCTTTGCTGCAACTGCGAAGAGGTTTTTGATGCGTAATGTCGCCATTATCGGAGCGGGTCAAATGGGGTCCGGGATTGCCCAGACCGTTGCCCGCAACCACATCCACGTTCTGCTTTCCGATGTCGATCTGGCCCTTGCGCAGAAAGCGAAAGAGGGCATCGAAGGCTCGCTCGGCAAGCTGGTCGGTCGCGGCAAGATCGAGGTGGCCGATGCCGAAAGCGCGCTTTCGCGGATCACGCCGATTGCGGATAACTCCGCGATGGCGGAGGCCGATCTGATTATCGAGGCGGCGACCGAACGCGAGGATATCAAGCAAAAGATTTTCGAAACCGTCGGTACGGTGCTGAACGACGATGCGATCATGGCCAGCAACACCAGTTCCATCCCGATCACGCGTATGGCCAATTACGCGCCCGATCCTGAACGCTTCATCGGGCTACATTTCTTCAATCCGGTGCCCGTGATGGGGCTGATCGAAGTTATTCCGGGCCTTGCAACCTCGCAGGACACGACCGACCGGATTATCGCCTTTGCCGAAAGTCTGGGCAAGGAAGTGGTCCTGTCGCAGGACGAGCCGGGCTTCGTCGTCAACCGCATCCTGCTGCCGATGATCAACGAAGCCGTCTTCGTGCTGGGTCAGAGCACCGCCAGCATTGCCGATATTGACAAGGGCTGCCGTCTCGGCCTCAATCATCCGATGGGCCCGCTGCAACTGGCGGATTTCGTGGGGCTGGACACCTGTTTCGAGATCATCAAGGTTCTGTACGACACCACCGGCGACAGCAAATATCGCCCGGCGCCATTACTCGTGAAATATGTCGAAGCGGGCTGGCTGGGCCGCAAGACCGGGCGCGGCTTTTACGATTATTCGGGTGAGGAACCGGTGCCCACACGTTAGATCGTTGGGCCGTAACGGGGAACGGAGCGCCTATACCGATGGTTGGGTCAGCAAAGGAGATTTTGTATGACCGACCGGAAGAACGACAAACCAACCTCGCAGGAACAGCGTCAGGCCGAACTGGCACCGGAGACCCACAACAACGAACAGGACGATCACCGTGCGCAGGCACAGGAGGTGTCCAAGCAGGCGCAATCGCTGACCGAAGAAACCGGTAGCCCGACTGAAAGCCGCAAAAACACCGCGACCGACGATCCGATGGGGACGGGTACCAAAGACACGATCGATCAGATGCGCGAAATGGAAAGTTCGGGAAAGATCGACATGGATGCCTTCGCTGGCGAGCCGAACCATGACGACAATGTCGATAAATATGGCAAAAAGCGGAAGCCTGACGGCCTACGCGGCGACGGCACCTAGGCGACGACGCTTTCCCGAAGCAGCCAAAACGCGACCGCCAGCCCGATAGCTGCGCCGGTGACGAAATAGCTCAACCACCGCATCTGCAGCCGCGCCGGGCGATCGACATCATGCGTGTTTAAGCGCGTCAGAGTTTTGCACGCATTCCGTTGTGCGACATAGGAAACGACCCCACCGATCAGAATAAATACGGTGGCGATACCCTTGGCGAGCCATGGCGGGTCGAATTCGCCGAACAGGGCGCGAAAGGCGAGACCGATACCGATGGCGGCAAAGGCGGTCCGCATCCAGCCGGCATAGGTCCGTTCGGTCGCCTGAACCGTTCGGTCCTCGGCCCAATCGGTTCGGCGTTCGGCGAGGTCGTTGGAATCGAGGTCTTTATCGCTCATTATTCAGGATAATAACCACGTCTTCACTTTCCTCAATCGCTTTCGGATCGAGTGGCGCATCGGGATCGATCGGCGTGGGGTCGTAACCCGTAGCCTCGTCGATCAGCGCCTCATCCGACGCGGGCGGGATTTCGGCAGGCTCCGGCGCATCGGCCATGATCGTAGGCTGCGGGGCAGGCGTTTCGAGTTCTTTGACCGTCTCGTCGAAATCGGACCGATGTGTGTCCAACGACTGCGCGGTTTGCGACAAAACTCCCGCATTGTCTTCCGTCCCGACGAGCGTGGCGACACCGATCAGGAACAGCGCGACGAAGCCTAACGCGACCAGCTTGTTGCGGAACAGTAGCGAATACATGGCGTATGCCGTACCGAGATGCGGTTAAGGATTTGTAAACCCTAACCTTCGTTCGGCCCGTTGCTGTCGCGTTTCAGCTCATAGAGGAAGTCCAACGCATCACGGGGGGAAAACGCATCCACATCCGCCTCGCGCAAACGCATCGCGACGGGGTCCTCCGCAGGTTCCTCCATTTGAGCGGCGGCAGCGAATAAAGGAAGATCGCCGAGCCCCGCCGCCAGACCTCCGGTTTCGGCGCGGCCTTTCTCCAGTCTGTCCAGCACTGCCTTCGCTCGGGCGACGACCGGCTTGGGTATGCCCGCCAATTTCGCCACCGCCAGGCCGTAACTGCGATCCGCCGGGCCGTCCGCCAGTTCGTGCAGTAGCACCAGATCGCCCTTCCATTCGCGTGCGCGCACATGATGCAGCGACAGTGCATCGCAGCTATCGGCCAGCCGTGCCAGCTCGTGATAATGGGTCGCGAACAGACAGCGGCTTTGCAGCGTTTCGTGCACCGCTTCCACCACCGCCCATGCCAAAGCCAGCCCGTCATAAGTGGATGTGCCGCGCCCGACCTCGTCCAGTATCACGAAGCTGCGTTCGGTCGCCTGGGACAAGATCGCAGCGGTTTCGACCATTTCGACCATGAAGGTGGAGCGGCCCCGCGCCAGATTGTCCGATGCACCCACACGGCTGAACAGGCGATCGACCAAGCCGATCGTCGCTTGGGTTGCGGGAACGTAGCCACCCGCCTGCGCCATCAGAACGATGAGCGCGTTCTGCCGCAGAAACGTAGATTTGCCGCCCATATTGGGCCCGCCGATGAGCCATAGGCGGTTATCGGGGTCGAGCGCGCAATCATTGGCGACGAACCGCGTATCGCCCTTTCCCAGCGCCGCTTCCACTACGGGATGCCGCCCGCCCTCGATATCGAGGCAGATGTCCGCCGTGATTACGGGGCGGCACCAGTTGCCCTCCGCCGCCCGTTCCGCTTGCCCTGCCGCGACATCCAACCGTGCGAGCGCATCTGCGGCCCTCGCAATGGCGCGGCGCGCAGCAATGACCGCTTCGCACAATTCTTCGAAATGCGCCTCTTCCGCTGCCAGCGCATGGCCGCCCGCTTCGGCGATACGGTTGGCCTCTTCATGCAGGCCGAGCGAGTTGAAGCGCACCGCACCTTTCATCGTCTGGCGGTGGGTGAAGCCGCTATCGGGTTCCATCAGCGTATCGCCATGCCGGGCGGGCACTTCGATGAAATAGCCCAGCACGCCATTATGTTTGATCTTCAGCGTCGCGATGCCGGTATCGGTGCGATAGCGTGCCTCCATCGCGGCGATGGCGCGCCGGGCATTGCCGGACACCTGCCGCAATTCATCGAGCGCGGCGTCGTACCCTTCCGCAATGAAACCGCCATTCTGCCGCTCGGTCGGCGGGGCGGCTATGAGCGCGCGCTGGAGATGCTCGACCAAGGCACCGTGCCCGCCAAGATCGGGGAGCAGACTATCGAGCAATTGCGGCCGGTCGGCCTTCGCGCCTAGAAATTCGCGCAGACGCCGCGCTTCGCCCAGGCCATCGCGGATCTGACCCAGATCGCGGGGGCTACCACGCCCGGCGACGACCCGGCCCAGCGTCCGGCCGATATCGGGTATGGTGCGCAAAACATCGCGCAGATCGGCCCGCAGCAGCGGGTCATCGTGGCAATAGCGTACCAGCGCGAGCCGATCGCCGATCGCGTCGGCATTGCATAGCGGCGCGGCGAGATCGTCCGCCAATTGGCGCGCGCCTGCACCGGTGACGCAGCGGTCGATGACGGCCACGAGACTGCCGCTGCGGGTGCCATCCTGCGCTGTCAGAATTTCCAGACTGCTGCGCGTCGCCTCATCCATCGCGAGCAGCGCATCGCCGCTTCGCCGAATGGGCGGCAACAGCAAAGGCAGATCGCCGCGCCCGACATGATCGAGGTAGGCGATCAGTCCAGCGGCGGCTGCCAGCATCGGCCGGTCAAATTCGCCGAAAGCGTCCAACGTCGCGACGTCATGCAATGTCTTCAGCCGCCGTTCCCCCGCCTCACTGGCAAAGTCGGCTGTCGGGCGTTCGATGGCATCTTCGGGTGGCGAGGCAAAGCCGCCCGGCACAACCACTTCGCGCGCACCGATCCGCGCTAGCGCCGCCGCACAACCATCGCTTGCGCAGTTTTCCAGCACCATACGGCCGGTCGAGATGTCACAACTCGCGATCCCGATCGTACCGCGTATGTCGCACATTGCCGCCAGCGTGTTCGCATGGCGCGGTTCGAGCAGCGCGTCTTCCGTCAAAGTGCCTGCCGTTACGAAGCGTACGATGTCGCGCTGGACCAATGCTTTCGATGCGGCACGCCCTTCCGCCTTGGCGCGCTTTTTCGCTTCCGCCGGCGTTTCCACCTGCTCCGCAATCGCCACCCGGCATCCCGCCTTGATGAGCCGTGCAAGATAGCTGTCCGCCGAATGGACCGGCACCCCGCACATCGGGATCGGATCGCCCCCATCGTCACGAGAGCCGTCCTTCCCCCGCGCGGTCAGCGCGATGTCGAGAATGTCGGCGGCGATTTTCGCGTCGTCGAAGAACAGTTCGAAAAAGTCGCCCATACGATAGAACAACAGGCAACCATCCGCCTGTTCTTTTAGCGCATGATATTGCGCCATCATCGGGGTCTGCGTGTCGGGCATGGCGGTGGGTAAAGCCGCCGCCGCATGATTCGGGAAGGGCACGGCCCCCCTCTTTCCCCTATCGCATGGCCGCAGCCTGCTTTAACGCTATCGCCAACAGCGAATTTGCGAAA
>JBAUIN010000123.1:0-4963 GCA_049682975.1 Pontixanthobacter sp. | reverse complement strand
CGCAAACCGTTCTTCATTCGCCCGATCGAAAGCCGAACCCCCGCCCCTTGAACCGCCAAGCTGCGTAGAGAATCGACGAGCAGCCAAGTTGCATGACGATCAGCGTTGCAACACCGAGCATAAATTGGCTTCCCGCGAGATCAGCGGCGGCGATAATGCAGGCGGTGACTGCCAGGCCGCCGAAGCTTCCCCAATACCAACTGACCGCAGAACCTTGGCGCTGTAGGTCGTCCAGCCCCTTCCAGAACGGGACACCGAACAGGAAAAAAGCAGAAAAAGCGAACAGGGCGATGCCGAATGCGAACCACCCGCCGTCATCCACGTCAAACGCACGCATCGCGATCTTCGCAAGAAACGCGACAGACAAGGGGATCACAGCGAACAACACTGTGCGGCGTAATTGTTTTTCGGAATAGGTTTTCGACATTGTAAAACCCCCTCAATGTAAGAACCTTTTTACATTGCGAGAAAGGCGTTAAAACTTCTTTACATTGTCCGGCGAGAGAAACGCAGATTACCCTTTGAGCGTTTCTCAATTCCCTAACCGCTCACCGCCTTTACCAGTCGCCGTTCCATTGGTGCCAGCACGCCCGCCAGTTCGTGGCCGCGTTTCAATACCTGGTCATGTTCGCCGAACAGCGTCCACATGCCTTGCTTATTGCGTAACGCGGGACGCTTTTCGATCCGCGCCTGTGGGCGTTCGGCAGCACGGCGGAAAGCGGCAAAGATGGCGACGTCTTTGGTGAATTCCATCGCATAATCACGCCATTCGCCGGCGGCTACCATGCGTCCGTATAGATCCATGATACGCTGCAATTCCGCGCGCTCAAAGGGAACCTGTTGCGCGCCGTGCCGAGGAAAAGACAGTACGGTGCCGAACGCATCCGGCGTGGAACTTGCCGCCATCAGTCAGCGGTTCCGCTGCGCTTGGCGGGTTCTTCCGGTCCAGCGCGTTCCGCCCGCAACGCCGCCATTTCTGCCTTCAAATTGTTGATTTCGCTCTCCAGCGCACCCAGCCGCCCTGCGCCCGTCTGCATCAACTCTTCGCACGGTTCGTCGCAGGGCGTGCCGTATGGGAGGAAATCTTTCAGCCATTCCTCTGCGGGAACCAAGGTAGAGCGCGCCTTCATGCCAATCATCGTCGCCCCTTCCGGCACATCGTCCGTCACCACGGCGTTGGCGCCGACCCGCGCGCGTTCGCCGACCACGATCGGCCCGATAATCTGGGCACCGGACCCGATGATGACATTGTTCGCAAGGGTGGGATGTCGTTTGCCCGGAACGCCGTTGGTCGGGTTCGTGCCACCCAAAGTAACGCATTGATAAATCGTTACATTATCGCCGATCTCTGCCGTTTCACCGATGACGGTAAAGCCATGGTCGATAAAGAAATTCGCACCTATCTTCGCGCCTGGATGAATGTCGATTGCGGTCAGGAAACGGGCTGTGTGATTGACCAGCCGAGCGAGGAAAAACAGCTGCGCCCCGAACAGCCAATGTGCGACGCGGTGCATTCCAAGCGCCAACACGCCGGGATAGAACAGCACTTCCCAACGTGAACGCGGCGCAGGATCGCGAGCGCGCACGGAATCGAGATAGGCCTTCAGCCCGTTCAGCATGGCAGATCAGTCGACATAATCGCCAATCTTTCCACCAAACGCGCCGTTTTGCAAGCATCCGACACCCCATCATAATTTCGATCACAGTAAGCGGGACTGCTCCGGCCCATGCACAGCTTCCAACGCGTCGCGCCATATGCCGAGTGTGGCAGGCACCTTGCGCTCCAACGTCAATCGGTCGATCGCGGCAACGAGCCGTTCGATATCGGCAAAGCTGCGCGTTACGCGGGGGGTGAGATAAGCCACTGCGCCCTCTCCCAACGACAGTCCGCGCTGCGCCGCATGGCTATGCATCAGGCTTTCGATCATCGCATCATCCGGCGCGCCGATCGTGAGAGTGAGCGCGGCACTTAGCCGGGATTTGAGATCCGGTAATGCGATTTGCCACCCGTCGGCATTGCTAATCAGCAGCAAAGGCGTGCCGTCCTCCTGCGCGCGGTTCCAGCGATGGAAAAGGTCGCTTTCGTCCCACCGGTCGGCTCCGTCGATCACGGTTCCCAACCCTTCCGCCGTAAACCAGCGGCCGAGCAGCGATTTTCCCGATCGCGGCGGACCCTGCAGGATCGCCGTACGATAGGGCCAGTCATGCGTTTGTCGCAGCGCCTCGATGACTGCGGCATTCGCATCGCCGACCACGATCCGCGCGGGATCGTCGGCGTTTTTCGGTGAAAGCGGTAAGGCGATCTGCGACATCGGACGCAAGGCCCGGCGGTCAGCGACTGATGGCGAGCGCGTTGCTGCCTTGATTGACCGTAAAGCCGCGACCACGCAGTGCCGCCGCCAGTTCAGCCAATGAACCGGCATAGGTGACATTCATGACGGACGTACCGCCGATCGCAAGGCTGGTGGTTGCTGCGCCGCGCACTCCCGGTGTCCCGCGCACGGCAGCGAGCGTCAAATCGATCGCGGCGGCATCGGCGCTGGGAAACTGCACGACGAAGCTGTTGGTGACGACCGGTGTCGGCGTTTCGGCGGGTTCGTCCGCCGCATCGCTTTCCGCTCGTTCGCGGCTACGGTCACGCGCGGCACGGTCGGCGCGATCCTGCGCTTCCGCCGCGCGACCGATATCGATCAGTCGTTGCAGCGCGGGATCGATGCCCCCGGACTGGAAATCCAGCGACGGATTGGGTTTCAGCTTTCCATCCTCCAGCGCGCGCGTGAAAATCTTATCGAACCGCTTCACGGCTTGACGCATCATGCGCGGCAGATCGGCAGCGTTCTCCGCGGTCATCGTAAATCTGCCAAGATAAGCATTGTCCGGTCCATGTCGCGCAGTAAATTGGGCGTCGACTGGCCCGCCAGGATAGCGATAGTCGAGCCTCGCGGCTGCGATCAGCACGTCCGCCGCCTGAAATTCGTCCAGGATATTGCGCCACCACAACCGGCTCCGCCGACCCGTCTGTCCATAGGTCAACAGCAGGGAATCACTGCCCGCGCCCGACGGGCGAACATAGGCGATGCGGCTAGCGCCGGCCTGATACTCCGCCCAGGCGCGCTGCCATGGACTGCGGCTTTCGTAAATCTGGGTTGCGCCGCCGGTAATCGTCACCGGGAGCAGCATCATCGGCGCGGATTGCGCGCGACGTCCACTGCCGCCCAAATATTGGTTCGCCCGCGCCCGGTCGAAGATGACGCCCAGAGTAGCAATATAGCGGCGAGGACCGATGCGTTCCTTCTCAATCACGATAGACGACACGATCCCGTCGAGCTGCGAATCGGACAGGCTGGGTCCGTCCAGCTTTTCCCAAGCCTTGCGCTGCGCTTCTCGCCAGCCGGCTTCGCGCGCATCTTTCGCATCCTTGCCGCGAACGTCCACTTCGATATCGCCCACTTCGATATCGCTGCTGCTGACCACTGCCGCGATGCCGCGGTCGCCCTCTACCTGCGCGATCAGACTACGCCCCGCCAACACCAACGCGAACAGCACGGCCAGTGCCGCCAGCCACAGGACGGGGCGCGATTGGGGAAGCTTGCGAAGAAGCGATCGGGGTGCGGTTGTCATGGCCATCGGGGAAAACTCGACGCCTTTTGCCCAATTGCGCGTGGAAATCCAAGCACGAATGGCTAAAGCCGAAAAATGCCTGACGACACCACCCCCTACACCTACGCCGACGCAGGCGTTTCGATCGAAAAAGGCAATGCGCTGGTGAAAGCGATCGGGCCGTTGGTAAAAGCTACCGCCCGCCCCGGCGCGACATCGGACATCGGTGGTTTCGGCGGGTTTTTCGATCCAAAGGCTGCCGGATATGACGATCCATTGCTGGTTGCGGCGAATGACGGCGTCGGCACAAAACTGAAACTGGCGATCGAACACGATCGACATGACAGCGTCGGCATCGATCTGGTTGCTATGTGCGTAAACGATTTGATCGTGCAGGGTGCGGAGCCGTTGTTCTTCCTCGATTATTTCGCGACCGGCGCGTTGGAAAACGGCATTGCGGAGCTTGTCGTCGCAGGCATTGCCGAAGGATGCAAACAGGCCGGATGTGCTTTGATCGGCGGGGAAACGGCGGAAATGCCGGGCATGTATGCGCCGGGCGATTATGATCTGGCCGGATTTTGCGTCGGCGCAGTCGAACGCGGCGAGCAGTTAACCGGCGATCACGTCGCACCGGGTCAGACGCTGCTCGGGCTTGCGAGTTCGGGCGTGCATTCCAACGGATATTCGCTGGTACGCAGGCTTGCGCAGGACAAGGAGTGGGCGCTGGACGATCGCGCCCCTTTCGACGGCACGCGAAGCCTGATCGACGCGCTGATAGAACCGACCCGTATCTACGTATCGAACCTGCTGCCCGTCATTCGCAGCGGCGCCATCAGAGCATTGGCGCATATTACCGGCGGCGGATTGCTCGAAAATATTCCGCGTGTCTTACCCGAAAACGCGCATGCATGCATCGACGCAAATAGCTGGCCGCAGCCCGCGCTCATGGCTTTCCTGCAACGCGAAGGCGCGATCGAACCGGCGGAAATGGCGCGGACGTTCAATTGCGGTATCGGTATGGTGTTGGTGGTCGAAGGTGGCGATGTTCCCGACGTTACTACGCAGTTAGAGGCGTCGGGTGAAACGGTCATGTCGATCGGCGTGATCGAGGAAGGTGCTCGCGGTTGCACGGTGCGCGGTGCAGCAGGCACATGGGGCAGCGCCGATGGCTGGACCGCGACGCACGATGGCTGATCGATAGTGGTTCACGGGTAATGGATGGGGGAACCAAGGGACCTGCGAAAGTCGCGGTCCTGATTTCCGGCGCGGGGACCAATATGGCCGCGCTTCTTTATGCGAGCCGCCTACCCAACGCAGCCTATGCGATCGTGGCGGTCGGCAGCAATCGGCCGGACGCGGAAGG
>JBAUIN010000122.1:0-18364 GCA_049682975.1 Pontixanthobacter sp. | reverse complement strand
ACTCGCTAGCGGCACGATCGATAATGTAAAGACGGTCGGCGTTCCCTCCATCCTGATCGTTTTCATGTTCCGTCCGCCAATCGCGTATTGCAACATCACACCCGCCCTGCGGCCCCCTGCGAGGGGTAATTTCGGCCCAACCGTAGACATGATCCCTGCCGTCGAAAGCATAAAACCCCTTGGCCGATTTCACCCCGCTCTCGCGCGATTTGGCGACCAAAGCCTGCAATTCGGGAATGGCGATCAGCCCAGGCAGATCGCCACCGCAATTCCATTGTAACTGAGCCAGCAATTCGTCTGCTTCGACCAAATGATCTCGCATATCGGTCGTACCGCATACCGAAACATTACCATCGCTGCCGCGCATTATCGGTCGCGACCATGCTGCATGGATGTGCTTACCAAAAGCTCACGTGCTTCGGTCTTGTTCATTCCGTCGATGATACTCGGCACGGCGAGTTCCGGATGGAGAAGCGCAAATTGACTGTCGATTTCCGCCTGGTTCAGCCCGGCAGCGAACATCGATAAAGCCATTCGGACGACCTGTTCTTGTCCGGTCGCAAAAACGATATCCGTACGCGTTTGATGAGCCGAACGTGCAAGCGCCGAGAGAAACAAAGCTACACCGGACTTGCGAATGTCCAACGCGTTGAGCGCGTTTTCCGGCGTTGCAGCAGTCAGTTGTTCCAATACATCGAGACGACTTTCGCTTTCATCGAAGCCCTTACGCAACCCCGCAAAATCCGAGGGATCGATCGGTTCGCCAAAGCCCCGCGAAGTCCGCTCGAGCAATTCGACGACTACCGCAAAAATTTTTCGAGGCAGTGCGCCTATCGGCAGTACCATTCGATCCTGGTTTAGTATAAATGACCTTTGACGGTTCAATACAGCCGTCGCGACGTCGTCATCGCTCGATAGGGCGCGCGAACTGAGGATAGAGCTATTTACCGGATCGATTGCCGCTTCCCTATACAGGCGTTTTGTCAGAATTCCTTCGATCGCAACCGCGTGGCAATGGCGAAGCAATTGATCGCTTTCGATGAACGCCGCGAATAATTGCTGCGTGTTTTCGGACGATCGACGTTCCACCGCCGTAAGCAATTGATTGGCGATGCTGGCAACCATTCCGCGAACTTGAGCGACGACCTGATCGCTCAGTACAATTCGGTCGGTGCCCTCGAGCCAATACCGTAACGCTGGTTTGACAGCATCCAATCGGTTATTTGCTCTTACCAACTCGGCACGGATATGGCGCGCGTCTGTTGGCGATTGTGGGGCAAAGGTCGCGCCGTTTGTCATGCATCTCGTCTAACGGCACAGGCTTGAGCTTGTCATAATTTTCTTCGATGTGTGCGGATAAGCAACAGTATTATAAGTGAAACGGCATAAGCCTGTACGCCTAGGGTTAGGAAACCCGGTGCAGCGAAAGTCAGCAGGATCGCGGCGATCGTCCCACGTTCGCACGCGAATGTGGCAGCCGAATGGGGTTCACCGGCTTCGAGTACGCGAACCAGTCCGACAAAGACGAGAGCTGCAAAAAGTCCATGTGTAGCTTCGCCTTCGGCCGCACCGACAACAATTATCGCGATAAGAACGCAGTCAATTATTAGTTGGTGAAGACAAAGAAGGTTGGATCTACGTGGAACGGCGTAAGATGCGCGGGTCAACGCGACCGCCGATGATGCAATAAATATCGATGTGAGTATGAAAATTAGTGCCCCAACGACACGTCCAAAGGCCGTTAGCACAATGGCCGCCAACATTAGCGTTGCTGACAAACCGATCGCCAGTCTCACAGTCCTTGCTGGTTGTGACCACCGTGACAGCAGCCAACTTGCGCTATGTTTGGCCGCCCATTTGATTGGCATCAGAGCAGTCGCATCGGCGGTCATACGTTGAGCCACTAGCGCGGTCATCTTTGCGGTATCATCCAAATTTCTAACTAGTCGCCATTCCTTTCGAACGGCGTTTTCATCTGGAACGCGCGAGCATGGCACACCGTTCTGCAACGCAATCCGCAGTAGACCGGACATAATGTCGATATCGTCCGGTAACGTGAGAAGTTCGTTCACCAACCTGCCGGGTAACAGCATAACGCCCGCCCAACTTTCCGTCCGGTCGATCCGCTCGAACCCGGCCGGAACACCCCATTCCGCGTCGAACGTTAAAATCCTCGGGCTATCAAGGTCTTGGAGATCGGCAGAACCTGTAAATAGACCATCCGCGATGAATATTAACTCATCATCCCCACTTATAATCCCAACCAGTTCGCCAGGCATCGCAATTTTAGAAGATGGAATGCTGGCGCTTCGGGCAGTCTCGACAACCGTGCGCGGCAACGCTTCTTCCGGCTCACGGAGCCAAATAATATGTCCGCAACCTAAATCGCGCGCTATATCAAGCTGATATTCGGCAACCATCCGCCCACCAACAGGCGCATAGGCACAGGCTGTTTCTTTCTTATCGGATAGTGATAACTTATTTGAAAATACAGCGACGCGCACGCATTAACTCCGCGATGGATCACGTGTCTTTTAGGCATCTCGCACGAAAGTGTGAACCGCACTGTATTCAATCAACCACCCGCGACAATCACGAAATCGGCGTGATACTGTTCAATTTTGCGAACAATCGACGGTTCACCTGGCACCGCCTCACATGCTTCGGTTGCGAGCATGATCAGTTCCACTGCATTGAAGCTGGCGGCCAGCCCGCGCAGTCGCATAGCTGCGACATTCCAATTGCCATCGCACCGCGCGCGCTTGAGCAAATCGATATGTCCATTTAGGCTTTCGGCGAATGCTAGCCTAAGTTCGGACACCAAAACGGGGTCGGCACCCGCTGCCGCTGCCAGGGTCGCGTCGAAGCTGCCGGTTTCATACAACATGATCTGGGGGAAATACCCTTAGCGTCGTTAAGATTGGGTTTAATGCGGCGCGCAATTGTGGTTATCTGCGAACATGACCGCAGGGAATAATATCAGAGCAATTGTCGAACAAAGCGGCGATAACACGCGCGCGGACGACGACGTCGTAGAAACAACGTATGACGACGATGTTTACGATGAGGCATCCGATGATTGGTCCGAAGTTACGGCCACACGAAACTGGCGCTGGTTGCCACCATTGCTTGCAATAACTGCGGTTATTGGGTGGACTGCGGTCTTCGCGTGGGTTCATCGGGCCGAGATGATGACCGGTGGAACCACTGCATTATGGATCGATTGGATTGCAGCATGGGCGGTGCCGGTTTTGCTGATCGTTTCGATATGGCTGTTGATTATGCGCAGCAGCACTCGTGAAAGCGAGCGGTTCGGCATGATTGCGAACACCTTGTCGACAGAAGCGGAGCGTTTGGAAGATCGGCTTACCGTCATCAATCGCGAACTGAGCCTCGCGCGTGAATTCCTCGGAACGCAGGCACGGGAACTAGACTCGCTCGGCCGTGTAGCGACGGATCGTCTTTCTACCCATGCCGACACATTGCAGCACCTTATCGGTGAAAATGGTGCGCAGATCGATGCGATCGGGGCAGTCAGCAATACCGCGCTCGACAATATGAACCGCTTGCGCGACGATCTACCTGTCATCGCCAATTCGGCGAAGGACGTTTCCAACCAAATCGGCACTGCCGGGATGACGGCGCATACGCATATCGCCGAATTGGTCGGCGGCTTTGAACGTCTGAACGATTTCGGGAAGGCGAGTGAAGACCAAGTCGACTCCATTCAATCGAAGATCGATGTGACCCTATCGTCTTTCGAAACGCGGATTGCCGAACTCGAACAACTCGCCGCCGATCGTTTTGCGGCACTGAAAGAAACAAGCGATGACATGAAGGCCGATCTCGACGCACGCGAAGTCGGCGCGCTGGCGTCAATTAGGCGCCGTTCCGATGCGTTGGGCGAGGAAATGGAAAAAGCGCGAGAACAATTGGAGCGTGGCGAGAATGTAGCGTCGGATGCGCTGCGCGATCGCATGAATGTTCTGCGCGAAAATGCCGCCGATATTGACACGGTGCTGCGTGATGGTGAAGCAACGGCGCTATCGACGTGGAACGGTCAGATTGATCGGATGAAAGCGCGCCTGGTCGAAGCGATCGAGGAAGTTCAACGGATCGACGATCAGGCACTCGATGCTGCCAACGAAAAGCTCGAAGCGCTGAGAGCCGAAGCCGAGGTGATGGAAGCGAATATGCGCGATCGCGACGCCCGTCTTGCGGCGACGATCGCCGACCGTCGTGCCGCATTGGCCGACAATGAAACGGAGGGCCTGGCGGCGCTGGAACGGCAGCTTGATTCATTCGATACCGATCTGGCCGATCGGCGCGAAACGCAGCTTCGACATGCGGAGCACTTGGCAGAGCGTACCGGCGCCGTGGCCGAACGTATTGGCACTTTGGATGCTACTCTTATTAAGATTGCAGAGTCGAGCGATCGCACGCAAGCGTTGATTGCCGGCAATGCTGACGACATCGAAGCAAAATTCGTCGAGAATGGGCGAAGCCTATCGGATATGAAAACATCGATCGGCGAAATGACCGATGCCTGTGTGCGTTTGCTCGAATTGGTTCAGGCAAGTGCGCAACATACTCAAACCGAAATGCCCAACGCTTTGGCAACGGCGGAGAAGCGGCTGATGCAGGTACGCGAAGAAGCTGTCGAGCTCAACGAAGTGGTGGAACAGGCCGCGTCGAACGCAGAGGCATTGTCCGGTCATATCCGTCAAACGCATGAAGATGAGCGTGGCCTCATTACCGAATTGGACGGTTTGCAGATGCGCGTATCGGCTGCGCATGCAAACAACAATGAAGCGTTGGCATCCTTCAGGACAGATTTGTCAGGAATTAGCGACGAGAATGAGGTGGTTCTAGAAAAGACGCGCGCCGATTTGCGTGAAACCATTGCGATGCTTGAAAACGCGGCAACGACTACACCCGCAGCGATCACGCAAAACCTCCGTGGCAAAGTCAGTGGCTTGGCCGACGATCTAGCCGAACAAACCGGTCGCGTGCTGGAGCAGACATTGATCGAGAACACTGCGGCAGCTTTGGACGATTTCCGCTCGACAGCCACACAAGCAAACGAACACGCGATCGTGAGCGCGAACACGTTGCGCGAACAATTGAACGAGGTCGCCACACTGACCGAACGGTTGGAAGATCGTATCGAACAGGCGCGCAATCGAGCGCTGGAGAATGTAAACAGCGATTTTTCGCGGCGATTGGCATTGCTGACGGAAAGCCTCAATTCCAATTCCATCGATATTGCAAAGGCGATGTCGGTCGATGTGGCGGACACGGCATGGGCATCGTACCTTAAAGGCGATCGCGGAATATTCACACGGCGGGCTGTTCGATTATTGGACAATTCGGACGCGCGAACGATCGCGGAAATATACGACGAAGACGGTGTATTCCGGGAAAATGTCAGCCGCTACATCCATGATTTCGAAGCGATGTTACGCAATATCCTGTCGACAAGGGATGGCCACGCTTTGAGCGTGACGATTTTGAGTTCGGATATCGGGAAACTGTATGTCGCGCTGGCGCAAGCGATCGAACGCTTTCGCGATTAGCTATTAGCTTGGTTCTGCAAACAACCGTTCGAAAAGGTTCATCGTATCGGCCCCTATCCAACCGAAGGTATAG
The DNA here is from genome assembly GCA_049682975.1 of Pontixanthobacter sp. Lineage (GTDB taxonomy): Bacteria > Pseudomonadota > Alphaproteobacteria > Sphingomonadales > Sphingomonadaceae > Pontixanthobacter. Next base: position 12,715 of record JBAUIN010000122.1, on the reverse strand, counting down.
TTTAGAAGATACAGTCCGGTCAGCGCGGCTGCGATGATGGTCGCGCGCAATGCGAGACGTCCAGGACGGAAATTGGCCGGCGCGCTGTCGGCTTGTCCGGGAATTTTCGCAATTCCCGCCTCGTCATGAGTTTTGATGCCGAATGGTAACATCACAAACGCCGTCATAATCCAGACAAGCGCGTAGATTGCAATGATGGACGTTATTTGCACCGGTTAAGCAGCGCCGGCCAGTAAGACCCGCACCTGCGGTTTCTTCCCGCTCCACCGTTGCGCCGCGCGCCGCGTGGCCAAACGAGCAGCTTCGATAATTGCTCCGGGTTCCTGCTTCGCCGACCCTTTGAGTTTTTGAATGCCTGCTTTGATATCAGCCTGCGCTTCAGAGACAAAGTCGGGGAAGTCTTCATCCAAAGGAAGCCCCACCGCATCGATCATCGCCCGGCCATCCGGTTGAAGTGCCACCAGAACGATACCGTTATAGGCGATACGGCGGCGCATGGTAACGGATTCGCCATCCGCAGGCACGATCAAATCACCGTCCAATACCAAACGGCCGGTGCCAACCTTCGCCAGATGCGAAGGCTTACCGGGTGCAAGCCGAACGATATCGCCGTTCTGCTGGAAGATATTGTTCGGTATTCCCGCAGACTGCCCCACCCGCACCTGTTCGCGCATATGTCGAATTTCGCCATGAACCGGCACGAGAATGTCGGGCCGTAGCCAGGAATACATCGCTTCCAATTCGGGGCGTCCGGGATGCCCGGATACATGAATTTCGCTCTGCCGGTCCGTGACCATCTTTATTCCGCGTTCGGACAGGGTGTTCTGTATCTTGCCGATCGAAATTTCATTTCCGGGAATCTGGCGGCTGGAAAACAGAACGACGTCGCCTTCCACTAGAGAGATAGGATGGTTCTCATCCGCGATCCGGGATAACGCAGCGCGTGGTTCGCCCTGCCCACCCGTGGCAACGATCATGATCTCACCACGCGGAAGCCGCATCGCAGTGCCGAAATCGACCGGTTTGGGAAAATCGGCAAGATAGCCATGCGCCTGCGACACTTCCAGAATGCGATCGAGTGAGCGGCCCGCAACGCAGATCTGCCGACCGGATTCTTTGGCCACTTCTCCCAAAGTGTGCAGCCGTGCCACATTGGATGCGAAGGTGGTTACCAACAAGCGCCGCCCAGCATGCTTCGCCACCTCATCGAGCAACCCGCGATAGACGGCGCCTTCCGATCCGCTGGGTTCGGGATTGAATACATTGGTAGAATCACAGACCAGCGCCAGAATGCCCTCGTCACCGATCTCGGTCAGTTCGGCTTCGGTCGTCGGCTCCCCGATAATCGGATCTTCATCCAGCTTCCAATCGCCGGAATGAAACACACGGCCATAGGGCGTGTCGATCAGCAGTGCATTGCCTTCCGCAATAGAATGGGCAAGCGGCACATACTCGATCCCAAATGGTCCGATACCGAAAGTATCCTCGCCTTCGATCACGTGCAGTTCGACCTCACCAGCCAGCCCCGCCTCCTGCAACTTCCGCCGCACCAGTTCTGCGGTGAAGGGTGTTGCGTATAAAGGCACGCCTAAATCCGCGGCGAAGTAAGGGACCGCACCGATGTGATCTTCATGCGCATGCGTCAGCACTATGCCGAGCAGATCATCAGCGCGCTCTTCGATGAACTCTAGATCGGCGAATACCAGATCGACGCCCGGATATTCATTGCCAGAAAAGGTCATGCCCAGATCGACCATCAGCCACTTTCCGTCGCAGCCATATAGGTTGACGTTCATGCCAATTTCCGCCGACCCGCCCAAGGCTAGAAACAGCAATTCTTTTTCCGGTTTGAAATTCTTTTTCATATGTTCGTTTTTTCCGCGGCGCGTTGGGCCAGAATGGCTAGGCCTTGTATGGTCAGGTCGTTGTCGACCACATCGAATATCTGCGTGTTTTTGTCGAACAATATTGCGAGGCCACCGGTCGCCACGACTTTTGCCGGCCGTCCGATTTCACGGCGCATCTTATCGACCAACCCCTCCATCATCGCGACATAACCCCAGAACACGCCGATCAACATCTGATCCTCCGTATTGCGGCCGATCACGCTTTTCGTATCCGGCGCGCGAATGGCGATGCGCGGCAGCTTTGCCGTTTTCCCGACAAGCGCATCGAGCGAAAGGTTTATGCCCGGCGCTATAATTCCACCTTTGTAGCTTCCATTGAAATCGACCGCTTCGAATTTGGTTGCGGTGCCGAAATCCACGACAATCAGATCGCCTTCGTATTTCGCATGAGCGGCGACGCAGTTCAGCGCCCTGTCCGCTCCCAAAGATTCCGGATGATCGACATCGATTTCGAAACCCCAAGCGGCATCGCCTTTTCCTGCGACGAGCGGTGTCGTGCCGAAATATTTCTGTGCCAATACAGTCAAATTATGATCCGCCTTCGGCACGACGGATGCATAGATAATCGTATCCACATCGTCGCGCGCGAACCCCTCAATCGCCATGAGCTGCAAGAGCCACACGGCGTATTCATCACCAGTACGACGCGGATCGGTCGCAATCCGCCAGCGCGCGCGAATTGCACCCGCGTCGTCGAACAGGGCGAAGACCACATTGGTATTTCCGACATCGGCGGCAAGGAGCATCGGGCTGACTTTCAATTCAACGTAACGTCGCCAGCGTGAATGGCACGGCGTGTGCCATCCGCCAAGCGCAGCGTTAGGGATCCATCATCCGCGAGCCCATCGAACGTTCCGACGACCGTCGAATGATCCGTATCGTGCACTTGCAATCGGGTGCCTTTGGGATGAGCGACATTCTGCCAGCGCGAAAGGAGCAGCTCGAGCCCGTAAGTACGCCACCGGTCCAGTTCCCGTCCGAAATAATGCGTCAACTGTTCGGCAAACTCATCGCGATTGGATGACAAGCCGAAATCGGCGAGCGAAGCCGTTTTACGACCTGCCACGGAAGGTGCGTTTGCCAAATTTACGCCGATCCCTACGACGACATGGTCCCCCTGCCGTTCCAATAGAATACCCGCCACTTTTGCAGCGCCAATCATCAAATCGTTGGGCCATTTCAACTGCATAGGCTCAGGCGAGGAGGTTACGCTTGCGCAGGTATCGCGAACCGCCATGCCGGACATAAGCGCAAGAGTGGGTATCGGTGGATCGCCGCAAGTAAGGTGAACGACGGTAGAGCCCATAAAATTACCGAAACCATCGAACCATTCACGCCCTTGACGTCCACGCCCCTTGGTCTGGCGGTCGGCAACCAGCCAGTCCCCTTCCCACACGAGATCTCCACGACCAAGACGGTACGCAAGATCGGCGTTGGTCGATCCCGTTTCTGCAACATAATTTATCATGAGGGGGAGGTTACGCAGCGCGCTTTAGATCACGAAAAACAACGCCGTCGCCGCTTGCGTGGCAATATCGCCAAGCCATGGAGTGAGAAGATAGCCCAACGGCGAAAGAACGATTGCTGTTGCAATCAAGACCATCCAGCGCGCCGTATCGTCTTCCCGCTCGACAACATCAACGGCATCGTCGAAATACATGATTTTCACGATCTTTAGGTAATAGAACGCACCGATCACACTTGCGGCAATGCCGAGGGCGGCAAGCAAAATCATATCGGCCTGCACTACGGCCTGAAACACTACGAACTTGCCCCAGAAGCCGAACAAGGGCGGGATCCCTGCCAAGCTTAGCATAGTCATTGCAAAACAGATCGCGACGATCGGATGCGAACGGGACAGACCGGCAATGTCTGTAATACTTTCGAGCTGAAGCCCCTCTCCGTCGCGCATCATCAAGACCGCAACGAAACTGCCGATGGACATGACCACGTATATCGCAAGATATATCAACATCGCAGCCGCACCTTCAACGGTACCCGCAGCCAGTCCTATCAAAATAAACCCGACATTGTTGATCGAACTGTAAGCCAACAACCGCTTTAGATTGTCCTGTCCGATCGCGCCCAACGCCCCGACGACGATCGATGCCAGCGACGCAAAAATCACGATTTGTTGCCAAGCATCTATTTGCCCACCGAACGGAAGCAGCGCCATTCGCATCAGGATTGCAATTGCAGCAACTTTAGGTGCGGTGGCGAAAAAGGCCGTTACCGGAGTAGGCGCACCTTCGTAAACGTCGGGCGTCCACATATGAAACGGAACGGCGGCAATTTTGAACGCCAGGCCCGCCAAAACAAATACGACACCAAACAATGCGCCGGTGTTAATACTCACATCCAATGCGGCGCGAATACCGAAATAATTCGTCGAGCCGGTAAATCCGTAGATGAGGCTCATCCCATATAGCAGTATGCCTGATGCCAGTGCCCCGAGAACGAAGTATTTCAACCCGGCTTCGGCAGAGCGGTCATCGCTACGCGTGAAACTGGCGAGCACGTAGGATGCAAGGCTCATCAGCTCGAGCCCGATATACAATTGCATGAGATCGACTGCGGAAACCATCAACCCCATGCCGACCGCGCTGAAAATCATCAGAACCGGATATTCCGGCCGGTATTCTCCCGTCGCGTCGAAGAATTTGGGCGTAATTATCAAGCAAGCAATACAAGCAAGATAAATCAGACCTTTCGCGAAACTGGCGAAAGTATCCTGCATGAAGATTCCGCCCCAGGCAGTTTGTGTGCCGGCCACGTTGAACAGATCGACCGTAAAGATGAACGCACCGAACAATGCGGTAACGGCCAGAATGGTAACAAGACGGGCAGCCTTGTCGCCGACAAACGCACAAACCATCAACAGCGCCAAGCCGGAAAGCGACAGACCTATCTCAATCGCGGAGAGGTAAAAAGAAACGCCGATTTCCATCAATGTGCCTCTGCGCCGGAATGGTCGGCGGCCTGCATGGCGTTCGCCGCTTCGGCGCGCGGATCGCCGACATTCAATCGCGCGTCGCTATCGGGCGCGGCGCGCGCGAGTCGAGCATCGAGAACGGCTATATCGGCCCGCATGGGCGCAAGAAAGCTTTCAGGATAGATACCCATCCATAGGACCGCCACCGCAATCGGGCCGAGCATCAGCCATTCTCGGATCGAAAGATCCTTCATTTTTGCCGCATCGGCATTTTTCTGCACGCCGAAAATAACCCGACGATACAAATACAGCATGTATGCCGCGCCCAGAATGATCCCAGTCGTCAGAACCAGCGTAGCCCAGCTCGAAACTTCGTAAACACCCGCGAGTGTCAGGAATTCCGCGATGAAGCCGCTCGTTCCGGGCAGGCCGATACTTGCCATGGTAAACAGCAGGAAAAAAACGGCGTATTTCGGCATGTTGATGGCCAACCCGCCATACCGATCGATTTCCCGCGTGTGCAACTGATCGTAAATGATGCCGACGCACAGAAACAAAGCCCCGGATACCAGACCATGACTGAGCATCATAATCATCGCACCTTCAAGTCCCTGTACATTGAAAGCGAACAATCCGGCGGTTACGATGCCCATGTGGGCGACCGAGGAATAGGCGATCAGCTTCTTCATGTCGTGCTGCACCAGCGCAATTAGGCTGGTTACAATGACTGCCACCATCGACAGGCCGAAGATCAGCCATACAAATTGCGCGCTGGCTTCAGGGAACATGGGCAAGCTAAAACGAATGAAACCGTAACCACCCATTTTCAACAAAACCCCGGCAAGGATTATTGATCCCGCGGTCGGCGCCTGAACGTGCGCATCCGGCAACCACGTATGCACCGGCCACATCGGCATCTTGACTGCAAAACTGGCGAAGAACGCTAGCCATAGCCATGTCTGCGCAGCGGGTGGGAAATCGTAATTCATCAAGGTGGGAATATCGGTCGTACCCGCGGCGTTCACCATCCACAGCATCGCAATCAGCATCAGGACCGATCCAAGCAGCGTGTAGAGGAAGAATTTGTAACTGGCGTAGATGCGGTTATCGCCGCCCCATATGCCGATGATCAGATACATCGGAATAAGGCCGGCTTCGAAAAAGATGTAGAACAGGAACAGATCCTGCGCCGCAAAAACGCCAATCATCAGCAGTTCCATGAATAGGAACGCCGCCATATACTCGCCGACCCGTTCGCGGATCGAATGCCAGCTCGCCAAAATGCAAATCGGCATCAAAAATACCGACAGGACGATCAGCATCAGGGCGATCCCGTCGATACCCAGCGCGTATTTGAAAACGGCGAACAGCTCCAGTTCTTCTTGGAACTGCCACTGTGCGCCGCCGATATCGTAAGAGAGCCAGAGGATAATTCCGAGCGCCAAATCGACGAGCGTTGCCGCTAGCGCCGTCACTCGCGCCGCATTCGCGCTGATGAACAAGCACATGACTGCAGCGATAAACGGCACAAGCAACATGATCGATAGAAGCGGAATTCCAGCCATTACATCAATATCCATGTAACGGCAGCGACCAGTCCCAGGAGCATGATCAATGCGTAGCTATAAAGATAGCCGGACTGCACTTTTTTGGCGGCGATCGAACTTTTGGAAACGACCCACGCGGCGCCATTCGGTCCGAACCGGTCGATGATACCCTGATCCCCCACCGTCCAGAACTTTCGACCGAACCAGAATGCGGGCCGGATGAAGATAAGGTGATACAATTCGTCGAAATACCATTTATTCGATACGAACCGATGTACGTAGCGGAACTGATCCACGAACTTGCCGGGAATGGTCGTATTGCGAATGTAAGCGAGCCAGGCACCGAACAGGCCCAGCAGCATCACGAACGTCGCCGTCAGCTTTACCCAATAGGGTACGCCGTGAAGTTCATGGATCAGCGCCTCGTTATAGAAGATCGACCCGTTCCAGAATGCCTCGCCATCGATGAATGCATCGGTGAACAGGAACCCGGCAAAGACAGCACCCAGAGTCAGAACCCCAAGTGGGATCAACATGGTCACGGGGCTCTCATGTGGGTGATAACCACCGGTTCCATCGCGGACGGTCGGGTCCGGGACCGCATGTGTAGCATCATGACCGGCGTCTTCCTGCACCGGTGCATTATGTTCATCCGGCTGGTCATGATCATGTGCGACGGCGTGCCGAATGTGTTCGCTTTCGATCCATCGCGGCTTACCCCAAAATGTAAGGAACATCAGACGCCAGCTGTAAAAACTGGTGAGTAACGCGGCGACGGCACCCATCCAGAACGCGAACATCGACATGTCCGTACCCCGCGCGAACGCCGCTTCCAGAATGGCATCCTTGGAATAGAAGCCTGCGAAGCCGAACACGTACAAGACGCCGACACCCGTAATCGCGAGCGTACCGGCCAGCATCGCATAGAACGTAAACGGAATTTTTTTCCGCAAGCCGCCGTAGAACCGCATGTCCTGTTCGTGATGCATGGCGTGAATGACAGACCCTGCACCCAGGAACAGCAACGCCTTGAAGAAAGCATGCGTAAACAAGTGGAACATGGCCGCGCCATAGGCGCCGACACCGGCGGCGAAGAACATGTAACCCAATTGCGAACAGGTGGAATAGGCAATGACGCGCTTGATGTCCCATTGCGTCGTGCCGATCGTCGCCGCGAAGAAGCACGTGGCCGCGCCGATGAAGGTTACGACTGCCAAGGCCGTCGGTGCCGTTTCGAACATAGGCGACAGGCGGCACACCATAAATACGCCCGCCGTCACCATCGTCGCCGCATGGATCAGCGCGGAAACCGGTGTCGGCCCCTCCATCGCATCGGGAAGCCAGGTGTGCAGACCCAGCTGCGCCGACTTGCCCATCGCTCCGATAAACAACAGGATACACAAGATATCCATGGTCATCAGGCGATAGCCGAGGAATGTGATGCTCGACCCACTCATCGCAGGGGCCGCATCTAGAATCTCCGGGATCGACGTAGTTCCGAACACGAGAAACGTGCCGAAAATTCCCAGCATAAAGCCCAAATCGCCAACGCGATTGACCACAAATGCCTTGATCGCCGCGGCATTGGCCGTGGGCTTTTTGAACCAAAATCCGATCAGCAAATAGGAGGCCAGGCCGACCCCTTCCCAACCGAAGAACATCTGCACCAGATTGTCCGCCGTCACCAGCATAAGCATAGCGAATGTAAAAAGGCTCAAATATGCAAAGAACCGGGGTTGATCGGGATCCTCATCCATGTAGCCCCAGCTATATAGATGGACGAGCGCCGATACCGTCGTAATGACAACGAGCATCACCGCCGTAAGCGTATCGACCCGCAATTCCCAATCGAACCGTAAATCGCCCGATTGCACCCACTGCAAAACAGGAACGACATCCGCGCTCATACCGCCGCTCAGAAACGCCAGAAAAATCGGCCAGCTCAGAGCGCAGGATATGAACAACGCGCCGGTAGTGATCGATTTTACGACCGTATTGCCGAGCGCGCGGTTGCCCAACCCGCCGATTATCGCGGCGAGCAAGGGAAGAAAAACGATCGGGATGATCCAGCTATGCACGGTGGTTCAGCCCTTCATCCGGTTGACATCGTCCACCGCGATGGTGCCGCGACCGCGGAAATAGATAACCAGAATGGCCAGCCCGATCGCTGCTTCGCCAGCGGCGACGGTCAGGACGAACATGGCGAAAACCTGCCCCACAAGATCGTTCAAAAACGCGCTGAATGCGACCAGCTGAATATTCACCGATAACAGGATGAGTTCGATTGCCATCAAAATAACGATGATGTTCTTGCGGTTGAGAAAAATACCCAACACGCCCAGCACGAACAGGGTGGCGCTGACAACAAGGTAATGCTCGATCCCAACCCCTGTCATAGCTGTACGCCCTTGCCTATATCCGGACGGACGAGATCGGTCGCGTCTTCGGGACGGCGACGGTTTTGTTTGCCGATGTCCTGATGCCCACGCGCGCCCTCCGGACGTTCACGATGCGTTAGGACGATCGCGCCGATCATGGCGACCAGCAAGATGATACCCGCCGCTTCGAACAGGAAAATATACCGGCCGTATAATAACGCACCCAAGCTGGTGATATTGCTTTCGCCCAGCAACGGCACCGAACTGCCATCGGCCACACCCAGCTCCAATGCACCCGCCCGATAGGCGCCGATGCCCAGGATAAGTTCGGCCAGTAAAACCGCCGCGATCGCCAGACCGAGCGGAAAGTTTTTGATGAATCCAGCTCGCATTTCGGCAAAGTCGATATCCAGCATCATCACAACGAACAAAAACAACACTGCTACTGCGCCGACATAAACGATGACCAACAGCATCGCGACGAATTCCGCCCCGACGAGGACCATCAGCCCGGCGCCGTTAAAGAACGCGACGATCAGCCACAACACCGAATGCACCGGATTGCGGGCCAATATGGTCAGCGTTCCCGCAGCCACGACGAGGACTGCGAAAAGGTAGAAGGCGAGTGTCTGGATCATGGCCCCTGCTTGGCGTTTCAATCGCGCCCGTTAGCGATATGGCGCGTCGGCTTCAAGGTTTGCGGCAATTGCACGCTCCCACTTGTCCCCGTTAGCGAGCAATTTTGCCTTGTCATACAGCAATTCTTCACGCGTTTCGGTCGCATATTCGAAATTCGGCCCCTCGACTACAGCGTCGACCGGGCACGCTTCCTGACAAAAACCACAGTAAATACACTTCGTCATATCGATGTCGTACCGCGTGGTGCGCCGACTGCCATCGTCGCGCGGTTCGCTCTCGATCGTAATCGCCTGCGCTGGACATACAGCCTCGCATAATTTGCACGCGATACAGCGTTCCTCACCATTGGGATAGCGACGCAGTACGTGTTCGCCGCGAAACCGGGGAGACAGCGGGTTCTTTTCGAACGGATAGTTGATCGTTACCTTCGGTTTAAAGAAATACTTCAAGGTCAGCATATGTGCCTTGACGATCTCCCACAGGGTAAAGGATTTAATAAGGTGCGTGAGGGTACTCATAATGGCGCGTATCTCGTAAGCATCAAGTAACCTGAAATCAGGAAAACGAATAGCAGGCTAAGCGGCAAAAACACTTTCCAGCCCAATCGCATCAGCTGATCGTAGCGGTATCGCGGGACGGTCGCCCAGGTCCAGCTGAAGACGAGGAAAAATAGGAAGGTTTTGCTCAGGAACCAGATCCAACCCGGCACGATGTAAAGCGGCTCCCAGTCGAAGGGCGGCAACCATCCACCCCAAAACAGGATCGTCATCAGCGCACACATCAGCAGAATATTCGCATATTCACCCAGCCAGAACAGGGCGAATGACATGGAACTGTATTCCGTCTGATATCCGGCGACCAGTTCCGATTCCGCCTCGGTCAGATCGAACGGCGCGCGTGCGGTTTCCGCCATCGCAGAGATCAGGAACATGACGAAGAGCGGGAACAGCAGCGGGTTGAACGCAAATGCGTTTACGAAGCCAAGCCCATGCCCCTTTTGGGCGATGATGATTTCCTGCAGGTTGAATGAGCCTGCCCAAAGAACGACGCAGACGAGAATGAACCCGATCGATACTTCATAGGAAATCATCTGCGCGGCGGCACGCATCGCTGAGAAAAACGGATATTTGGAATTCGACGCCCAACCCGCGATGACAACGCCGTAAACACCTAGCGAACTGATCGCCAAAACATACAAAAGTCCGACATTGATGTCGGCCAGCACTGCGCCCGAATTAAACGGAATCACTGCCCACGCAGCCAATGCCACAGTAAAGGTAATGATCGGCGCGATCAGGAACAGGCCCTTATTCGCAGCCGAGGGAATGATCGTTTCCTGTAAGAATACTTTCAGCCCATCGGCGAAGCTCTGCAACAGACCGAACGGACCGACCACGTTGGGTCCGCGTCGCATCATTACGGCGCCCAGCACTTTGCGATCGACATAGATAACCATCGCGACCGCCAACATCAGCGGAAGCGCAATCAGCAAAATGCCGGAGATCGTCGCCATGAACCAGGCCCAACCACCATTCATGCCGAGCGATAGATAGAAATCGGTCATTCGGCTGCCTCCGCCAGTTCTTCACCGTGCAGTAATTCCACCGAGCATTGCTGCATCGTCGCACTGGCACGGGCGATCGGGTTGGTCAGATAATAATCCTCTATGGGGTAGGATATCCCACCATCGACTTTGCCCACCGCGCCGGCTTTCGGAAGCGCACCGAAGCTAACGAGACCTTCTTCGCCGAACGCCGGAACCTCGGCAATCATAGCCGCCTGCAATTCGGCGAAATCGTCGAACCCGACATTGACCCCCAACGCATCCGCCATTGCGCGTAGGATCGTCCAATCTTCCCGCGCATCGCCCGGCGCGAATACCGCCTTCTCGGCATACTGCACACGACCCTCTGTATTAACGTAGGTACCGTCTTTTTCGGCAAAGGACGCAGCAGGCAAGATGATATCCGCAGCATGAGCACCGCGGTCGCCGTGATGGCCGATATAGACCACTAAGCTATCGGAAAACGCCGAATAATCCACTTCATCGGCACCTAACGACAGCACGATGCGCGGGGCGGCGGCAGCTATATCGGAGATGCCACCCTTCTGGGCATAGCCGAGCATCAAGCCCCCCATTCTACTTGCCGCCATATGCAGGACGTTGAAGCCGTTCCAACCCTCGCGCACGCAATCGAACTTTTCGGCAACCTTCAATGCCGGGACGAGAGCATTCTGCGCCAGCCCCGCACCGCCGACAATGACGGCAGGACGCTCGGCCGACTTGAAAGCGTCGGTGACCGCTTTCGGCAGTTTACCAAGCACGCTGACGTTTTCACCGATGAACGTCGCTGGATAGGTCGGATCCCATTCCGGGCCCACGATGAATATCGCAGCACCGCGCTTCGCCGCCTTGCGCAACCGGAGATTCACCAATGCTGCTTCCATACGAACATTGCTGCCTACGATCAGTATGGCATCCGCATTTTCTATCTTGGCGAAAGTCGAGTTGAAATTGACCGCCGCCATATTCGACACGTCGTAATCCATGCCGGTCTGCCGACCTTCCAGCATCGTACTACCCAATGCGCCGAGTAGTCTCTTCGCAGCAAACATGGTTTCGCAATCGACCAGATCGCCCGCAATCGCTGCAATGCTATCGGCCGGCTTGGCATCGGCGATGGCAGCGAATGCCTCCTGCCAGCTTGCAGGCGCAATTGCGCCGTTCTTCCGAACGAAAACCCTGTCCAACCGGCGCTTCATCAAACCGTCGACCTGATAACGGCCCGTATCCGACAACCACTCTTCGGTCACTTCGTCGTTGATTCTCGGCAGAGCGCGCATCACTTCGCGACCCTTGGAAAACAGCGTAATGTTCGAACCGACCGCATCGGACACGTCGATGCTCAACGTCTTTTTGAGCTCCCATGGACGCGCTTCGAAGGCGTAAGGCCGCGATGTCAGCGCGCCGACAGGACACAGATCGATGACGTTCGCACTCAATTCATGCGTCGCCGCCTGTTCCAGATAGGTAGTGATCTGCATATCTTCGCCGCGATAGAGAGCGCCGATTTCATCGACCCCTGCAATCTCTTCGGAGAAGCGCACACAGCGGGTGCAATGAATACAGCGGGTCATAATCGTTTTGATGAGCGGACCCATGTATTTTTCGGTCACCGCCCGCTTGTTCATCTGGTAGCGACTGCCACCGCGCCCGTAATACATAGCCTGATCCTGCAGATCGCATTCGCCGCCCTGATCGCAAATCGGGCAATCGAGCGGATGATTGATCAGCAAAAATTCCATCACGCC
>JBAUIN010000121.1:0-9670 GCA_049682975.1 Pontixanthobacter sp. | reverse complement strand
GCTTCAAGGACGATGTCGACGAGGTTCGCAGCGGCCTCGAATGCGGTGTCGTGCTGGAAGACACGAACGACGTGCAGGCAGGCGATAATCTCGAAGTCTTCGAAGTCGAGGAACGCGAACGGGTTCTTTAGTAGTTTGCTAGGCGACTGACGGCGGTATCGCCGCCGGTTGAAACCCTCCTATAAAAGCTTCGTCGCAACACGCGGCGGGGAAGGAGGTGATAATATTGAACCTGGAAACAATAGTGGTTCTGATTCTCGGCATCGCGACGTTCATCGTCGTGTTTGTCGGACTGGTCATCAAGCTTATTGAGCTTGGCCGGAAGTAATCGGTGCGGAGGTCGGCGCAGCAACGTCGGCCTCCAATAACAATTTGGGCCCGATCGCAGCAACGATCGAGCCCAAGGAGGAGTAATTGAACCTTCAACTACAGTGGTGCAATTGTGATAAGCTTGGGGAACCGACAAATCAAGATACAACGCTACGTCGCCTTCCTCGGCAATATCGATGTCGGCAAGGATCGCCTGCTGATGGAGGATTTGCGCGGCGCTTTAAGGTACGGTGATTTCGCCGATGTCGAGACAGTGGTAGCGAGCGGGAACGTGTTGTTTACGCATGAACCCGCCCCGTCCGACGGACTGGCCGAGAAAATGGCGTGGATCATCCGCGAAGAATTCGACATCGATTGTTTCGTAACCGTGCTTACACGCGCCGAACTGGCGGCGGCTATTGCAGCGAACCCCTTCGCTGAAGATGGCGACGAAACGAAGGTCCACACGCTATTTCTGCCCGCCCAACCGGGAGAACATCAGGCCAGGGCGCTTATCCTAGACCATGCGGAACGCGGGAATGAACGCATCGCGGTCGGCGACCGATGCCTGCATATCGATTATGTCGACGGCGTCGGCACCGGCGCGTAGAGCCATGCTTTCATTGCCCGGCGGCTTGATATGACGGGCACAGCACGCAATATCCAGGCCATGACACGCATACTCTCCAAAATGGACGAACTGGACGGCAACCATGGCTAGACAACAATTCACCAAGGAACAGCAATCGGTCCGCGTGTTGAAAGTGGGCGAGCGGGTACGCCATATTCTGTCCGAACTGCTGGCCCGCGAAGAAGCGCATGACGACGTTCTGCGCGCCACGTCCATCAGCGTAACCGAAGTGCGCATGACGCTGGATCTGCGCAATGCGGTGACATATGTGAAACCCTTGCTGGGCGAAGATGAGGACGTGATCTTGAAAGCGCTGCGGACCAACACCGCTTTCTTCCAGCGCGAAGTTGCCAAGCGCCTCGGCCTGAAATTCGCGCCCAAGCTGAAATTCAAGCCGGATGAAAGTTTCGACGAAGCCAGCCGGATCGATGCGCTGTTGAACGATCCGAAAGTCGCGCGCGATCTCGACGCACACGACGCCGAATGATCGGCTCGGCGATATTGGCGGCTCTCGCAACCGCAGGGACGGTTGACGACGACTTACTGCCACGCGATCCGGTCGCAATCGCTTCGACTGCATTTCGCCCGATCGACTTCGTGCCGGTAGGGTGGAAATTGTTCGACAAGTTCGATGGCGATCTGAACGGTGATGATCGCATCGACGCAGCGATCGTCATTCAGCGAAACGATCCCCAAGCCATTATTGCCGATCCCGACGGGTTGGGAATGGACCGTTACGATGCAAACCCGCGCATTCTGTTGATCGCCTTGCGGAATCATTTGTGGCAATATCGGATCGTTTCCCGCAACGACCGCATCATTCCCGACCACGATAGCCCGACCATCGGCGATCCGTATGAGGATATGCGGATCGCCGATGGCGTCCTGCATTTCGATCTCGACTTTTTCGCCAATGCGGGAAGCTGGGAAACATATAATCGCCGCTTTCAGTTTCGCTGGAACGGTGCAGCGATGGCGTTGATCGGGTTCGATATGACCCATGTGCACCGCGGCAGCGGAGTTTTGCGCCAAACCAGCGTCAATTACCTGACGGGCAAACGCAAGGACGCGGATGGCAGCATCGAAGACGACACGACCGAGTGGCGCTGGAGCGATATTTCGCCCGACCATAGACCGGTCATGAGCGAAATCGGCAATGGATTTCGGTTCGAAGGCTGATCGGCCCGTATTGGCTGCAAGCTAGCGAAAAATGCGCATCATTCCGATGCCGTCGGTCCCGTCGGGTCGATGGCGACCGGCGCTTCTATAAATACGCTCGCGCCGGGGCCAAGCGGCAGGTCGAGCACCACCCAACCGATCGTCATTGCCAATCCGGCGATCAACAATCCGACCGAGTAGGGCACCATGGTCGCCGCAAGACTGCCAAGCCCGAAATCTTTCTGCCAACGCTGACAGAATATCAGGATCAGCGGGAAATAGACCATCAACGGCGTGATGATATTGGTGGCGCCGTCGCCCACGCGATAGGCCGCGGTCGCCATTTCGGGCGAAATGCCGAGCAGCATCAGCATGGGCACCAATACGGGCGACAGCAGCGCCCATTTCGCGCTGGCCGATCCGACGAATATGTTCAGCAGCCCGCTGACCAAGATAATCGCTGCCAGCAAAGCCCAGGCCGGTAGGCCCGAACTGCCGAGGAAATCCGCCCCGTTCACGGCCAGGATCAAACCGAGATTGGACCACGCGAACATCGCCACGAAATGCGCGGCGGCAAACGCCAGTACGAGGTAATAGGCCAGATCCTCCATCGCGCCGGACATCATCTTTACCAGATCGCGATGGTCGCCGATCGTCCCCGCCGCCTTGCCATAGGCCCAGCCAGCCAGCAGGAAGAGAATGAAAAACCCGGCGACGAGGCTTTGATAGAAGGGCGACAGGCGCGCTTCGGGTGTCGCCTCTTCGTCGATCAACGGCGTTCCGGGGCCGAGCGTGAAGAACAGCCACAACCCGACCACGAACAGCACCGCCAATCCGGCCCAACGCAAGCCCTTACGTTCCGCATCGGTCAAGGCAGCACCGCCTTCGCCCGGGGCCGCGGTAGTTGCAGCGCCGTCCGACGATTGGTCGTCGCCGCGCTGTTCGGGGGAAATGGCGTTTCCGGCCATGGTCGGATTCCAGCGGCCCAGACGCGGTTCGATGATCCTGTCCGTCACGAACCAAATGACCGGCAGGAAGACGAAGGTCATGGCCGCGATGAAATACCAGTTACCCGCAATGTTGGCAGTGAAATCACCAAATACGGTTTCGACCGCAGCTTCGGTAATGCCGAACAGCAGCGCATCCAATTGCCCCGGCAGGATATTGGCAGAGAATCCGCCCGACACTCCGGCGAACGCCGCAGCGATCCCGGCCACCGGATGCCGTCCTGCCGCGTGAAAGATGATGCCCGCCAAGGGGATCAGAACCACATAGGCGGCATCGGCGGCGAGATTGCCGATCATACCCACCAACGTCACGATTGGCGTCAACAGAAATGTAGGCGCGTTGGACACGCCCGCCCGCATGGCCGTGCCGAACAGACCGGCTCGTTCTGCCACGCCGGCACCGAGCATGACCACCAAGACGTAGCCGAGCGGGTGGAAATGGGTGAAGGTCGTCGGCATATCGACCCATAGTCGCTGGATATTCTCCGCGCTCAGCAGGCTGGCGGCAGTGATGATGCGCGCCGTGCCGGTCGCTTCGTCGATCTCGGCTGGATGCGCCGCGGACCATCCCGCCAAGCTGGCGATTACCGAAATGGCCACCAATATCGCGATCAGCCAGAAGAACAGAAACACCGGATCGGGCAGTTTGTTGCCGCTGCGTTCGATCCAGCCCAAGATACCCTTTTGCTGCGGTTCGGCGGCGGTGCTTGCCATGGCGGTCGTTTCCCGTACTTAATTGAAGGATATGGCGTAGCATTGGCCCGGGACCGTGTCGCCTCGCTGAACGAGCGTTTTCCCCGATAGGGTGCACTGTATCGTTTGTCGGGTACGCCAAGCGGGCTTAGCATCCCGTCATCATGGCGAAACTGTATTTCTATTATTCGAGCATGAATGCCGGTAAATCGACCACCTTGCTGCAAGCCGATTTCAATTATCGCGAGCGGGGCATGCGCACGGCACTGTGGACGGCGCAGATCGACGATCGCGGGCAAGGGGGCGCGATCGAAAGCCGCATCGGACTTTCGGCAGCGGCATATTGTTTCGATGAGAGCACCGATCTGTGGCAGGAAAACGCCATCTTGCACGCGCATGAGCGCGCCGGTGGACCTCTCGACTGCGTCCTGATCGACGAGGCGCAGTTTCTTTCGCGCGATCAGGTGTGGCAATGCGCGCGACTGGCGGACAAGGCGGGTATCCCGGTCTTATGCTATGGTTTGCGCACGGATTTTCAGGGCGAATTGTTTCCCGGATCGGCTGCGTTGTTGGGTATAGCCGACAGTCTGGTCGAACTGAAGGCCGTCTGTCATTGCGGCCGAAAGGCGAGCATGAATTTGCGCGTCGATTCCGATGGCAATGCCGTGACCGCCGGTATGCAAACGGAAATCGGCGGCAATGATCGCTACGTTGCCTTATGCCGCAAACATTTCACGGACGAACTGAACGGCTGACACCCCTCTGGCGGCTGACAGCGACGCTTCCTATCTTATCGCCATGAGCGAAACCCTGATCTTTGCCGCCGTGCTGATCCCCAGCCTGATTATCGCGATCGTGTTTCACGAAGTCGCGCATGGCTGGGTCGCGCTGGCTTTGGGCGACCCGACGGCGAAAGAGGAGCGGCGGTTGAGCTTCAATCCGATCCGGCATGTCGATCCGGTCGGCACATTGGTGGTGCCGGGGCTGATGGCTATCGCTTCGGGGCCGATATTCGGATGGGCCAAACCGGTGCCCGTGATGAAGAACCGGCTGAACAATCCGCGCTACGGCATGATGGCGGTCGGTGCGGCGGGACCGGCGATGAACTTCGTACTGGCATTCTTCGGTGCGGTCCTGCTCGGCCTAACCATGCCCGACGCGCCGGTATTCATGGCGGGGTCCACCGGATTGCCGATGATCAGCGACCAGTTGGGTCAGTCCTATCCGCTCGCGACCGGCGCATTCGTGTTCATCACGATCAACATCTTTTTGGGCCTTTTCAATTTACTGCCGATCCCGCCTTTCGACGGATCGCATATCGTCGAAGGATTGTTGCCGCCGTCACTGGCCCGCAAATACGAAGCGCTGCGACCGGCGGGAATGCTGGTGTTATTCGCGATCGTCGCCTTGAGCTGGTTCGCGCCGGGTCTGGGGATAATCGAGAATGTGGTTCTGCCACCCGTGAACGGGATGACGAATTTCTATCTCGGCCTGGCCGACGGCATCGCAGCGCTGGGCTAGGATGGCACAATCGCGTCGATAAAACGCGCTTCGGGATGGGCATCGAGTAAGGCTTCTTGCCAATCCCTGCGTTTTTCGCGCGCCACACACGCCACGATACATCCACCGAACCCGCCGCCCGTCATGCGCGCACCGGTCGCGCCCATGGCGATGGCATCGGCAACCAACTGGTCGATCGCCGGAATGGTGATTGCGAAATCGTCCCGCATGGATGTGTGACTGGCATTCATCAGCGCGCCCATCTGCGCCATGTCGGACGCCGCCAGCGCGTCGACGGCCGCCAGCACGCGCAAATGTTCGGTTGCGCAGTGCAACGCCCGGCGGCGCAAGGTCGCGTCCAAATTTTGCGCAGCGGATATGACTTCGGGATCGAGCAGACACAGGCTGTCCGTGCCGAATGCGCGTTCCGCCGCGGCGCATTCCTCCCGCCGGGCTGCATATCGGCCATCGGTCAACCGCCGTGTATGTCCGCTGTGAATGACGACGAAATCATGCGTTTTGGGCAACGACACAAGTCGATAGTCGAGCGATCCGGTGTCGAGCGCCATGGCCTGTCCTGGAGCTGCCAGCGATATTGCCATCTGATCCATTATGCCGCAGGGAACGCCGAGATATTCGTTCTCCACGCGCCGCGCCGCGCGCGCAATCAAAGTATCGTCGATCGCTTGCGTTGCGCCGTCTGCCATGCCCAGGCTACGCGCGGCCTTCAGAATGGCGACGATCAGCGCGGCGGAGGATGAAAGTCCCGAACCTGCCGGAATGGAAGATGTGACGACGACATCCGCGCCGCCGGTAAGCAGGTTCAGCGCGATCGCCTCCCGAACGGCACCGATTACCGGGTCGGACCAGTCGCCCGTCGCAGCGTCGTCGATGGTGCGGATCGCCACGTCGTCATATAAGTGTGCGCGCACATGGACCCAATCGTCGGATCGCGGGGTCAGATCGACAGTCAGGCAAACGGATAATGTCGCGGGCAGAACCCAGCCGCCGTTATAATCGGTATGTTCGCCGATCAGATTGACCCGGCCCGGCACAGTGACGGTCGTGCCGCCGACCGCTTGCCTATCCGACATCGCGTAGGGTTTTCGCGGCATCTTCGGGCAGCACATCGACGGTAAAAACCCCGCTATGCTGTTCGACCGATGCGAGATACTTCACCCGTTCGCGATCGCGCAGGATGGGATAGAATTGCGCCGTCCAGTGATAGCCGCGGGCACCTTCGCGGGGGGCACAGTGAAGCGCGAACATGTAGGGTGTGGCGCGCCCGAAAAACGCATCATATCGCCGGGTAGCTTCGCCCAGCAACCGCGCGAAACCATTCAACTCGTCGGCGCTGCAGTCCCACAATTGCGCCCGGCGGGCTTCCGGTGCGATCCAGATTTCGTACGGGAAGCGTGCGAAACGCGGGCAGAACGCCGCCATTCCGTTCATACGGGTCACCCCGTAATCGGCCGAACCACCGTCGCCGAAGGAGCGAACGATTTCCGCAGCCAGATCGTAGCCATTGGCGAAAGCGGCCACGGCTTTGCTTTGAACCGCCGGTATTCGGTCGAACCCATAGATCTGACCATGGGGGTGATGCAGCGTCGCGCCGACTTCCGGTCCGCGGTTTTCGAACGGCATCACGCTGTCGCAGCCGGCATTGAACAACGCCTGTATCCGGTCGATCCAGGTGGCGATCAGCAATTGGCGGCGATCCTGCCCGATCGTATGCAGGCTGCCCTCCGGTTCGGGCGTGTATACGATGACCTCGCAGGCCCCCCGCGCAGGTTCGATGCCCAATCCCGGCATGGGCGGCGGCATCGGGGCGTCGGGATGGAATGCCGCGAATTTATTGTCGAACACCGCAATCTCGAAATCCGTGAAAGGAATTTCGGTCGCCGGGGCGCCAGGTCGCGACGGGGCAAGCGGATCGGCATGCGCGGCAGGTTTGAACGTCCGGTTCTGGCGATGCGCGGCATAGACGTTCCATTCGCCGCGCAATGGATGGAACCGCCATTGTGCGCCCTTGGCAAGTTCATCGGTCTGTTGCGGCAGCGGTGCATGGGTATGGGGGCTGCGGCCGTATAGATGCAGCATCCGCCCATCGTCTTTGGCAAAACTGCGCCGGTGGATTGTGCCGCCAAGCTTTTGATCGAGCATGACCGACCGGTCCGTCATGGCGCGATATTCGCAGCGCACCATTCGGCAACCGCCGCGCGCTGTCGATGCATATAATGCAAACCCAGCTTGCTGCGCCGCCATAGGATGTCATCGGCAGTCTTTGCGAATTCCCGGTCTACTAGATAGCGCAGTTCCGCTTCCCACAAACCGGGGGCAATCTGTGTGCCCAGCGGTGAAGGGGCAGTCCGCGTCCCCACGATCCGCTCGATATCTGTACCATAGGCCCGAAGCATGCGGTGAAGGGTTTTTCCGCCGATTGTTGGCACGATCCAGTCATATTGTTTCTCCAACGAAGCAACACCGGTCAACGCACCGTCGAAATCGCCGCCGGGCAACTGAGCCTCGGCGGTCCATGCCCCGCCGCCTAGCTCACCGAGCTTCTCCAGCGCATGTTCGGCGAGCTTGCGATAGGTTGTGATCTTTCCGCCGAAGATGGACAGTATGGCGGCCTGTCCGGCCGGCGCATCCAGTTCGAACACATAATCGCGCGTCACCACCGAATTGCGGGCGGATTTGTCATCGTATAACGGGCGCACTCCTGAATAGCTGTGAACCGCCTGCTCCGGCGTCACTGCCGACGACAGGTATTCGTTGATTGCGGAACAGATATACCCCGCCTCGTCATCGGAAATGGCGATTTCCCCCGGGTCGCCCGAAAACGCGACATCCGTCGTGCCGACCAGCGTGAATTCGTTCTCGTATGGAATGGCGAAAACGATCCGGTCGTCGCGGTTCTGAAAGATGTAGCAATGATCACCATCGTAAAGCCGCGGGAAAATCAAATGGCTGCCCTTCACAAGCCGTAGGTTCTTGTGCGCCTTGCCCGGCTCCGCCCGTGTCAGAACGTCGTCCACCCATGGCCCGGCGGCGTTCACCACGATGTTCGCATGGACGGTCGTTACATCACCGGCATGATCGCGCAAATTCGCCTTCCAAACGGCGCCCTGCCGTTCCAGAGTGGTGCATTCGGTGCGTGTGCGGATATTCGCGCCGCGTTCTTTGGCGTCCACCGCATTCAAGACGACCAGTCGCGCATCCTCCACCCAGCAATCGGAATATTCGAAGCCTTTTCTCAGCCGATCCTTCAATACGCCGCCATGAGGGGCATTGCGCAGATCGACGGTGCGCGTTTTGGGCAGCAATTTGCGGCCACCGATATGGTCGTACAGGAACAGCCCCAAGCGTAGCAGCCAGGCAGGCCGCAGACCTTTATCATGTGGCAGGACGAACCGCATCGGCCAGATGATGTGCGGGGCCATGTTCAGCAAACGCTCGCGCTCGATCAGACTTTCGCGCACCAGCCGAAATTCGTAATGTTCGAGATAGCGCAGACCGCCATGCACCAGCTTCGTGCTGGCCGACGAGGTGTGGTTCGCCAGATCGTCTTTCTCGACCAGCAGAACCTTTGCGCCGCGCCCCGCCGCATCGCGCGCAATCCCGACGCCGTTGATGCCGCCACCGATAACCAGCAGATCGAACGGGTCGCCGTCGCTCATGGTTGCGCTTCCAGGTAATAGATTAGGCAAGTGTCCGGCATGGTCAGCGGCATCTGTATGCCGTGCCGCATCAGCGCGCCACCAGTGAATTCGCTGCCCGTTCCCATCAAATTGCATTCATCGACGATGGAGGGGTGGGAGATGGACGGATTGGCGGGCGGCCAAACGAGCCGAATACGGTACAGTTTGCTCGCATCCAGTCCCGCAAATTTCTGGCGGGGCGGGCGGTTGTATCGGAGCATGTCGATTTGCGCACAGGCGAACAGAGCCTCCGTCCGGTCGGTCGACACGCAGCCATAAGCAGTCGCAAAATTAGGCGTGGGAAGCGTGTGATAGGCACCATCATGTATCAGGTCGCGATGGCGTTTATGCAGCGCGATAGCCTTGGCCAAAATAGTGCGATCGGCCTCGCTTTCTTTCGCGAGGTCCAATTCCATGCCCATATGGCCGAAGATCGCCGTGCCTGCGCGGAACGCCATATCGAATACGCGCCCGGTAATATGACACTGCTTCGGCCCGACATGGTTGCCGAGGACCGATAACGGAAAGAACCGCGCCGCGCCGGTCATGATGGAATGCCGGTGCCGCGCATCGTTGTTGTCGGATGTCCAGATCCGGTCGGTGCGTTGCAGGATGCCATAATCCGCGCGGCCCCCGCCGGAGGCGCAGCTTTCGATCTCCAACGCAGGATG
>JBAUIN010000120.1:0-7184 GCA_049682975.1 Pontixanthobacter sp. | reverse complement strand
CGCCTGTTGGTTTGCCGCCACTTCGCTATCGAGCGCCCCGGCGTCCGTTTCGACATCCGCTTTCAACGCATCCCAAGGTAAATCGGCACGTTCTGCCGCGCGCTGCAAATGGTCGCCTTCGTGCCATCCTTCGGTGCCTCCCCAAATCAGCCGTGCAACCTCGTCCGCAAAGACCAACGCTTTACCACGTCGCGCCGCTGCCTGCCCAAACCGTGTCAGTCGGTGAACATGCGGCTGGTCGTCGGCGATCTTGCGGGTCGCCATGTCCTGCACGACCGGATCGGGACGCGGGGCGGCAAAGGGAATGCCGTGAAATTGCGCCACGCGGACCATGTCGCGCATGGTGTAGCTAAGCCAGTTCGAGGGGTTTCGTTCGAAAAAGTCGGGCTGCCTGATTGCAAGCGGATAGACCGGCTTTAACGCGATTTCGACGTCGTACATTTCGGCCAGCGCGCGATAGCGCCCGATCGCGAGATAGCTGTAGGGCGATCGAAACGAGAAATAGAGATCGGCGTACAGACTTGCCACACTCAACCTTTCTTCAAATGCTCGCGGCCCAGCAGTTCGGCGATCTGCACCGCGTTCAATGCCGCGCCCTTGCGCAAATTGTCGCTGACGCACCACAGGGTCAGTCCGTTGTCGACCGTCGGGTCTTCGCGCACGCGGCTGATATAGGTCGCGCTGTCGCCCGCACATTCGACGGGCGTGACGTAGCCGCCATCTTCGCGCTTATCGACCAGCATGATGCCGGGTGCCTCCCGCAAGATTTCCTGCGCGTCTTTCGCGGACAGTTCGCGTTCGAACTCCAGATTGATGCTTTCCGAATGACCGACGAACACCGGAACACGCACGCATGTGGCGCTGACTTTGACCTTCGGGTCGAGGATCTTTTTGGTTTCCGCGACCATCTTCCATTCTTCCTTGGTCGATCCATCATCCAGAAAAACGTCGATATGCGGAATTACATTAAAGGCGATCTGTTTGGTGAAAGTCGCAGGTTCCGGCTTGTCGCCGACGAAGATCGCGCGGCTCTGTTCGAACAATTCGTCCATCCCCGCCTTCCCCGCACCCGATACGGATTGGTATGTCGAGACGACACATCGCTTGATCGTAGCGGCATCGTGCAAAGGTTTCAGAGCGACCACCATCTGCGCGGTCGAGCAGTTGGGATTGGCGATGATGTTACGTTTTTTATACCCGTCGATCGCCTGCGGGTTCACTTCGGGCACGATCAGCGGAACGTCTGGGTCCATCCGGTAGAGCGAGCTGTTATCGATCACCACACAACCGGCGGCGGCGGCTTTCGGGGCATATTCCTTTGCCGGGCCGCTACCCGCCGCGAACAGGGCGATATCCCATCCCGCCCAATCGAAATATTCGATATTGCGGCATTTCAGCATTTTGCCCGTCTCGCCGAATTCCACTTCGCTGCCATGCGATCGCGAACTGGCGACGGCGGCAATTTCTTCGATCGGAAATTCACGTTCCGCCAAAATCGCCATAATTTCGCGCCCGACATTCCCCGTCGCGCCGACCACGGCCACCCGATATCCCACCTTCATTCTCCCGAAACATCCACTTGCTGCATCAATTGGCTGCCGCATTAGCATTAATCATGTTAGGGGGAACCCGGCATTGGGTCGCTATGGTTAGTAAAAAGGGGATTCGCCTTGGCGATCTCGATGCAGCAATGGCGCGACGACGCGCAATATTTCGAACATGCCGGCAATCGCATAGCCTATTGGACCACCGGTCGCGGACGGCCGCTGCTGCTCGTTCACGGGTTCCCGACATCATCGTGGGATTGGACCCGCCTGTGGAACAAGATCGACGGAAACAAACATACGTTGATCGCGGCGGACATGCTGGGTTTCGGCATGTCGGACAAACCGCGACAGGACTATTCGATCCACGGGCAGGCCGATTTGCAACTGGCGATCCTCAATCATTTCGGCATTACGGATTACGATGCGCTGGTCCATGATTATGGCTGCACCGTGGGGCAGGAACTGCTTGCACGGAATTTGGAGGGATCGGGGGCAGTGGAACTCCACAGAATGGTGTTCCTGAACGGTGGGATCTTCCCGGCACAGAACCGACCTCCTTTATCGCTAAGGCTTGCCGATACGCCGCTGGGTCCGATCATAAACCGCCTTTTGACGAAAGAACGGTTATCTCGTGGATATTCCGTTACTTTCGGACCGCATACGAAACCCACCCGCGCCGATCTCGATAATCTATGGCAGATGGTTTGCGAGAATGACGGACGATTGATGACGCACAAGCTGGCGCATTATCAAAGCGACCGATTGCGGCATGAAGAACGCTGGGTCACTGTTTTGAAAAAAGTGCAGGATCGTATCGGACTGATCAACGGCGCTTCCGATCCCGTATCGGGCGAACACGGGTTCAATCGCTGGGTCGAATATCTACCCGAAGCGAAGATCTATCTTATGCCCGAAATCGGTCACTATCCGCATGTGGAAGCGCCCGATGAAACGGCCCGCATCGTGTTGGAATGGTTGGGCTGACCGCTCTTGCAGATCATTCGGGCGGCGTAATATCGTTGCGTTCCAAGAAGCGAAAAATCGTGTTCCACATATGCGGGCTGATGTTCTCGCCTGATACGCGATGCGTGTAACCGGGATACAGCATCATTTCGAACGGCACATTGCCTTCCTGCAGAACCGAAATCAGTTCGGATGAATTTTCGAATACGACATTATCATCCGCCATTCCGTGGATCAGCAGCAGCGGGTCGGTAATTTTCGTCGCATCGGGGATGGCGCTAGCTTTTTCATAAACCTCCGGTAGCTCATTCGGATTGCCCATGAAGCGTTCGGTGTAATGGGTATCGTACAGTTCCCAGCGCGTCACCGGTGCACCCGATATTCCCGCTGCGTAAAACCCAGGATCGGCCTGCATCTGCTTTAGCGTCATATATCCGCCGTAGGACCAGCCATACAGCGCGATTTTGTCCGCATCGACGAAGGGCAGCGATTTCAGATATTCCGCCCCGACTTTCTGATCACGTACCTCGACCCCGCCCATCGCGTGGTAGAGTGGCTGTTCGAACCGGACCCCGCGATTGGCGCTGCCGCGATTGTCGAGCGCGAACCAGATATAGCCCTTGTCCACGATCGCCTGCGCCAGTGCGCCGTCCCACCCGCGATCGACCACCTGCGGGCCGGGGCCGCTGTAATGGTAATAGAACACCGGATATTGCTTGCCCGGTTCCATTTCCGGTTTCAGCATCATCCAGTTCAGCGGCGTGCCATCTTCCGCCAAGACCGTGCCGTATTCCGGCATGACGTGGCTGGGGAGATACGGAGCGTAAGGGTGGTCGCCATCCAGCGCATTTTCCTGAACCCAGGCGAGGCGCTGACCATCCGTGTCGGCGAGATAGGATTGCGGAGGCTGATCCTTGGCCGACCGGGTGATCAGCAGCGTCTGCGCTTCCTGATCCATGGTCGCATTATGCTGAAACCCATCCTGCGTCAGTTTGCGCGGCGGTTCGGATGTCGCATAATCGAGCGCATAGACATGCTGTTCCAACGCATCGTCATCGCTGGTCGCGAGGTAATAGATACGCTGCGCATCCTCGTCGACGCCGACCAGCTTGGTGACGACGAAATTGCCTTTCGTAAGCTGGGTATATGCTTGGAGATCTTCGGACGCGTCATAAAGATACAAATGCCCGAAACCGTCACTTTCGGACCACCAGATCAGGCCGCCATCCTTCAGAAATTTATAATTGTCGCTCAAATTGATCCAATATTGCCCGCGCCCGCCTTTGGACGCCATCGCGTCCTCTTCCTGCAGGGCGATTTCGGTCTGACCGGTTGCGGGATCGACTTTCAGCACATCCATCCAGTTTTGCTGCCGGTTCTGCCGCTGGACGTAGAGCGATCCATCCGGCGCCCAATCGACGCGGGCGATGTAGAAATCGGTGGAATCATCTGTGTTGTAGAATGTAGCGTCCTGGTTGCTCGTCAGGTCGATCGGCATCCGGTTGCCGCCATCGGGGTCCATCAGGAACAGTTCGACCACCGCATTGTCGCTTCCGGCGACGGGATAGCGTTGATCGAACACCTCCGTCCCGGTCGCACCGATCGCCGCCCGCGTCACCACGCCGACGCGGCTTTCATCCGTGCGCTGAACCACGATTTGGGCATCGTCCGGGCTCCACCAATATCCGGTGAGCCGCCCCATTTCTTCCTGCGCGACGAACTCCGCTTCGCCCCAGCGGACGGCATCGCCTTCTTTCGGCGTGATCGGCGTAGCTTCCTGGCTGACTTCACCGACCCATAATTGCCTATCGCGCACGAAGGAGACGTATTGCCCGGTTTCGCTGAGCGCCGGGTTCAGTTCGCTTTCCTCGGTATCGGTCAGGCGCGTCACAGCGCCATCGAGCCGCGCCAGATACAGATCGCCATCCAGCGGCACCAGCACGCCCGACCCGTCCGGCGTCCACTGATAGCTGATAATGCCTTTCAGATTGCCGACCCGCGCGCGTTCCCGCTGCATCTTTTCATCTTCGGACAGTTCGCGCCCACTGCCCAGTTTCTCACTGTCGACCAGCATGGTCCACGCCCCGCTCTCGCGGTCGTAACCCCATAGATCGTAACGCTCCCGATCATCCTCGCGATTGCGTAATAAAGTAAGATAGCGGCCATCGGGCGACAGCTTGGCTTGTCTCGGACTGGCCCCGTCGAGCGACGGGGAAGCGAATACGCGTTCGAATGTCAGTTCGGGCGGGGCGGTCATGTCGGTTTGCGCTGCAGCGGGTGCGGACATGGCGAATAGGGCGGCAATGGCGAAATGGCGCAAGGCAATGGCTTTCTCATAACTGGTCGAAAAAGCCTAGCTTGTCCGGTCATGCATTGCCAAGCCGTTGCTGAGATTAGTCTCACGCAAAGACACGAAGATGTCGGACAATTACGCGCCGCAGGCACCTAATCGACTAGGTCGCGGATCGCAAACGGTTAGAAGAGAAGTGCGACCCCACCGCAAGCACGCCATCTTGGTGTCTTCGCGTGAACCAAAAAAGGCGCCCCGGTTTCCCGAAGCGCCCCCTTGGTGATATCGAGCAACCGAAATTACTTCTTCGGCGCATTCATCCGGCGTTCCGCGATACGCGCGCTCTTACCGGTACGGCCACGCAGATAATACAGCTTCGCGCGACGCACGATGCCGTGGCGGACCACCGTAAGGCTATCGACGATCGGCGAATAAAGGGGGAACACACGCTCCACGCCTTCGCCGAAGCTCATCTTGCGGACGGTGAAATTGCTGCCCATGCCCCGGTTGGAGCGGGCGATGACGACGCCTTCGAAATTCTGGACACGCTCACGCGCGCCTTCCTTCACCTTGACGCCGACGCGGACTGTGTCGCCCGCGCGAAATTCGGGAATGTCCTTGCCCAAAGCGTCGATGGCTTCGGCTTCCAATGTTTGAATCAGGTTCATCTGTCCTGGTCCTTCTTTTCATGCCGCGCGCCAGAGGCAGACTGAACCCGACCGCCATCGTAGCGATCCCAAAGGTCCGGCCTGCGTAACCGTGTGTGATCTTCCGACATCTGCTTGCGCCATGCCGCGATCTTCGCATGATCCCCCGATCGCAGCACTTGCGGGATCGTGCGCCCTTCCCATTCCTGCGGTCGGGTATATTGCGGATATTCGAGCAGCCCTTCTTCGAAGGATTCCTCGGTTCCACTATTCGCCGCGCCCATTACGCCGGGGAGCAGGCGAATGCAAGCATCCAGTATCATCAGCGCCGCCGGTTCCCCGCCCGACAAAACGATGTCGCCGACGCTGACCTGTTCGATATTGCGCGCTTCGAATATCCGCTCGTCGAACCCCTCGAACCGGCCACACAGGATGGTCACGCCCGGCCCCTCGGACAGTTCGCGGATGCGCGCCTGTGTGATCGGCGCACCACGCGGCGTCATGGCCAAAATTGGGGCGTTTGGCTGAGCCATGCGCGCATGATCGACCGCGCCCGCCAGCACACCGGCCTTCAATACCATTCCCGCCCCGCCACCGGCCGGCGTGTCGTCCACATTGCGATGCTTATCCGTCGCGAAGTCGCGGATCTGCACGCAATCAAGCGACCACTTCTGCTCCTCCAACGCCCGCCCGGCAAGCGACAGACCCAGCGGTCCGGGAAACATCTCCGGGAAGAGAGTCAGGACAGTGGCGGCGAAGGTCATTCGAAAACGTCGTCAACAATTTCCCTGCGGCGATTTCGCGTAGTGATCCGTTCAAACTGACCGTGCAGAGCGAAAATCAAGAGCAACGATATGCACCAAATCCAAAACACTTCATAAAAGGCGGCCAAAATCGGCAGGCCGGCGGCTGGACTGTCCCCGAACTCAGCGATCTGCCAACGCCACATCAGCGTTCCAAATATTATCGCTGGGGCGGTTACAATTACGGTAACAACAGATGCGGCGCGCGCATTTTCGGAAGACTTCAAGAGCCTATACCATAAAAACATTACAATAGCCGTCGCGACTAAAGAGGCCGGAATGATGAAAATCCAACCGATCAGCGGTTCTTCCATGCTACCCCATCCTTCGAACGCATATCGATGCTCAGCTCAAAGATATCAGGCCGCGAATAATGACCATCGGTGTCCAGCGATGTCAGGTTTGCGCCTATCTCCGACAGGTCGAGTTCGGCAATTAGCATTTCTTCCCCCTCACCCGCCTTCGCAAGAACTTGCGCATCCGGCCTGGCAATGAAACTACCGCCTGTATTCAGCACATCACTTTCAATCGCCTCGAACAGCTCCCGCGCCGCGCCATCGCCGCCAACCCGCTCCAAACCGTCGAGCAAGTCTGACTTGCGCTGCACCAGCCCCGCTGCCAGCACGAAGCAGCGCCCCTCGAACGCATAGTGCCGCGATGCCAGCGCATATTCCTCGCGCACGGTCGGCCATGCGGCGACATGCACTGCCTCGCCCAGATTGTGCATCGCCGCGCGGGCGAGCGGCATCCAGTGTTCCCAGCAGATGAGGTTGCCGACCTTCCCCCATTCCGCCTGATGCACACACAATGTCGAACCATCGCCGCGCATCCAGATCAGCCGCTCACCATGCGTCGGCACCAGCTTGCGATGATCGAGCGGTGGCTGACCGGGGCGAAACAGCAGCTGGTTGTTATACAGGCTCTGCCGCACCCG
>JBAUIN010000119.1:0-11286 GCA_049682975.1 Pontixanthobacter sp. | reverse complement strand
GGAAACGTGCGCGCTGCGTGTCGGCGGGTGGGGATGTCCGCCATGACGGCCTATCGCTGGCGCAAGGCGGAGCCGGACTTTGCCGCCGGGTGGGATGCGGCGATGGTGCTGGCGCAGGAGGTGCTGGAAGACGTGCTGGCCGACAGGGCGCTCGACGGGATCGTGCAGCCCGTGCGTTATCACGGCATGGTGGTCGGCGAACGGCGGATATACGATAACCGCCTGCTGCTGGCGCATCTTGCGCGGCTGGATAAGAAGATCCAGAACTATCCCCTCGAACATGCGGAACGCGATTTCGAGAAGGCGCTGGGCGCGTTGACGGATGCATCGCCACCCGCTCCAGCGACGCCGAAGACGATGGCGGTGGCAGTGTGATCGGGGCGCAAAAGTTTTTCTCCTAGCATGCGTCACATGTGTAACATCGTGTGCGCCCAAGCGGCCAAAGCCAAAGGCCCGCCGCATCGCTGCGACGGGCCTTCCGGTTCGGTTTTGCCGAAATACGATACTACCGCAGCAGCGACAGGACGTTCTGCTGGCTCTGGTTCGCCTGGCTCAGCATGGCGGTGGACGCCTGACTCAAAATCTGCGCTTTAGCCAGCGCGGTCGATTCCGCCGAATAGTCGGTGTCCATGATGCGGCTGCGGGCATCGGACAGGTTGGTGGAATTCGAGGTCAAGTCCGTGATCGCGGATTCCAGGCGGTTCTGCCCGGCACCCAGCCCGGCGCGGGCGGAGGCGATCGCATCGATATCGGCATCCACCGTCGTGATCGTGCCGTTCGCGGCGGTTCCGTCCGTCCCCGACACGTTATACGATCCGGCCGTGCCCGCCCCTCCGGTCAGGGCAGTCAGGTCGGCCATGTCGAGATCGACCGTGTTGGCCGCGTTGGCGCCCGTCTGGATGGTGACTGTCGCGGTTGCGCCATCGAACAGTTTGACGCCGTTGAATTCGGAATTGGTGACGACCTGTCCGATCTGCGCGGTCAGTTCGTCCACCTCGGTCTGAATGTTGGTCCGATCATCCGCGGAATAGGTGCCGGACGATGCCTGGACCGACAATTCGCGAACGCGCTGCAGCATGTTGGACACCTCGTCCAGCGCGCCTTCCGCGGTCTGGGCCAGCGACAGCCCGTCATTGGCGTTGCGGATGCCCTGGTTCATGCCGCGTATCTGCGATGTCATGGTGGTGGAAATGGCAAGACCGGCGGCATCGTCCTTCGCGCCGTTGATGCGCTTGCCGGTGGACAGGCGCTCCATCGCCTGACCGAGCATCTTGTCCGCCTGCATCGCGGCGTTGGAGGATTTGAGGGCGCTGATGTTCGAATTGATAACGGCCATGGTAATGTTCCTTCTACTGGGTGGTCGTGGGTGTTGATGTTCAATCTGTCACAACCGGCGGGTTTGCGCGGCTGTCCCCCAATAGAGCGACCGATGATCCGGGATATTAAGGTGGAACCGGATCGGCCGGGCGATTTCGGCCACCTTCAATGCTAGGTATTTCTGCGGGGTATTAAGTTTCCGCTTCATTGGTCGTTGACCCGCCAAAAGCGCTCTCAACGAAGGTTAATGGGGCGCAGAGATCATGCGGGTTACGGTTCACGATACGACGATAAAAAAACATGCGCCTGCCGCTCAAATCGCGGCGAATGTGCTGGAAAGCCTACCTGGCGATGGCTGCGTGATGCTGGGCGAGGCGGGCCAGGAATGGACCGCGCGCCGCAAGGGCGATCGTACAATCGAACTGATCGGCGGCAAACAGCCTGGCATCGCGCGCCGCGGTGCGATGGGAACGGTCATCGCTTATGACGATGCGGCATCCTCGGCGGCGCGGGCTGCCACGATCGCGTGCGGCGTGGAAGCAGGCCAGCCGGTCTGTGCCGATCCTGCCAGCGTGGCTCTGCTGACGCTGGCACAGCGCGTCGCGGCGAGCGACATTCCGGTATTGATCGATGGCCCGACCGGCACGGGCAAGGAAGTGCTGGCACGGTTCATCCATGGACATAGCGCTCGCAGGGACGGCCCGTTCGTCGCGATAAACTGCGCCGCCATGCCGGAAGCCATGCTGGAAGCCATGTTGTTCGGGCATCTGAAAGGCGCCTATACCGGAGCCTCCCAGGCAGGCGAAGGCTTCTTCCGCGCGGCCGATGGCGGCACGTTGCTGTTGGACGAAATTGCCGAGATGCCCGTCGGTTTGCAGGCCAAATTGTTGCGCGCCTTGCAGGAACGCGAAGTCGTGCCGGTAGGTGCGACCGCGCCGGTTCCGGTCGATGTGCGGATCGTTGCCTGCGCCAACCGGGATTTGCCCGCCGAAGTGGCCGCCGGGCGGTTGCGGGCGGATTTGTACTACCGGCTCAATGTCTTTCCCCTGGGCCTGGCCCCTTTGCGCGAACGGCCTGGAGATATTGCCCCGCTCGCCTTCGCGATGGTGCTGCGTCATTGCTGCGACGACACAAACATTCCCTGGATAACGGGCGCTACACTCACCCGGCTGGCGGAGCATATCTGGCCCGGCAATATCCGCGAACTGGAAAACGTCATGCGCCGAGCGCTGTTATTGGCGATGGGCGAGGGGGCAATCGATGCGGAACATATCGTGTTCGATATGTCCGCCCGCCCGGTGACGTTGGCGGAGCCTGTCCCTGCAACCCCGACGAAGGCGTCCCGATCGCTGGCGCGCGTCAGTCAGGCATCGGAACGCGATATCATCATGACTACTCTCAATGAATGCGACGGCCATCGCCAGAAGACCGCACGGCAATTGGGCATTTCGGAACGGACGCTGCGTTATCGACTGGCCGATATGCGCGAGGCGGGAATGTTCGATGATGTCCGAATGGCGGCAGGAGCGGTTCGATGAGCGGCGTCGGCGGAGTGGGTGGGGCTGCCGGTGGTGTCCAAGACATCATCGCGCTGCGTCAGCAGATCATCGACAAATCCAGCGCAATCCAGTCATTGCGCGAAGAAAAGCCAGCCGATGGCGCGGATAAGACGGCGGGTGGCGGGTTCGCCGACACGCTGCAAAGTGCTTTGGGCAGCGTCAATGCCAGTCAGGCACGATCGTCGGAGATGCAAGCCGGTTACGTACGGGGCGAAGTAACCGATGTGGCGCAAGTCATGCTTGCGCGGCAGGAAGCCGGCGTTGCATTCGAAGCCACGTTGCAGGTCCGCAACAAGCTGCTATCCGCCTATCAAGACATTATGCGGATGGGCGTTTGATCGATGGCCGACGATACATCCCTACCGATGGCCAACCCGCCTTTGGCAGGTACGACCGTGCCGCCGATGGATAATGTAACCGCGCGGGCCAAAGCGTTCTTCGCGCAACCTACCATCCGCAAGACCATGCCGATGGCGGCTGGGCTGATCGCGGTTGCCGGCGCCGGGCTTCTTTATATGGCTCTCGCCAGCGGACCGCAGCGTGTTCTCTATACCAGTCTCAACGATGCCGAACGCGCCGAAGTGGCGGCAGCACTCGATCAGAGCGGGATCGACTATACGATCGACAGCAATACCGGCGCAATGACGGTCGGCGAAGACGATCTGTATCGCGCACGTATGCTCGTTGCCAGCGATGGCGGATTGGCGGCCCCGGAAAGCACCGCCGAAATGCTCGACGCAATTCCGATCGGATCGAGCCGCACTCTGGAAGGCGAACGGTTGCGCAATGTGCGCGAACGCGAACTGACCATGACCATCATGGAGATCGACGGCGTCGAGGCCGCACGGGTGCATCTGGCGCAGGCTGAAAAATCCGTATTCGTGCGCGAAAGCGCGCCGCCCTCCGCGTCGGTAATGGTCCGTATGGCCCGCGGTCGTACTTTGGCGGATGGCCAGGTTACCGCGATCGTCTCGCTGGTATCGGGATCGGTGCCTGCGATGACACCCGACATGGTGCGGGTGGTCGATCAGCACGGCACGCTCTTGTCCAACCGCGCTTCGGAAGCGGGCGATGGGTTCGATATGCAAACGGGTTATGAAGAAAAGCTGCGCGCCCAGATCGCGCAATTGCTGACACCGATGCTCGGCGAAGGAAACTTCTCCAGCGAAGTACAGGTGGAACTGGACCGCGACGATACGACGTCGGCCCGCGAATCTTATGAAAAAGATGGCGCAGTCCGTAGCGAAACGAGCCGGGAGTCGACGCAGAACGGGGGCGCGCAAGCGGGCGGCGTACCGGGAGTACTGGCCAATACGCCACCCCCCGCAACACAGATTGGTGATCCCGACGACGGTGGCGCTGCGGAGAATGTGACTGGTCCGACCAGCGGGGAAAGCTCGGCGCAACGGACATATGAGTTGGGCCGTGAAGTGGCGGTATCGACCACGCAGGCAGGCGGCGTCAAGCGCATTTCCGTGGCGGTAGCGATCAACGCCGAAGCGATGAAGAAGATCGCCCCCGCCAGCGTCGCGCAGGTGCAGCAATTAGTCTCCTCGGCCGTCGGCGCGAACGATGCACGCGGCGACGAGGTCACGATTATTAAGGGAACGTTCGAAGCGACAGAGATCGAAGCCGCCCCATTTTACGAAACCGCCTGGTTCGCCACGGTGCTGCGTAATTCGGTCGCATTGATCGCTGTTATTTTGGCACTCCTTTTCGGCGTTCGTCCGATGATCAAAGCATTGAGCACGCGGGGACATGTTGATGGTTCGGCGGCCCTGGAAATTTCCGAAGATGCCCGGGAACAGGCATTGACCCACAATGCCGACGATATTGGCCATAACGTAATTCCGGTCGATCAATCTTCGCTTCGGGAACAGGTCGATCTGGCGCAGAAATTGGCAACCGAGCAACCCGATCGCGCGGCGGAGGCGCTACGCCGGATGTTGGCCACGCCGCCCGCGTTGGAGAACCCGGCATGAGCGAGGTGAGCACTTCGCCCGCGCCGAGCGATGCGGACCATGCCGGGGTTATTCTGATGCTGTTGGACGATGCGCAGGCGGCGCAAATGCTCGCGCGACTTGAGCCCGAAGAATTGACGCGGGTCGGGCGCAGCATGTGCGAATTGGGCGAGATCGGACCGGACCGGATTGCGCAGGCTATCGCCGGTTTTATCACGCATGCCCAGACCCAGGACATTCCTGCGACCAATCGCATCGGTCGTTTTCACAACGTCATGACGCAAGCGGTCGGCCCGGTGAAAGCGGACAGTTTGCTCGAACGGATCGTGCCGGACAAACAAACGCCCTCGATCGAACTGGCGCGCTGGCTTGCCCCGGATGTGCTTGCGCCGATGATCGAGGTCGAGCATCCGCAAGCCATTGCCGTGCTGCTCCTATTACTCGAACCGCAGCAAGCGGCCGAAGTGCTCGCATCGCTTCCCGCGCCGCTGCAACCGCCGGTGGTCGAACGGATCGCCCGGTTGGGTCCGGTATCGCACCACGCCGTGACGATGCTCGATCAGGTGCTGACCGATCGCCTGTCGCGCCAGTTCGGTACGCGCGCGATCACGATGGGTGGCCCGCGCGGTGCGGCGGAAATGATCAATCAGGCCCATTCCAGCGTCGAACGCGGCGTTATGCCTGCAATCGGGGAACGCGATGCGGAACTGGCGGCGGCGATCGAAGCGGAAATGTTCAAGTTCGATATCGTCACCGCGTTGGAACCTTTGGCGATGGGTCGTCTGTTGCGCGATATCGATAATGATGTGCTGATCGATGCGCTGAAAGGTCTGAGCGAAGAGGATCGCGATCCGTTCTTCACCGCCATGTCCGAACGCGCAGGCGAAGGGGTCAAGGAAGAGCTGGAAGAACGCGGTCGAACCAAGGCAAGCGCTGTAGAAGCTGCCCAGCAAACGATGATCGACGAAGCACGCAAGCTAGCGGCGGCGGGCGAAATCGTCCTTCCCGGAAGCGGGGGGGATGACGATTATGTCTAAGACGTCTGCGTTCGTTCCCACCTTTTCCGGCTCTGCTTCGGCGTCGCCACACAACTGGGTCGATAGATTGCCCGCGAAGGCGGGTTTTGTCGCCGATCCGCGTTACTCCAAACAAGACGATCCGTCAGTTGCCTGTGATACCGACACTGCCGGAGACGGTACCCACGAAAGCGACGACGCCGAAGCAGCGGCATATCAGCGTGGTTTCGAGCAAGGGCTTGGCGAAGCGCGGTCCGAAGCCGCGGCGCAGTCCGGTCGGGAAGCCAGCGAACGTCGCAAATTGGGGTCGGCCTTGCGCCGTATGGACGAAACGATGACCGAACGGTTGGGAGAAGAACTATCGCATACCATCGTCGCTTTATGCGAGGCGACATTGGCACCGCTGACCCTGGACGTATCGGTTCTGCAATCGCGTTGTCATGAAGCGGCGGCGATGCTCGGTCGGCGACATACCGATCGCGTTCTGTATCTGGCACCCAAAGATATCGGCGCGCTCGACCCCGAATTCGCCGCCGAATGGACGATCCGACCCGATCCGCAGATGGAGCTTGGATCCCTGCGGATCGAACAGGATGGCGGCGGTGTGGCAGATGGTCCGGCCGAATGGCGTGCCGCGATCCGGCAGGCGGTCGGCTTGTGCTGACCATACTCGAACGCGAAATCACTGCATTACGTGCAGCGCCCGCTATACCGGGGCCACGCGCATATGGCCGGGTGCATTCCTGCGATGGCGGGCTGATCGAAGTGACCGGGCTGCCGGTTCCTATCGGTACGGTGTGTCGGATCGGCAATGACGACGATTACGCTTCCGCCGAAGTCATCGGCTTTCGCGACCGGTTCAGCCTGATGGTGCCGCTGGGCGATACCGCGCTGCTGCAACCGGGCGCCATCGTCCGTGCGCAGGGCGAACCGGGAATGGTTGCGGTTGGCGATGCGTTCCTGGGCCGCGCGGTCGATGCGACGGGAATGCCGATCGACCGCGGCCCCGCCATTCGTACCGCTGCCCGATGGCCGCTGGGGGGGTGCCGTGAAAGCGCTCTCGAACGGACATCGGTCGCCGAGCCGTTCGATTGCGGAGTGCGCGCGATCAATGCGCTGACCACGCTCGGTATCGGGCAACGGGTCG
The DNA here is from genome assembly GCA_049682975.1 of Pontixanthobacter sp. Classification (GTDB taxonomy): domain Bacteria; phylum Pseudomonadota; class Alphaproteobacteria; order Sphingomonadales; family Sphingomonadaceae; genus Pontixanthobacter. The sequence goes on along the minus strand of JBAUIN010000119.1, from coordinate 4,286 downwards.
GTATCATCGCCGGTTCCGGGGTGGGCAAATCCGTATTGCTCGATATGATCGCGGGCGGGTGCGAGAGCGACATCGCCGTAGTCGCACTGATCGGGGAGCGTGCGCGTGAAGTGTCCGATTTCGTCGCACGGCATATGGCGGGGCCGATGCGCCGGCGGACGGTGGTGGTGGCGGTTCCTGCCGATCACGCAGCCAATTTGCGTCTTCGCGGGGCGCAATTCGCGACCGCGCTGGCAGAGTATTATCGAGCGCAGGGAAAGCGCGTGACCCTTATAATGGACAGCCTGACCCGCGTTGCCCACGCTGCGCGGGAAATCGGCCTGCTGTTGGGCGAACCCGGTGCTGCGCGGGGCTACCCGCCCTCGGCATTGGGCGCGATCACCAAACTGGTCGAGCGCGCCGGCAATGCGCAAACTACCGGAGGCGCGATCACCGGGATCTACACCGTATTGGCCGATGGCGACGATCATGACGATCCGGTGGTCGACACGGCACGCGCCATTCTGGATGGCCACATCGTCCTATCGCGCGAACTGGCGCAGCAAGGACAATATCCGGCAATCGACGTCACCGCCTCGCTCAGCCGGGTAATGGATCGTATCACGACATCCGCGCATCGGGAAAATGCGCGCGAATTTCGCAAACTGGCGGCGCACTATCAGGCCAATCGGGATCTGGTACTGATGGGTGCCTATCGCGAAGGCGCCGATCCGCAGATCGATCGTGCCATGACCATGCACGATACGATGACGCAGTTTCTGACGCAACGACCGGACGAATATACCAATATCGAAGATTGCGTCGCGACGCTTGCCGCGGTGCTTACCTCGTGAGGTTTGGCATACAACGATTGAAGCGGTTGGAACGACTGCAGCGCGTGCGCGATATTGATCGGCTACGGGCCATGGAACAGGCCGCCATGGCGCAGCAAAAGTTCAGCCGGTTGGCCGGGCTCGCACAACGCGCGGATGAACTGGCAGAGGCTTACGCACGGCGCTGGAACGGCAGCAATGCGGCAGCCGTTCAGGATCTTCGGGCATTTCACTGCGGCTTGGCATCGTTGTCGCAAGCAACCGTTGCCGAGTGCGAGCAGGCGCGTGCAAACGCCGATCTTTGCGATACCGCCGCTGCCGCCGCCAACCGGAAGCGGGATGTCGCGACCGAACGGGTTGCCGCGACGAACAAAGGATTGGGCAAGCAGCGTATCGCCCGATCTCTGTCCGATAGCCCGCAGTTGGCACGGTCCATGAATAAGCTCTCCCTGAACACCCGATCCGTCCGTGAACGGTCCTGACACATCGACTGTCTCGATAGGAAAGAAAATTGCGAACTGAACCGATCACGACCGTAACATCCGCATCAGTGCAGATTCCGCGACTCTCGCCCGATATAGGCGAACAGCCGGCATCCCGGACCATGCCCGATTTCGCGGCCGTGTTCGATGCGGCAAGCGACGAAGTGGACGGCAAAACCTTGCCGGACTTGCCGGATACTGCCGACGTCCCGGCTCAAGAAAAGGGCGCGGAATTGGACACGATGAAGGAACTGACCGGCGGTCCTGTCGGCAAAACTGGCGAGGTTGAAGGCGATACTTTCGCCGATGTGACATCGATAACAAACCTGGAAAGGTATATTCCGACGCCGACGGCGCACGATCCTATGCCGGAGCAACGCGTAGCTCTCACGCCCAACCAAATGGTACCCAGCCAAATCGCGCCAACGATGTCTGTCGCGCAATCATCGTCTCCCCATCCGTCACAACCGGTTCCGCAGGCTCCGAAATTTCGCGCGCTGCCGCATGTTCAATCGCCGCAACCGCATCAAGTCGATGCTCGGCTCGCCGATGAAATTCCCGGCGATCCAGTGCTAACGAGCCAAACCGAGCTTCCACCATCGCGCGGTGAGCGAGTACCGTTGCGCGATATCGCGACGCTGCAGATCATCGCGTCCACGATGCGCGAGGCCCTTGCCCGGGGGGCGGAACGGGCAGATCTCTCGCCTACCGCCCGCACACCGGTTATGTTGACCCCGTTAGTGGACACGCCGTTCAACGCTTTGCAACCGAGCCCCTTGCCGGGCAATGTTACGGCGCCGTCACCATCGACTTCCCAACCCTCGGATCAGCCGCGTGATTTCGCAGCGCTCATGGATCGTCTGGTGCAGGCCAGAGAGGCAACCAATTCCAGTTCGGCGGGTACGGCAAAGATTGCGCTGCCCCATGCCGAATTCGGCGGGGTAACGATGCGTTTCGACACCAGCGGCGGCAATCTGGCAGTCGGGGTGAGTAGCAACGATCCCAGTTTCAGCCCGACGATCCGCGCTGCCTTGGCGGATACCGCGACCGGCGATCCGTCGCAACGCGGCGGGCAGAACGGCGGCATGGCATCGGACACCCATCATTCCACTCAGCGGGAGCCAGGCGCTGGAGAACAGGAACGCAGCCATGGGGGAGATCAGCGCGCCAATCGCAACGTTCCGTTCTCCGGCGAAGCGAACGATAACGATCCCGGAATAGTCGCCGAAGCCGAAACACCAAACACTGACGGCCTTTACGTTTAACTCATCGGAACACCCTGTAATGACCAACACAATCGACCCATCCGATCCCCCGGCGAATAAAGGGGGGAAGCTCAAGCTGCTCATAGGCGCATTCGTTTTGCTGGGAGCTGGAGCCGGTGCCGCCTACGGCGCGAGCAGCATGGGATATTTAGGCGGAACGGCCGTGGATAGCGGCCCCGACCTGCCGCAACTCGTTCGCAAGGGACACGAAGACCCGTATGCGGTTGCCGCCGAAGGCGAGGGCGACGACATTGCGAATATCGATGGCGAAGGCGGCAGCGAGTTCCGCACAAGCTATTACGCGTTCGAGGAAACCTTCACGTCAAACCTACGCCAATCACCGGCATTGGTTCAAGTAAGCCTCGCCGCGTCGACCCGTTACGACGGCCGTGTACTTATGTGGCTTTCTAAACATGATCTGGCGCTGCGTTCCGCAATCCTGACCGTGCTGGCCGACACGCCGGAGGATCAGGTGTATTCAGTCGAAGGGAAAGCGAAATTGCAACGGCGGCTGACCAAAACAATCAACGGTGTCTTGACCGAACGCGAAGGTTTCGGCGGCGTGGACAATGTCTACTTCCTTGGATTCCTCGTCCAATGAAATCGACGCACGATTTCGTCGCCGAGCGTCCGCTCGCCCAGCATTGCCGGGAATTGCTGCCAGCGCCATTGCCCGAACGCGATCTGTTGGGCGATGTGGCGGCGATGATCCGCGACCTGTGCGAACATCTGACGCCGGGCATATCGGGGATCGCGAATGGGAAGGCGTTACGATTGCGTGGCGGTTCGCCGGTTCGCACGGAAACGGCAACCTATATTGGCACGTCGGATCCGCAAACCGCCCATTGTGTCATCGACCTACCCGGCTGTGGATCGCTCCTTTTCTCGCTGCCACATTGCCATGCCTTTTCATTGACCGATCGGGCTTACGGCGGAACCGGTGAAGTTCCCGATCCACTACCGGAAAAATTGCCGTTTTCCGCCGATCTGACTGTCAAACAGTTGGAGCAATCCTGGTGCGACGCGCTTCTCAAACTGTTTCCCGATCATGAGCCGGCAACTATTGCGCGACGGGGTAGCGCGTTAGACCGGCTCGACCCGTATTGCGGAAACGCGGAATGTATCCACCTCGAACTGACTGTCGAACAGGAAGGGCACGAGGCATGGACGTTGGCACTGTCGGCGTCTGTATCGAATATGATGCAGGCTGCAGACCGTCATCGCGGTAGCGCGGGAATGAAACAGCGCCCGGCCCGTGCGAGCAACCCCGAAGCCGCGCCGTTCGGCGACATACCGTTACCGGCGCGTGCGATATTGGCGAAGATGCCGATGGCATTGGATCGCGCCGCCAATTTGAAACCCGGCGATACGATTCCGCTTTCGATTGCGCGCGATGTCCCGCTTTCTATTGCCGGTGAAACCGTCGCATTCGGTATGGTGGGCGCACAGGATGACTGCGTGGCGCTGCAAATAACACGGGCTGCTATACAGTAGTTCTACGTATCGGCGCAGTAGCGGTTTGTTCGGCCCGATCGCGCATAGCGTTAACCATGAACAGACCCAATCTCGACCTGCTCCGCAACGTGAATGTCTGCCTGTCCGTCGAACTCGGACGGGTCGACATGAAGCTGAAAGATGTCCTTGCGCTGGGCGAAACCAGCGTCGTCCAACTGGACCGACTGACCGATGAATTGCTGGACATCTATGTGAACGGCAAAGCCATCGCG
>JBAUIN010000118.1:0-22139 GCA_049682975.1 Pontixanthobacter sp. | reverse complement strand
GTGTCCATATGCGACCTTTCGGACCGTGCGACGATACGCCTGTGACTTTCCAGGGTGACTGTTCGGCGTGACCTTCGCGACAGGCCTCATGCAATGCGGAGGGTACCCATGTTCGGCAGAAGAGGTCCTGGGAAAAGTAGAGACAACCATCGCACGACCGTAAGATGCCGAAGCCATGTAGGAAACTATCTCTCCAAAGGAAGCTAGGGCACACCCCATCCTTTAGACAGAAGTTGGGGGTGCGTCCCCTATTGGGGTGGTTTTGCGACTGTCCGGTTTTGGTTGCGGGACCTGCACAAGCAGATCGAGATTATCCTTTGTCCCCTACTTGAGCAGCGGACGAATAACGGGCCCGCTCAATGGCCATAGCCTCGTTCCAGCGTGCTCGTAGCGACGTAAAGCTCTCCGGAATTACGTCTTCGAGGGTTTCTACCGATAACATTTGATCGGTGCGGAAGTATCGGAAAGCCTGTCGCAATTCACACCATGCGGCAAGAATGCGACCGGCATCACGATAACCGAGCAACACCGGCCAGATAACGCGTTTGCTTGGCGCACCTTTCGAATCCCGATAAGAAATCTCTAGCTTCTTTCGGAGGCGGATCGCCGAGCGAACCTCTTTCGCGCTTATAGTTTCGCCAGATTGTTGGACCGGCGCGACGCTGGTCGATTGTTCGCGCAAGCCAATCGCAAATTCGTCTGGGATAACAGCCTCAATCTTAGCCAGCAAACGTTTTGCAGCAACAGCCAGTTCGGGCTCCGCACGCGTCGATACCCAACTTGCGCCGAGAGCGGCGGCGTCAATCTCATCCTCGGTGAGCATCAACGGTGGCATGTCAAAACCGCTGTCCAGCACATAGCCGATACCAGCTTCGCCGCGGATGGGGACTCGCTGCGCAATGAGCGAGGCCATGTCGCGATAGACCGTTCGCTTGGAAACTTCCAAATCGGTGGCGATCGAGCTGGCCGACACCGGATGTCGTGCCTCCCGCAAGAGCTGGATTATCTCGAAGAGGCGGTCGGCGCGTCTCATGTCTCTAGCCTATTGGAATGATGCTGACACAATGCTGTCAGTAGTGGGTAGGTATCAAGTAGAAACTACATGGAGGCAGTTGATGAATAGATATTTCTTAGCGGCGATTGCCGCTTCCATGATGGTCCCATCCCCATCAGTTGCTCAAACGGACGAGGTAACAATGATCGAAACGCAGCGGTTCGGACTTTATGTCTTGGTCGAGGATGTCGAACAGTCGGTGGCGTTTTACGAGGCCCTGTTCGGCAAGAGCCCTCAGATAAGGACACCGGCGCTTGTCGGCTTCGATGTATCTGGAGGTCTATTCGGCGTTGTAGACCGCGCGACCTATGGGAAAGGATCAGCGTTTGGAAACAGCACTCGACCATACATTAAGGTCGCTAACATCGAGAAGGCATTTGCACATGCTCAAGCACTGGCTGCGAGCGGGATCGAACAACCGGGTGTTGTAACGGAAGGCCCCTTCAGTTTCTTTCGCATGGTTGACCCAGACGGAAACGTGCTTGAATTCTTCTCCTTCGATCCGCTTGGCGAGTGAACGCCCTGTCCGACTTCTGCTTTCGGGAGACGAGACCGCGTTAGGGGACGACCGCAACTGGGGTCGCAAGCCGCCGTTTAATTCGCCGTCTTCTCGGCAACCCGCCTCAAAGCATTCACATAAACTTCCGGCGGTTGCGCTCCCGGTATCAGCATTCGCCTTTCGACAATCATAGCGGGGACGCCGGTGATGTTGAGGTCCATGGCCTGTGCTTCTTCTGCGCGGACGCGGTCTGTCAGATCGTCGCTGTCGAGTGCGGCGGTTGCCTCCGTTCGATCCAATCCGATATGTTCGGCGATGTCGAGCAGCACGCTGCGATCCGCGATATTGCGGCGGTGATTGAAGTGCGCTTCGAACAGAGCAAGCTTTAACTCGGTCTGCTTTTCCGCGCCCTCACTGTCCAGAACCCACGCCAACATTTTGTGCGCATGGAAGCTGTTCCACATCATTGCAGGCGGTGCGTCGCCCTCGCCGGTATAGTCCAGCGACACCCCGGCTTCTTCCGCGGCGTTGCGCATATGGTCTTGCACGCCCTGCGTCTCCGCTGCCGTGCGGCGATATTTGCGGGCGATATGTTCGGAACGGTCTTCGCCCTGTGGCGGCATATCCGGATTGAGTTCGAACGGGCGCCAACGGATCGTCGCCGCAATTTCGCCATCCAACTGTGCCAGCGCCTTCTGCAACTGGCCGTATCCGACCAAACACCACGGGCACATGATGTCGGAATAGATGTCGATCGCCAAATGTCGGGGCGCGTTGCTCATATGTCGTCCTTATCGAGCCACCACTGTAATAAATGATGCGCGATGGCCTGTTTGGGCGGCGTGTTCATCGGCGCATCCGCATCGCCGTTCATGGCCGCTGCGATTTCCGCCTTCGTAAACCAGCGGGCATCGGCCAGTTCGGTTTCGTCCAAAACGATAATTCGGCCTTGCGCGACGGAATGGCAACCGATCATCAATTGCGAAGGGAACGGCCAAGGCTGACTGGCGACGTAGCGCACCCTGCCCACGAAAATGCCGGTTTCCTCCAGCACTTCGCGCGCGACCCCTTCTTCGATGCTTTCGCCCGGTTCGACGAAGCCGGCCAACGCAGAGTAGGATCTTCCGGGCCAGCCCAAGCCGCGCCCCAGCAGGAGGTCGCCGCCTTCCTCCACCAACATGATGGTCACCGGATCGGTACGCGGAAAATGCTGCGCGTTGCAGTTCGTGCAGCTTCGTTGCCAGCCGCCTTTCGCAAGCTCTGTCGAGCCACCGCAGGCCGCGCAGAACCGATGCCGCGCATGCCAGTCGGCAATGCTGCGCGCGCCGCCGTAAATCGCCAGATCGTCCGCGCTCAGCGTCGCCATCGCCGACCATAGGGCCGGGTTCGCCATGCGCGGGCTGGCGTCGCCGGCCGGGGGGACTGCGGCGAAGCATGGTTTTCCTCCACGCGCCTCGTCCTCCAGTCCCAGAAACACCAGCTCCGCATCTTCGGCAGCGTCCGCCAGCGTGCCCCATTCCAATGTGCCATCGTCGCCGATCTGCGGCATCAGACCGTCCATCCTCAACAAGCGCGCGCGCCAGTTCATCAGCGCGACAAGCGCATCCGCGTCGGCGCGGATATTGTCCGCCCGGTCCAGCCGCGATCCGGTAAATGCCAATGGTGTCATTGTGTCGACATGGCCGCCAGATCGGACAGGACCAGTTCGGGAAATTGGTTTTGGATGGGATAGGTTTCGGACGGCATATATTGCGTGAACAACGCCGCGCGCAGGCCACTGGCGATGTCCGCAAACGCCGCCGTCCCGGCCGCCCCGCCCCAGCCATAGGCGGTGCCGGTGACACGCCCGCCCGCGCCGAATTGCTCGCCCGCGATCCAAGTGCCTTCGGTGCGTACGCCGTCGGGCAGCAGGTTCGACGTCGCTGTACGAACCGTGGCCTCCTGCATCACCCGCACGCCCTCCAGCTCGCCTAGCCCGACCAGCATGCGCAAAAAGCGGTCGTAATCATTGGGGCTCGATACCAGCCCCGCCCCGCCGAACGGGAAGGCCGGTTCGTCGGAATAGATCGACGCACTTGCCGGATCGATCGGCAGCAGCGTGCCGTTCATCACCGCATAATTGGTGGTCAGCCGCGCGATTTGCGTATCGGGCACGCGAAAATAGGTGCTGTTCATCGCCAGCGGTTCGAATATCCGCTCGCTCAGGAAGGTGTCGAACGGCATGCCGCTGACGACTTCGATGACGCGGCCCAGAAGATCGAGGCTGACGGAATAACTCCACACCGTGCCCGGCTGGTGCACCAGCGGCAGTTCGGCCAGTCCGTCCGCGAACGCTTCCAGACTGCCGACGGATTTGGAGCGGCTCAGGCCGGGTATCGGGAACCGGCTGACCTGACCGGGGATGAGACCCGCCTGCTCATAAGCCTTGGCGATCGGCCCTTTTTGCACGATCCCGTAACCCAGTCCCGCCGTGTGCGTCAGCAAATGACGGATGGTGATCGGCGCCTTCGCCGGTTCCAGATTATCCGCCGTGATCGCGCCGTCATATTCGCGCTGCACCTGCATGTCGGCGAAAGCGGGGAGGATATCGGACAGCGGCGTATCGAGCGTAAGCTTGCCATCCTCGATCAGCATCATCGTCGCCATACCGGTGATCGGCTTGGTCATGGAATAGATGCGATACAGGCTGTCGCCATCGGCCTTCGTCATGCCGTCCAATTGCAGATTGCCGCGCGCGATCAGCTCCAGTTCGCCCTGACCCCAGCCCATCGCGGCAATCATGTTCGCCACTTTACCGCTGGCGACATATTCCTCGACCGCGGCGGCGACGTTGGTCCAGCCGGTGGTCGGCAATTGATGCGCCTGCGCCAGGGACGCGAACGGAAGCCCTGCGACCGCAATGCCGGCCCCGGTCAAACCGCTACCACGCAGCAGCGATCGACGTGTGAGATACGGGGTTTCGAATTCGCGGAATGCCATGGACCGGTCCTGTTTTGCAATTGATCGCCGGGTCTTGCGCGATGATGGCCGAACGGTCAATTATCGCTTGCGATACCGGGGTGTCCTATCCATATAGGACACATGCTGAACATCGCCTCCATCCTTTTGGGTATCGTATCGCTGATCGTCGTCATTCCCGCGACCATTCCGCTGCTGGGCTGGGCGAACTGGTTTGCCCTGCCGGTAATCGTGCTGGGCATCGTGCTAGGCGCGCTGTCGTCGAAGAATGGCGGACGCGACTTTTGCCTGATAGTCGGCTTGATCGCCATCGTGCGTTTAAGTCTGGGCGGCGGAATTCTCTAATCGTCGGTTCCGCGATCGGCCAAGGCCAAGCGCGCGGCTTTTGCGAACAAGGTCGGCAATCCGGCAGCGTCTATGTCCGCTATCGGCCACCACTCCCCGGTGCCCGTAATGTCGTTTTCGCAGGCTTCAGTTCGCCTGACCTTTAACGTAAGGGCGACATGCGTAAATACGTGCTTCACTACACCGCAGTCGCGCCAGTTCCCCGATACCGGCGGCGGCGTATTGCCGTCGTTCTTCGCGTTCCAGCCGTCGTCGGGAAGCGCGCGCATTCCCGCCAATAGTCCTGTGCCTCCGCGAGTGGTCAGCCAAACATTTTCATCGCGCTCGATCCAATATGCCGTGCCGTGCCGAACGGGTTTGGCTTTCTTGGGAAATTTCACTGGGTAGCGTTCGGGATCGCCCCCCTGCCGCGCATGGCATTGCGGCGAAAGCGGACATAGCAGGCATTTGGGTTTGCGCGTCGTACAAAGACCCGATCCCAAATCCATCATCGCCTGTGCGAAATCGCCCGAATGCTGTTGCGGAGTAATCGCATCCGTATGCTCGCGTATTATCGGGCGCGACTTCGGCAGAGGCGTAGCAATCGCAAAAAGCCGCGAGACCACCCGCTCCACATTGGCATCGACCACCACTGCGCGCTGCCCGAATGCAATCGCGGCGATCGCCGCGGCAGTATAGGCACCCAGCCCCGGCAGCTTCCGCAATTCGCTCTCGGTCTTTGGAAAAGCGCCGAGTGCCGCCACCTCCCGCGCGCATCTGATCAAATTGCGGGCTCGCGAATAATAACCCAGCCCCGCCCACGCCGCCATGATCTCCGCTTCCGGCGCAGCGGCAAGCCTTTCGACATCGGGATAAGCCGCGATGAATTTCGCGAAATAGGGTTTTACCGCGGCCACCATCGTCTGTTGCAACATCACTTCAGACAGCCAGACGCGGTAGGGATCGGGCGGCGGCGCACCCGGCGGACTGCGCCACGGCAAATCGCGCGCATGCGTGTTATACCAACGCAACAAAGCGTCCGAGATGGTTTCATCGCTGGCAGTCACGCAGCGTCTATGGCATGGGAATTTGCAACATGGAACGGGTGCAAGATGGAACGGGATAGCGACAAACCGGCAGGCCGCGCCAAATCGACGAATGCGCCGCAGCCCCGGAAAAAGGCGAAGCAGTGGGAGCGGCCACGCGGCGGCCCGGCCAAACCCATTTCCGATCTGATGCCGCAGATCGGACGTACCGCATTCCGCCGTTTCGGCTTCGTCCAGTCCTCCGTTGTCACACGCTGGCCGGAAATCGTCGGCGAGCATCACGCCCGAGTGTGCGTACCCGAAGCGATCCGTTTCCCACCTGGGGAGAAGGAGGACGGCATTCTGCAATTGGTCGTGCTGCCCGCGCATGCTCCGCTGATCCAGCACGTCGTCCCGGAGATCATGGAGCGGGTAAACCGTTTCTTCGGCTATCAGGCGGTAGCGCGCGTGAAGCTCCGGCAAGGTGCGGTTAAGCCGCCTTCTGCTCAAAAGCGCGCCACTGCCCCGCCATCGCTTAAACCCATTCCCATGGAATTGGGTGAAAGCCTGCGCGATGTGGGCGACCCGGAATTGCGAACGGTGCTGGAATCGCTCGCTCGCAGTCTGGGCAATCAGGACGAGGATCGATAATTGAACACCATTTTGCGCAATCTCGGCCTGGCGGTCGTCGCTACGCTGACCATCGGCAATAGCGGCAATTGGAACACCCGCATCGACGCGACCGACCGCGTTCATACCATCGGCAATCCGGAAGCGGAAACGACGCTTACCGAGTTTGTGAGCTATACATGCCCCCATTGCGCCACTTTCGCGATCGAAGGTGAGGCGCCGTTGCAGCTTGCCTATATCGGTTCGGGCAAGGTCAGGCTGGAAATGCGATCGTTCGTTCGCAATGTCGTCGATCTTACGGCGACGATGCTGGTCCAGTGCGGCGATACGGACAAATTCCTGCAGAACCACACGATGTTCATGATGAAACAGTCCGAATGGCTGGAAAAGGCTCGCCGCGCGACGCCTTCGCAACAGGCGATTTGGGTCGGTCCCGATAAACAGCGCGCCCGGCAGAATATGGCGCAGACGCTTGGTTTCTATGACATGATGGCGACGCGGGGATACGAACGCCCGCAGGTCGATCGCTGTCTTGCCGATCAGGACCGCGCCGATACGCTGGTCGCCAATACCCGTTTGGATGCGACTGAATTCGGCGTCCGCGGAACGCCCAGCTTCGTGCTGAACGGCGACCTGTTACAAGGCGTGCATAATTGGGAGACGCTGGAAACGGCGTTGAATGCGGAATTGGCGACACGGTAATTGTTGCGCGCCCCTTCGCAATCTTTGTGGATAGACCCTTGCCGGACTTTACCGCGACGCCCCTTCGTTTAGCATGATTTGCAGATTTTGAATGCTGAGAGAGAATGACATGACATTTCGAACCATCGCCCTCGCTACCCTGGCCGCGCCGCTGGCTTTGGGATTGGCGGCTTGCGGATCGGAAGACAACACCGAAGCCGCACTTTCGGGCGAACCGATTGCTCCGATCGACGCGCCCGCGGGTGCGGAGTGGACCGAAACAGTAACCGTGTCGGACAGCGACGGCTATATTCTCGGCAATCCCGACGCACCGATCAAACTGATCGAATACGCTTCCCTCACCTGCGGCGCCTGCGCGAATTTTGCCGCGACCGGTGTCGAGCCCTTGAAAAACGAATATGTCAGCAGCGGCCGCGTCAGCTACGAATTGCGCAATCAGGTGCACAATGCGCCCGATCTCGTCCTGGCCCGGCTCGTACGGTGCGGCGCGCCGGAAAGTTTCCATCCGCTGTCCGATCAGGTCTGGGCGAATTTGTCGCAATTGCTTGGCGGTGCACAGGAAAATGGTGCGCAGTTGGAGGCGGCGATGCAGCTACCGGAGGACCAGCGTTTCGCTGCGGCGGCGGACGCGATGGGCTTTCTCGACTTCTTTTCCGCACGCGGACTGAGCCGCGACCAGGCGCAAAGCTGCCTTGCCGATACGGATTCGGTGACGGCCATTGCCGAACGGTCCGACCAGCAGTCGCAGGAATTGGGCATCAATAGCACGCCGACCTTCATTTTGAACGGCAAAGTGCTGGAGGAACGCAGCTGGACCGATCTGGAGCCGCTGCTGCAACAGGCGGGCGCACGCTGACTATCGGCGTAGGAGGCGAATGCCATCACGGCGATGCCGTTTAATCGGCTTCGACTCTAACGGTATCGTAAACCTCTTCGAACCTGCCGAACGGCATCTTGGCGCCGTTAATTCGATCCTGGAAGTAGGATAGACAAGACGGCGGTGATGATTGCGGTTGCTACGCCGCTGCGGCCTTAGCCAATCGGTCGCGCAACGCTTTCAGCCGATCGCGAACTTCACTGAGCGGTAGCTGTTCCGAAATAGGATGGGTGGCTACCGTTTCGCGATCTTTATCGTCCCGTTCTTCGGGATACTTGTCCGATTGCGTATCTACCGGCTGTTCTTTTCTGACCATTCCGCTATTTTCGATCGCTTGCTGCGCGCCCTTCAGCGTATAGCCCTCGACATTGACCAGCGTGTCGATGCGCTCGATCAAGGCGACGTCTTCCGCCCGATAATATCGCCGGTTTCCGCTGCGTTTCAGGGGCTCCAGCATCGGAAATTGTTGTTCCCAATAGCGCAGAACATGCGTTTTGATGCCAAGCGCACGACTGACTTCGCCGATCGTGCGCAATGCGCCCTCATCCTTGCCGTCTTCGAATTGCGCTTGCATCCTATTTCATCCTGTTCAGCTATTTTTGGCGATCCGTTCCTTCAGCAGCTGGCTGGCCCGAAAGGTCATTACTCGGCGCGATGTGATCGGAACTTCGACACCGGTCTTTGGATTGCGGCCAATCCGTTCTTTCTTGTCGCGGAGAATGAAGCTGCCGAAACCGGAAATTTTCACATTCTCGCCATTGCTCATGGCCCCACACATTTTGCCGAGGATATCCTCCACCAGATCGAGAGATTCCGCGCGCGAAAGGCCCATCTTCCGGTTGATGGTTTCGGCAAGATCGGCCCTCGTCAATGTACTTCCGGAACGGGACATTCAATCACTCCTTCATGGTGCGACCCCTGAATTCATGGTGCCGGCTTTCCGGCTGATATGCTGCACTCGGTAACGAAAATAGCGCAACATCGCAAATGTTTCACCCCAAAAAGTGAACAATTGTTATATGCGTATAAGCGACGCGCCCCACGTAAATCCGCCGCCCATAGCCTCGAACATGACCAGATCGCCTTTTGCAATCCGCCCATCGCGCAACGCGGCGTCGAATGCCAGCGGGACTGACGCCGCCGACGTATTTGCGTGGCGATCCACCGTGACGATAATTTTCTCAGACGGCAAACCAAGCTTACGGGCGGTCGCGTCTAAAATACGCGCATTGGCCTGATGTGGAACGATCCAGTCGATATCATCGGCTTCTATGCCGGTATTCTCAAGCGTTTCCTGCAATACATCGGATAGATTGCCGACTGCGTGACGAAATACCTCGCGCCCCCTCATTCGTAATTTGCCGACGGTGCCGGTCGTGGATGCGCCGCCATCGACATAGAGTAATTGATTATGCGCGCCGTCGGCATGCAACTTGCTGGCGATGATACCCGGGCCATCTTCCGCCACATCCTGCGCTTCCAGCACCAGCGCGCCCGCGCCATCGCCGAACAGGACGCAGGTAGTGCGATCTTCCCAATCCAGAATGCGGCTGAAGGTTTCCGATCCGATGACCAACGCGCGCCGGGCCATGCCGGTCCGCAGCATTGAATCCGCGGTCGCCAGCGCGTAGAGGAAGCCCGAACATACCGCCGCCACATCGAACGCGATGCCGCCATTTGCGCCGAGTGCATGCTGCACTTTGGTTGCCGTAGCGGGAAAGGTCTGATCCGGCGTCGCCGTCGCCAGAACGATGAGGCCGATGTCGCCCGCATCCATGTCAGCGGCTTCCAGCGCCGCCCGGGCCGCGTCGGTCGCCAGCGTCCCCGTGGTTTCACCGTCCCCCGCAATATAACGCTGTCGAATGCCGGTACGTTCGACGATCCATTCGTCGTTCGTATCGACACGCTCCGCCAATTCGGCGTTGGTAACAGCGCGGCCGGGCAAGGCCGAACCGCTGCCCCGGATGACGGACCGGATCACGCCGGGTCCGCAGTTCCGTTACGCGCCCGAAGCGCAGTCAGGTCGTCGGCGATGCGGTGCGTCAGATTGTCTTCCAGCAATTTCGCCGCCACCGTTACCGCATGCGCGACACCGCCCGCCGTGGCGCTGCCGTGGCTTTTCACGATTACCCCGTTTAATCCCAAAAACACTGCGCCGTTATGATTGTTGGGGTCGAGATGATGCCGCAGCAATTCGGTTGCCGGACGGGATACGAGGAAGCCGATCTTCGATCGCAGCGAACTGGTAAATGCGTTGCGCAGCAGGTCGGTGACGAAGCGCGCCGTACCCTCGATCGCCTTCAATGCGATATTCCCGGAAAATCCATCGGTCACCACCACATCGACTTCGCCGCGATTGATCTTATCCGATTCGACATAGCCATCGAAACTGAAATCGAGGCCATCCGCACCCTGCAACTGGGCAGCAGCGTCACGCAATCGGTCGAAACCTTTATTCTCTTCCGTCCCGATGTTCAGCAGGCGAACGCGCGGCTGACGGCCCAAAATAATACGGGAATAGGCAGCGCCCATAATCGCGAACTGCACCAGATTGCGGGCATCGGCTTCGGTGTTCGCACCCAAATCCAGCATGATGACGTCGTCATCTTCCAGCGTCGGCATGACGGCGGCCAGAGCCGGCCGATCGATGCCGGGCATGGTGCGCAATGCGACCAGGCTCATCGCCATCAACGCACCGGTGTTCCCCGCGCTGACAGCAGCGCCAGCCTCGTTCTGTTTTACGGCATTGACCGCCAGACCCATCGACGTGGTCTTCGCGCGCCGTAACGCCTGCGTCGGTATTTCGTCGCCGCCGACGACATCGTCGCAATGCAGAATTTCAGACGCGCCGCGCAGATTGGGGTGGTCGTCCAACGCGGCTTTGATCCGCGTTTCGTCCCCGACCAACAGAAACTTAAACCGGTCGCGGCGACGGCGCGCTTCGGCAGCGCCGTCTATCATAACGCGCACGCCCTCGTCACCGCCCATCGCATCGATCGCGATACGCGGCAGGCTCATGGGCATGTACTCCGGTGGATGGTTTTAAAGGCCGACGGCGATGATTTCACGGCCATTATAGTGGCCGCACGCATTGCACAGATTATGCGGACGCTTCAATTCGCCGCAATTGCCGCATTCATGAAAGGCTTCGGGCTTGAGCGCGTCATGGGCACGACGGTTACCGCGACGATGCGGCGAAACTTTTCTTTTGGGGACTGCCATGGCGGCACCTGTTCCTTGAATTGATCTGCAGAATATCGGGACCGGTGTAGGCCACGGAAACCCCGCGCACAAGTGCGCGCCGGATCACCGAACCATCACGGGAAGAGGCGCGCTATAACGATATTGCTCGCCGTTGCAAGCTCTTGCGCAACGGGGTAGCGGCAATGCAGAATATGGATAAGGATGATAATGCCGATGCTGCTACCCGTCACATTATGTATGGCCGCCGCGGCTGCCATTACCGCAATCTGGCTAATGATTCGCGTGGGTCAGGTGCGCAATTCGCAAAATGTCAGTATCGGCGATGGGGGTAACGACCGGGTCATTCGGCGTATGCGCGCTCATGCCAATTTCGTGGAAACCACGCCCTTCGCACTGGCACTGATCGCCGCCATCGAACTGACCGGCAAAGGCGCGGAATGGCTGCCCTTCGCCGCCGCAATCTTCATTTTGGGGCGCATTGCCCATGCTTTCGGCATGGAGCCGACGGGTTTTGCCAAAGGCCGGTTCATCGGCACGGTCGTCACATTGTTGACACTTCTGACATTGTCCATCGTTGCCGTTCTGATCGTGGCCGGAATATATTGAACGGCGCCTATGGCAGCGCCTATGCCAGTGCGTAATCGCTGACGAACTGATTGGTCTTCCGCTCCTGACCGAACGTGCTGGTCGGGCCGTGACCGGGGATGAAGGTGATGTCGTTGCCGAGCGGCCACAATTTCTGCGTGATGGCGTCGATCAGATCCTGATGATTGCCCATCGGAAAATCGGTGCGGCCGATCGATCCCTGAAACAGCACATCGCCGACGACCGCGAACTTGCTGGGACCATGGACGAACACGACATGACCGGGCGTGTGGCCGGGGCAATGGATGACATCGAGTGTCAGATCGCCGACCGTCACGGTGTCGCCGTCGTCGAGCCAGCGATCGGGTTCGAACACCTGCCCGCGAATACCGTATTTCTTGCCGTCTTCGTCCAGCCGTGAAATCCAGAACCAATCCGCTTCGTGCGGCCCCACGATCGGCAAACCCAGCTCCTTCGCCAGAATGCCGCTTTCCCCGCAATGATCGATGTGACCATGGGTGATCAGGATTTTCTCAAGCTCCACGCCCGCTTTCGCGACGCCGGCTTTGAGCTTTGCGAGATCGCCCCCCGGATCAATTAGCGCCCCACGCATGGTGGCGGTACACCAGATCAACGAACAGTTTTGCTGCAATGGAGTCACCGGCATGATCGCGGCGCGCATAGGTGGCTGTTTGTGCGTTTCGGTCATTGCGGAGATGTGGCGCGTTCATCGGCGAAGTTCAACAATGCATCGGAGGAACGGTCAAAGCCGTCCGCTTTTCCAGATAACCCGCCCGACGATTTCGATATCCGGTGCCGACACTTCGATCGGGGGATAGGACTGGTTCTCGCTCAAGAGCAGCAAACGCCCACCGCCTTGCGCCGCAACCCGTTTGACCAGCAACGTATCCTCCACGCGAACCACGTGGATACCATCGCGGAACGGTTGAGTGGCACGATCCACCAACACCTCGTCGCCCGCCTTCAACAACGGCTCCATCGAATCGCCCTCCACCGTGATGGCTGACAGTTGCGCGGCGTCCAGACCCTGTTCGCGCAGCCAACGGCGGGAAAAACGGAAATTGTCGAACGGTTCCTCCCCCTCGTTCGACCGCCCCGGTCCGGCCGATGCACTGATCGGCAGGCGCGGCACATCGACCCATTCCGGACCGCGAGCGAGTGGTTTTGCGTTGACGTAGGATTTTTCCTCCGGCCTGCCCAATTCGCTTTCGGACACGCCGAAATATTCCGCCAGCGTGCGGCGATCGTCTTCCTCCAGCTTGCGCGGGCTGCCCTTGCGGATAAATTGCTGAAGATAGGTTGGATTACGCCCGATCATTTCGGATAATCCGGAAAGCGAGCTGCGTTTTTCCTGCGCAAGTTCCAACAGGCGTTCACGTGCATTCGACATAATGTGTCCTCATCACCGATATTTTTCCTGCCTAGCAGATGTATTTTTCCTAGACAAGTAGGATTTGAGCGGCGACCAATCGGTGAGCCAAGCGAATCAAACCGGTTCGAAGCGCCAGCAAAACTAAATAATATCAAACTATTAGAGAGGCCGTATGCTGATCCGTCATATCGAAAAGTTTCTTCGCACCACCGGAATGCCCGCGACGAAATTCGGTCGCCTTGCGACGCACGATTCGCGTTTCGTGCTGGATTTACGCAATGGGCGAATCCCCCGAATTACCACGGAAAGGCGTGTGGAACATTTCATGAACACTTTTACGGAGACACAGTGCGATGACTGATCGGACGACGCCTTTTACATTTGAAACGCCGGCAACAAACAAAACCAGGACTTATACCAAACGCAAGCACCGTGCCGGTCCGGGCGTCCGCTTACGCAATGCTCTGACCGCTCTCGCGAATGGTCACGGCCATATCGAACGACATCACGAAAAAGCCTGGGCCAGCATAACCTTCGTGGGTGCGCGTCATACCATGCGGCTGGTGTTCGATGGGGCGGATGCGGTAGCGGCGGGTGAAATCTTTCTGGTCGACCTGCCCGATCATGAATTCACCCTGCCGGGCCAATTGGTGGCGGATGCCACGATCAGCAGCGTCGAACACAGGATGTTGCCCGAACCGCATATGGTCGTGGATTGCGAGATACTGGTGCTGGACGACGAATGATGCGCGTTTTCAATAGCCGCGCACCGGGTCGAAGATCGGTTCCAGAGTTCCGCCATCGACATAGGCGCGGATGTTCTGGACGAACCGCTCCGCCGAGCGGGTGAACATCGATGTCTGGGCGCGGCCGGAAAGATGCATGGTGACGTGGGCATTCTCCAACGACCATAGCGGGTGATCGGCCGGCAGCGGCTCGGGCATGGTCACATCCAGCATCGCTGCGCCGATCGCCTTGTCGCGTAACGCCGCGACCAGCGTATCCTGATCGACCACGCTCCCGCGCGCGACATTGACGAGCACGGCGCTGCTTTTCATCGCAGCCAGTTCGTCCGCGCCGATCATATGCTCTGTTTCCGGGGTCGCGGGCACGGCAAGGATGATCCAGTCGAATTCGCCCAACCGCCCGCGCCATTCGTCCGGCCCCAAAGCCCCGTCGGCACCCGAACGCCGGACTGGAACTACCTGAACCCCGAAGGCTTCCAGACGCGGCGCAACCTGCTGCCCGATCGCGCCATAGCCGATCAACAGCGCGCGCGTCCCCGCCAGTTCCAACTTGCCCGGCGAATCGGACAGCCATTCATGCGCCTCCTGCGCATGAACGACGCTGCGATAGTCCTTGGCGATATTGAGCATGCCCATGACGATATATTCGGCGATTGCCACCGCGTTGATGCCTGCCCCGTTGGTGATAGTGACACCTCGCTGTTGCATCAGGTCGAGCGGCAGAAAATCGAGGCCCGCATAAATCGAATTGAGCCATTTGAGTTTCGTGGCCCGCCGCACCGCTTCGATCATCGGCGTGTTGTCGTTGAGATCGAACCAGCCGATTTCCGCTTCGGGCGCAAGCGCGTACAATTCCTCGACTGAGGAAAAGAAACGCGCATCGATTTCGTCGGGCAAATACGGCTCGACCATCGGGCGGATCATGGCCGATAGCACGGCGATAGTCATACCCGTCTCCTTTCCATCATTGTGAGTGACTGAATGTGGCGCGGCAATCTAGTGCTGTTCCCTCTGACGCTGGATTGCCACGTCGCTTCGCTCCTCGCAATGACGAGACTAGGCACTGAGTTTCCAGTCCCATTCCAGCGGATCGCCATCCATAATTTCGACTCCATTTGCAGTGAGTTCATCACGAATGGCGTCGGACTTGGTAAAGTCCTTTTCGACGCGTGCTGTCTTGCGACGCGCGATGGCATCGGTGATTTCCGCTTCGGTAATTTCGGCATGCTTCGGCGCGATGCGAAGCTGTTTGCGATTCACGGCCAGCAAGTTCAAACCAAGAACAGCGTTCATCGCTTCCACCACCGAACGCTTACACCCGGCATCCACCTTCTTTACCGCCAACGCCTCTTCCAGCGCCGTCAAAGCGATCGGCGTGTTGAGATCGTCGTTCATCGCTTCGCGAAACTTGGCCTTCGCGGTTTCGAATTTGCGATGGTTCGGATCGCCGTTTTCGGCATCGGACAATGCTTCTGCTTGCATCACCATCCGCTTCAGCCGCGTCAGCGCGGCCGCCAGCCCCTCCCACGAAAATTCCAATTCGCTGCGATAATGCGCCTGCAGGCACATCAGACGATAGGCGATCGGATGGTAGCCCTTGTCGATCAGTAATTGTAGCCGCAAAAACTCGCCCGACGATTTGGACATCTTGCCGGTCCGGTCCACCAGAAAATTGTTGTGCATCCAGATGCGCGCACCGCTCGCATCGCCGCCGCAGAATGCCTGATTCTGGGCGATCTCATTGGGGTGGTGGATCTCGCGGTGATCAATCCCTCCGGTATGAATATCGAACGGAAAGCCAAGCAGTTTCTCCCCCATAACCGAACATTCCAGATGCCAGCCCGGCGCGCCCCTGCCCCAAGGGCTGTCCCATTCCATCTGCCGCGTTTCGCCCGACGGCGTTTTACGCCAAATCGCGAAATCGGCGGCGTTGCGCTTCCCGGCGACCGGAGCGATGCGGCTTTCTCCATCGTCGTCGCTCGGTGCGCGGGCCAACCGGCCGTAATTCGTCACCGTCGTTACGTCGAAATACAGCCCGCCATCGAGTTCGTAGCAATGTTTGTTCGCAATAGTTTCGCCCCATGCGATCATTTCGTGAACATAATCGGTCGCTTTGGGGTGCTGCGGTTTGCGAATGTTCAGCCGTCTAAGATCGGCCTCGAAATCCTGCTGGTAATAATCGGCAATCTCGCGTGCGGATTTTCCTTTGGTCGCCGCCATTTTCTCCAACTTATCCTCGCCCTCATCGGCGTCGGAGGTCAAATGGCCGACATCGGTAATGTTGACGACGTGCCTGAGATCGTAGCCCTTCCAACGCAGCGTCCGCCCCAGAATGTCGGCAAAGATATAGGCGCGCATATTGCCGATATGCTGGTAATTATAGACCGTCGGGCCGCAGCTATAGACGCGCGCTTCGCCTGGATGGACGGGCTCGAAAGTTTCCAGACTGCGCGTGAGGCTATTAAATAGACGCAGTTCGGTTTTGGCAGGCATATCGATCATCGATAGCGCAATGACGGGCGATGAACGCAGGGTCAATTATTCCCTGGTCATTGCGAGCGTAGCACGACCATCCAGGGTACGACGCGCTATCTTTGAATTGCCGCGTTGTCTTTGGCTCCTTGCAACGACGATCCGAGCTTACCACCCATGCCAATCGACCGTTTCGCTTAAGTCCGCGCGTTCGACATCGAACTGGTTCACCGGCGCATCGGGGTCGCGATAGCCGATCGCCATGCCGCAGAAGAAGATATGATCGTCGGGGATCGGCACGGCAGCGCGGATTTGCTTGGAATACATCGCCCATGCCTCCTGCGCACAGCTGTCCAGCCCTTCCTCGCGCAGCAGCAACATGATCGTCTGCAACCACATCCCGATATCGGACCATTGCGGCGGTCCCATATACTTCTTGGTGTGGATCAGCATCAGCACCGGTGCACCGAACGCCCGAAAATTGTTGGCGAACCACATGCGGCGGCCCGCTTTGTTATCGCGCGTAATGTCGAGGGAGGCGTACATATCCTCCCCCACGCCACGGCGCCGCTCCTCGTAGGAGCCGGTCAAGTCCTTGGGATAGATGTCATATTCGGGCGAGAAACCGTCCTTGCCCAACGGCAACGCCTCCGCCACCGAAGCGAACAAAGCCTGCATCGGCTCGCCGGTTAAAATCTCCGCATGCCATGGCTGCGTATTGCCCCCGGAGGGTGAGCGCCGCGCCTTTTCTAGAACGCGTCGCAAAATTTCCTGATCGACCGGCCTGTCGAGAAATGCGCGAATGGAACGGCGGGTTTGAACGGCCTGCGAAACTGACATTACCGGCCCTTTGTTTCGAACAAACCGGCCAGCTGTTCGATAATCGTACCGCCGAGCTGTTCGACATCCATGATCGTCACGGCGCGCTGATAATAGCGGGTCACATCGTGGCCGATGCCGATCGCAGCCAGTTCGACCGGACTGCTCTTCTCGATCCATTCGATCACGCGGCGCAGATGTTGTTCGAGATAGCCGGCGCTATTGACGCTCAAAGTACTATCGTCGACCGGCGCACCATCCGAAATAACCATCAGGATGCGGCGATCTTCGGCACGAGTCAGCAGGCGTTGATGCGCCCACAACAAAGCCTCCCCGTCGATGTTCTCCTTTAACAGCCCCTCGCGCATCATCAGGCCGAGATTGCGGCGGGCGCGACGCCAGGGTTCGTCGGCTTTCTTATAAATAATGTGGCGCAGATCGTTGAGGCGGCCGGGCTGCGGCGGCTTGCCGTCGGCCAGCCAGGATTCGCGCGACTGCCCGCCTTTCCAGGCACGGGTGGTGAAGCCCAATATCTCGACCTTCACCCCGCAGCGTTCCAGCGTGCGCGCAAGAATATCCGCGCTGATCGCCGCAATGGAAATCGGCCGTCCGCGCATGGAGCCAGAATTGTCGATCAGCAGCGTGACGACGGTATCCTTGAATTCCTGATCGCGCTCGATCTTGTAACTGAGCGAATGCCCCGGCTGCGTGACCACACGGGCCAGACGGGCCGCATCGAGCAACCCCTCTTCCTGATCGAAGTCCCAGGCCCGGTTCTGTTGCGCCATCAATCGGCGTTGCAACCGGTTGGCCAGTTTGGTCACGATGCTCTGCAAACCGGTCAGCTGGCTGTCGAGATAGGCACGCAGGCGGTCTAGTTCCTCCGTATCGCACAATTCGGGCGCTTCCACTTCCTCGTCGAAACGGTCGGTGAAATAGCTATAGTCGAAATCGTCGGGAATATCGGTCCACGAACGGTTCGGGCGGACGGGCATCATGCCTTCTTCGCCATCGTCCGACGGATCGCCGTCGCTCATTTCTTCGTCGGAGGATTCCTCGGTTTCGCTCTCGCCGGTGTCTTCGCCTTCGCTGGCTTCACCCGCCATTTCGGCGGTTTGCGGATCGGCCCCTTCGGACTGATCGTCTTCGCCGTCCTGTTCGGTATCGTCCTGACCGTCCTCGTCTTCTCCATCATCCTCGTCGGTGCCGGGTTCCTTCTGGTCTTTGATGAGATCGAGGTGGCGCAGCATATCGATGGTGAGCGACTGAAACGCTTTCTGATCGTCGAGCGACAGTGCCAGTCCATCGAAATCGGTGCCGATCCGCTCTTCGATTCCGGCGCGTACCATGTCGACCGCCGGGCGCGCGCGTTCGGGAATGGCCTTGCCGGTCAGGGCCTCGCGCAGCATCAGCGACACCGCCGTCTGGATCGGCACCTCGCCTGCATCCTTCGCACGGGCGATCGGGTCGGACGCGGTCCGCAGTTCCACCGCTGCGTCGAGATTATCGGCAATGCCGCCGAAATTATTGGCGCCCAGTGCTTCGTAACGGACCTGCTCGACCGCATCGTATACGGCGCGCGCCAGCGGTTCGCTCGGCGCGGCCTTCGTGTGAGCGGCCTCGCTGTGATGGCGCAGTTTCAGCGCGAAACTATCGGCAAAACCGCGCGCCTCGCTCGCCTGACCGGGTGGCAGATTGCGGCCCGGCAAAGGCACGCGGAAATTACTGCCGGCGGAAGAGGGGCTGTCGGCGCTCCAGGCGACTTCGACCTCCGCTTCGCGCGACAAGGCACGGCTCGCGCCGGTCAGGGCCTGCTTGAACAGGTCGAGGGGGGTGTCGTCAGCCAAGGTTTATCAAACGATGGACTGGCCGGTTTTATCCCAATCGGCCAAAAAGCCTTCAATGCCTTTATCGGTCAGCACGTGATTGAACAGCGCCTTGATGACCTTGGGCGGTGCGGTCATCACATCCGCGCCGATCTTCGCCGCTTCCAGCACGTGACCCCCGTGGCGCACACTGGCCACCAGTATCTCGGTTTCGAAGGCGTAATTGCTGTAGATGAGATCGATGTCGGAAATCAGGCTCATGCCGTCGAAGCCATTATCGTCATGCCGCCCGACGAACGGCGAAACGAACGTCGCGCCAGCCTTAGCCGCCAGCAGCGCCTGATTGGCGGAGAAGCACAGGGTGACGTTGACCATCGTCCCGTCATCGGTCAGCGCCTTGCAGGTTTTCAATCCGTCCACGGTCAACGGAACTTTGATGCAGACATTGTCGGCAATCTTACGGAGCACTTCCGCCTCGCGCATCATCGTGTCATGATCCAGCGCAACGACTTCGGCGCTGACAGGCCCGTCGACGATGCCGCAGATTTCCTTCGTCACTTCCATGAAATCGCGGCCCGATTTGGCGATCAGGCTGGGATTGGTGGTCACACCGTCGAGCAGGCCAGTCGCGGCGAGATCGCGAATTTCATCGATTTCGGCAGTGTCGGCGAAGAATTTCATGCGCAGTGCGCTCCGGTTAATTCGTGATTCGTCATGGCCGAACCTCTCGCACAATGCTTCGGCCATGGCCAGATGCGCACGTGTGGGAACCGTGCCGAGTGACGAATGTTTGTGCACCACAAAGTTTCAGGAGTACCCCATGTCTGCCCCCCATCATGCGAAGCGCAACCGCACCGCGCGCATCCTCGCCGCCGGTGCCGCCGCATTGTCCGCCGCCTTTAGCATGGCATCCCCTGCCCTCGCCACCGACGAAGCATTCGAATTATGGTTCAGCCCGTCGATCGGCACGGATCTGGACGATGACACGGCTATCGAACTGGAAACCGCGCAACGTTCTCGCGATTCCGACGATGGGCGGGTCGACACCTATTTCTTCCGATTCTGGGTGAAACAGAAACTGGCCGACAACGTCACGCTCGCCGGAGCGGTGGAAAAGCGAATCAACGATGGCGGGTCGGACGAGTTGCGCACCATGCAGCAAGTATCGACCAGCCACGGCATATTGCGAACGCGCCTGCGACTGGAGGAACGATTCGTCGAGGATCGCGGCGGTCGAATGGGTTTGCGCCTACGGCCAAGGGTCGGCGTCAAGTTTCCTCTGAGCGCCGATGGCCGCTGGTCGGCGGGCACGGATGCGGAGCTGTTCTGGACCTTACGCGGCACGAGCATGGGCGGCGACACGGGGATTACCGGGCTGCGCACGCAGATCGGTGTCGGTTACGATGTCAGCGACAATCTGTCGCTCGGCCTTACCTATCTGCGGCAGCAGGATTTCGAAGATAACGGGCCGGACGAAGTGGGCCACGCCCCGGTGATCGGGATCGAATACACGTTCTAACGCGCGGTATTCAGCCCGAACGCGCCGATCAAGACCGGATCGCGTGTACTGCGCGGATCGCGGCGGATGGCGGCTTCCTCCAGCCCCATCTCGCGCCAGATCGCATCGTCGATCGTGCGTGATAGACGGCTGGTCACGCCCTCCAGATCGACGCCCGCCAGCTCGGAAATCGCGCGGCCGATGATGGGATCGCGGGCAAGACGGATCGCCTGCCCCAATTCCGGCACCATCGCGTTGATGAGCGTGCCGCCCATCTCGCTACGCAAAAAGGTCGTCGCCGCCGTCGGGCCGCCGCGCACGAGGCGTTGTGCGGCATCTACCCCGATCACCCTGACGGCATCGGCGACCAACGGCGCAGCGCGGTATGCACCCTCCGCCGCCAGATCGCCGAAGGCATCCTGCAACTGATCCTTGAAGACGGCAGAGGTTAGAACATCCGTCAGAATGTTGCCCCGCGAACCCAGGATCGAACCCAGGCCGACGGTTTCGACCTGATCGTCCCAGAAACCGCCATCGGATGTCAGCCGCGCAAAAGCCCTTTCGCTGGACCGGCGCAGCAGGCGTTCGATCACGTCGTCCATCGTCAGCGGCGGTAGGCTGGCACAGGCGCTCAACACGCCGGTCGCACCGATAAGGCCGATCACGGACATTCCGGTCAGGAAGCTGCGGCGGTGGGGTTGGAAATCGCGAAACTGGGTCATGCAAGTGTTCTCATCGTCATAAATACGTCCCGCACCTTGTCGGCGGGGGTGGCGCATGTCCATATGCACGCTGTTTTATGAACCGCGTCCGTCTCATTATCTTCAACGCCGCTTTGGGGCCGCTGGATTATACGGTGCCCGATGGGATGCGCATCGAATATGGCTCCGTCGTATCCGCACCGCTGGGGCCGCGGCAGATCGTCGGCATCGTGTGGGAAGCGGATCGGTTGCCCGGCGCGGACGTGGCTGTCGAGAAATTGCGGCCCATTCTGGAGGTGCTGCCCGTCCCGCCTTTGCGCGCGGAATTGCGGCGGCTGATCGAATGGACGGCGGATTATTATTGCGCTTCGCTTGCATCGGTGGCGCGTATGGTGCTGGCATCGGGCGGCGCGATGCGCGGTCCGGCGACGATGACCGAATACCGCCTGACGGGCGCGATGCCCGAACGCATGACGCCGCAGCGCGAAATTGCGATGGACGTGCTGGAAGACCAACAGGCCACGATCCGCGAGTTGGCGGAAATGGCGGGGGTCAGCGACGGCGTGTTGCGCGGGCTGGTGGGGCAGGGCGTATTGGAAGCGGTGCAGGTCGATATCGATCGCCCCTACCCCCGCGCCGATGCCGGGCACGCCACCGTCGATCTAAGCACCGAGCAACGCGCGGTTTCGGATCGCCTGATTGCCGCGGTGGAGGCGCGCGACTTCGCGCCTTTCCTGCTCGACGGAGTGACGGGATCGGGCAAAACCGAAACCTATTTCGAACCAATGGCGGCGGCGCTGCGGGCGGATCGGCAAGTGCTGGTCCT
>JBAUIN010000117.1:0-3979 GCA_049682975.1 Pontixanthobacter sp. | reverse complement strand
CGACCTGACCGCGCATCTTAAATCGCTGCACGAACAAACCCGCGAAACGCCGCTGTTCAATCCTGTATTCCAGCTATCGCTCGACCTGTCGCGCCAATTGGAAGGCGGCGAACTGACACTAACAGATATTGAGGGGATGATCGCGGAACTGGAATGCCAGTCGCTGAATACTCGCGCCCGCCAATTGCGCAGCCGGGTCGGGCCGGTCGCGGAGCAAAGCAATCTCGATGCGGTGCACGATTTGTGCGCAGATGATTTCGATCGGTTTCGCGCACAGTGGGAGAACCCCAGCCTGCACGCGGTATTTACGGCGCATCCGACATTCCTGCTAACCCCCGAACAAAGCGAAGCGGTGGCAAGCGCGGCAAGTGGCGATACACCCATACCGGCCGCGATTTGCAACAATCCGCCGGAACGCCCCGCGATCACGCTAACATACGAACATGCCCGCGCGATGAAGGCGATCACCCATGCGCAAGGCGCGCGAGACCGGATGGTTCATGCCGCTTTGATGCAGGCATCCGCGAAATGGCCGGATCGCTGGCACACGATCGAACCGCTGCCGTTCCGCTTCGCTACTTGGGTCGGATACGACATGGACGGGCGCACCGATATCAGATGGTTCGATTCCATCGGGTTCCGCCTTGCCGAAAAAGCGGAGCGGCTAACCGGTTATATTTCCGCGTTGGAAGCAGTGGATGCAAACCATCCTCGCCTGAAGACGCTGCGCGGCGCCAGTCATTATGCCGAGGAGCGGGTTGCGGATTTCCGCCGCGACCTGTCCGATCCTGCTGCGCTCTCGAAGGCGGCGAACCGTCTG
The DNA here is from genome assembly GCA_049682975.1 of Pontixanthobacter sp. Classification (GTDB taxonomy): domain Bacteria; phylum Pseudomonadota; class Alphaproteobacteria; order Sphingomonadales; family Sphingomonadaceae; genus Pontixanthobacter. The sequence continues at coordinate 3,159 of JBAUIN010000117.1, read as the reverse complement.
ACCGCTGAACACCCAGACAAGCTGCTCACGCTCGCACCTTTAATCGCCATGCTGGAAGAAGAGGCGCGGGGTTGCGACCCCACGCGCGCCACGGCCCTGAAAACGCTGGCCGCGTCCATGCGGGCCGACGGGCTGGGCATGGGGTGGATTCATTTCCGCGTCAATTCCAGCCAGTTGCATAATGCGATCCGTCGCCGGATCGACCCCGGCAACACGCTGGATTTGGGCAGTCAGGGCGCGATGGCGACGCTGCGCGATCTGTTGGCGGAGGTAAAGCCGCTCCGTACCAATTTCGCGGCACTGGCGATCGAAAGCAGCACCGCCATCCGGCAGTTTCTGGCGATGGCGCAGATCATCCAGCATGTGGATGGCGACGCGCCGATCCGTATGCTGATCGCCGAATGCGAACAGCCCTCCACAGTACTTGCCGCGCTGTATTTCGCGAAACTGTTCGGTATCGATGACAAGGTGGACGTGTCGCCTCTGTTCGAAACCGAAGGGGCGCTGGAGCATGGCGGCCGTTTCCTCGATGCGCTGCTGGCGGAAGATGTCTATCGGACCTACGCCCGCAAGCGGAGCCGTATCGCGATCCAGACCGGTTTTTCCGATGCGGGGCGGTTCGTCGGGCAGATCCCCGCCAGTCTGGCGATCGAACGATTGCAGGGGCGCATGGCCAATGCGATGCAGGCGAACGGCCTCACTGATGTCGCCGCGCTTATCTTCAACACGCATGGCGAAAGCATGGGGCGCGGGGCGCATCCCGCAAATTTCGCTGACCGTTTGGCCTGGCCAATGAGCCCGTGGGCACGGCGGCGTTTTGCACGCGCGGGCATCCGGCTGGAACCGGAGGTCAGCTTTCAGGGCGGCGATGGCTATCTACATTTCGCATCACCCGATCTCGCATTGGCTACGCTGACCCGGATCGCCACGCTGTCGCCCGACATCGGCAACCCCGATGCGCCGACCGATCCATTCTATCGCCGGACCGATATTAGCCTGGATTTCTATCGCGCCGTACGCACGCATCAACGCGAACATCTCGAAAGCCAGACCTACAGCAGGGCGCTGACCGCTTTCGGCCTTGGCCTTATCAACAACACCGGCAGCCGGGTATCGCGCCGACAGTCCGATCTGAATGCCGATCGCGAGATGAATTTACGACAGATCCGCGCCATTCCACACAATGCGATCCTGCAACAGTTGGGCTATCCGGTGAATGTCATTGCCGGGATCGGCAGCGCGGCGGACGGCACGTATGAAGAACTGGCGGAACTCCTTGCGAGCAGCGAACGCGGGCGGCAGATCGTGCGGCTGGTGCGCGCCTCCAATGCGTTGGCGAGTATCAAAACGGTCGCGGCGTTCGGCGAATTGTTCAACTCCGCCTATTGGGCAAGCCGCCCCTATCGCGGCACCGAAAGCCATTTGTCGGACGCATGCCAGACCCTGGCTGAATATCTGACGAAGGACGACCGCACCGGCGTATTCCGTCGCCTTGCTTCACGCCTGCGGATCGATGCGCTGAAATTGCATCGGCTGCTCGATCTGCTGCCGCCGGACGATACGCAAGGCGAACAGGGCGACGATCGCGAAACCACCCGCCGCACGATCGGCGCATTGCAGGCGCTTCGGCTGACGCTGTTGCAACACATGTTTCTGAAAGCCGTGTCGATCCCCGCATTCAGCCGCGCGAACGATATTAGCCGCAACGACGTGCTGGAAATGGTGTTCACCCTGCGTGTCGACGAGGCGCTGGCGCAGATGCGGCGGGCATATCCCGTCAGCTTTCCGCGATTGGACGATTTTTCCGTCGTGGAACCGAGCGATTATCCCGATGGCGCCGGCGAAGGTTATACCGGCATCCATCGCGATTATATCGATCCGCTGGATCATGCTTATCGCCTGACGCTGCGGATCGGCACGGCGATCGCAAACGAATTTGGCGCGCATGGGTGAGGGTTAAAACTCACCCGCCTTGCGATACGGTTCGGGTCGGAAGCGCCAGACAATCTCGTCGGCTTTCTCGATTGCGCTCGCATGAACTCCGGCAAGCGATGCGGCCTCACTACGCCCTAAGCGGTTCACTAGCCGATCCAATTCGGACCGCGATGGCGCCCCGCCCCATTCCCCGATAATCTGGCGCACGATCTCGATATCGGCGAATGGCTGATCGCAGGGGCGGTATTCGATTGCTGTGCCTGCATACGTCACGCGTTCGGCATAAGAGCGGGCGATCTGCTGAGCGCAATAGGCTTCGGCTTCCGCAAGATGCGCGGCGCTACGGGCGAATGCGGCGGGATCGATCCACTCGGCCTGCGTCAGGTGACGGCGCATGGCGACCCGGTCGAACCGCGTATCGTCATTGGATGGGTCGGCGGCCAGTTCCAAGCCACTTGCATGCGCGATGGCGACCAATTCCGCATTCCGCCATTGCAATAAAGGGCGCAGCACCGGCACATCGGAATTCGGCACGACACCTACCGGCCGAACCCCGGCAAGCCCCGCCAGCCCGCTACCCCGGTTCAGTCGCATCAACAGCGTTTCGGCCTGATCGTCCGCATGGTGCGCGGTCATGATCGCCGCAAGCCCGCGCTCGGTCGCCCATTCGCCCAAAGCTGCATAGCGTGCCCGTCGCGCCTCGCTTTGCATATTACCGCCCGCGACGGTTACAGGCAGAATTCTATGCGGCACGCTTAGTACAGCGCAATGCCGTGCGACGACTTGCGCTTCCCCCGCACTTCCCGGTCGCAATCCATGATCGACGCTGGCCGCTTCGATGGCGCCCGGCATGGCGGCATGCGCCAGCAGCAGCAAAGCAATACTGTCCGGCCCGCCCGACACGGCGATGCCAAGCCTGCCCTCGCCATGCCAAATCCGCGCGCAATCGGCGCGGAACCGGGCGATCAAATCGGGATCGATACCCTTCTCAATTGCAAGTAACTTTCGCCAGATTGCGCTGATACTGATCGGACAATCTGCCGGATGCGATCGCGGGATAGCTTTCGGCGAACTCGGCCAGCGCGATGCAAGCACGGTCGCTATCGTCCAGCGCGATCATCGTTTCAGCGAGATATAACAGGCTGTCGGGCGCCCGCGCATCTTGGGCATTCGCCTGATAGTTTTTCAAGAACCACGGGGCGGCATCGCTTGGCTGCCCGGCAT
>JBAUIN010000116.1:0-2959 GCA_049682975.1 Pontixanthobacter sp. | reverse complement strand
TGATCGTCGTCGTCATCCTGCGCGGCGACATGGCAGTCTTCGCAATACACGCCGCCTTCGCCGGACAGTTCAGAGGCGGTCGCGGCATAGCAGGTGGTGGCGGCCCCTTCGGGAATAGTTTTCATTTTCGGCCCGTTGCCTTCCTCGTTTTTGAAGCGAGCCATCATCCATTGCATGTCCTCTTCCGTCATATGTCGGCTTAGATTGGTCATGATCCCACCGGGATGCACAGCGAAACTGTGAACGCCATGCCCGGCCACTCGCTTCTCCAGCGCGACGGTGAGCAGGATATTGGCGGTTTTCGACTGCCCGTAGGCATCCCATTTGTCGTATTCGCGATTATCGTAATTCGGATCGTCCAAATGCATGTGGTCGAGGTGATGGCCGCGGCTGGATAAGTTCACGATGCGCGGTTCGGTTCCCTTGCGCACCAGCGGCATCAGCAGATTGGTCAGCAGAAAATGACCCAGATGGTTGGTGCCGAATTGCGTTTCGAAACCGTCGACGGTTTTGCCGAATGGGGGTGCCATAATTCCGGCATTGTTGATGAGCAGGTCGATCCGGTCGAACCGTTCCGCGGCCTCTTTCGCGCAGCGGCGCACGCTGTCCAATTCGGCCAGATCGCACAGGATCGTCTCCACGTCGGCGTCGGTGCTATCGCCGCGAATGGCGGAGGCGGCTTCGTCCAGCTTTGCTCGATCGCGACCGGCGATGACGACATGCGCGCCTTTGGCGACCATGGCACGCGCGGTTTCCCGGCCTAGACGGGAATTGCCGCCGGTAATGAAAACCAGCCTGCCGGTTAGATCGCGGTCCGCCAAAACTTCGTCCGCCGTCGTGTTCGCACCGAAATCCGCCATCGCATGTTCTCCCATTGGTTCGACTATCCTAAACGAGAAACGGGGCGCAGGATATGATCCCGCGCCCCGCTTCCGTGCGTTGGCCGAATTGCTTCGGCGATGCGTTTATGCGCCGGGTGGGAGCGGCTTGTCGCTCTTGCTTGCGGTCTTCGTGCGCGTGTTGGATTTGGGCGCAGCCGCTTTCGTGCTGCTGCCGCCGGTGGAACCGCCGCCCACAGAACCGTCGCGAACCTTTTGATCCAGTTCTTCGAGCTTGCGACCTGCCCATTCGCGGCCACCGAGGCCGAAGGCAAGGGCGATCGCGACACCGCCGCCGATCACCAGAGCACCGAAGGCCATCTGCACGATTTCGTCGCCGACACCCATGAAGGTCAGACCCATGAAGGTGAACAACACGATAGCCGCATATTTCACGATCGTTGCGCCCATACCCTGCTCGTCCTCGCCACCGATAATCCGTGCAAGCACGTTACCAATGATGAAGCCTGCTGCGATAACCACCGCACCGAACACGACCTGACCGGCCAGTTCGAGTATCTGCGACAGCATGGCCGTGATTTCGGGGAAGCCCAGCGCCCGTGTTGCCATAACCGCGAAGGCGAGGATAATGGCGATCTGCGCGATCCGTGCGATGAAGCCCGATGCACTTGCGCCCGCCGGCAATACGCCTGCGGAATCGAGCGAACGGTCGACGCCCAATCCGATCAGAATATCCTTCAACATGCCGACCACGAATTTGCTGATGACATAACCGATGCCCAGCAGAATTGCGGCGGTGATGATGTTGGGGATTGCACCGAGAATCTCACGCAGCATGTTGCTGGCGGGTTCGGATACGGTTTCCAGATTGAGGGCTTCCAGCGCCAGAATGGCTACGGGAATGATGATAAGCACATAAATGATCGTGCCGATCGTCGAACTGATGCGACTGTTTCCGGTCACGGTTTCCGCGCCACCCCGGTTGAGCCACTTGTCGAAATCCACCGTTTGCAGGCTGGTGACAACGATATCGCGCACGATACCCGCCACCATCATGCCGATGAAGAAAATAAGCGCCGCACCGATCAGATTCGGGATGAAGCCCAGCACATCGTTCAACAGACCCTGGATCGGGGCCATAACGCCGCCAAGATCGAGTACCTGGAGAATGGCGATAAATCCGAACAGCCAGATGAACAGGCTGACGATCTTACCAAGCGAAGCACCCAGGCTGCCGCCGTTGCCGGTGCCGCGCTGAAAGAAGCGGACATTATCCACCAGTTTGGCGAATGCCCATTTCGCAGCCTTCGCCAAGGCCCATGTGACGACCAGAATGACGATGACGAGCACGATCTTTTCGAGCACGTTCATCGCCACATCCTGGTCGAAGCGATAATTTCCGACTTGCATATCGTTTCCCCTGTTATGCATTTCCACCTCCGGCCGTTCACCGGGATTGCCGTGGGATTAACACAAGTTTTACCGGATGCGAAATGCGTTTTTAAGATTAGCGGGTCAAAACCGCGTAAAACTGCCCGCTGGCATAGTCGCTATCGTATGTGATAGCGTTCGAGCATGTCCAAGATCCAAACGCCTGTCAGCCTGTTCGCAGCTCTTCTCGCTCTCGTATTATCGGCGCCCACCGCCGCCCATGAAGCCGACGCACATAACGCCGCTGCGAACGCTTCGCCGCGATGGTCCTTCGCCATTCATGGTGGTGCAGGTACGATGGAGCGGGCTAATATGACCGATGAACAACAGGCGGATTACAAAGCGGCGTTGCAGGCGACGCTCGACGCAGGTTCGGCGATTTTGCGCAATGGCGGCACGGCGGCAGAGGCGGTCAAGACGGCTATCGTGATGATGGAGGACGACCCGAAATTCAACGCCGGTCGCGGTGCGGTGTTCACCTGGGAAGGTGCGAACGAACTCGATGCGGCAATCATGCTGGGCGAAAGCCGGGCGGCGGGTGCGGTGACCGGGATTACTTCGATAAAGAACCCGATATTGCTGGCCGATGCGGTGATGGAGGATGGACGGCACGTCTTTTTGAGCGGTGTCGGCGCGGAAGAATTTGCGGCGGACGCGGACTTGGCAACCGCACCGGCCGAATGGTTTGC
>JBAUIN010000115.1:0-2149 GCA_049682975.1 Pontixanthobacter sp. | reverse complement strand
GCCGGGGCCAGTTCCACACCATTGAGATCGCCCGGCCCATCGACCAGCCGGATCGCGACATCCAGATTGGCTTCGGTAAAATCGGCGTTCTCATCCTCAACCAGATGAAAGCGGATGTTCGGATTGTCCTTACGAAATGCAGCCAAACGCGGGGCGAGCCATTGGGCGTAGAATTCGCGCGGGGCGGCTATGGTGTAATTGTCGCTCGCCTGCCCGGCCTGCATCGCCTGCACGCTCTCCTCGAATTTTAGGAAGCCTTCGCGCAGCATGTCCAGCCCGGCCAGACCCTCCGCCGTCAGTTCCAGCCCCCGGCTCGTGCGGCGGAACAATACGGTGCCCAGATGATCCTCCAGCGCACGGATCTGCTGCCCCACGGCGGCGGGCGTGACCGCCAATTCGTCCGCCGCGCGCGTAAAACTGAGATGCCGGGCCGCTGCGTCGTATACGCGCAAGGCGTTGAGGGGCAGATGAGTGCGCTTCATAAACTCATTTCGCTCAGCCCGCCGTCGCGGGGGCGGAGAGCGGGAAATAGGGGATGCGGACTTCCAGCGGTTCGCCGCCCTGATCGCTGAAGGTGTAGAAACCTTCCATCGATCCGCTCGGCGTGGTCAGCGGGCAACCGGACACGTAATCATGCGTTTCGCCCGGTTGCAGCACCGGCGTTTCGCCAACCACGCCTTCGCCATCGACATGGTTCACCATGCCGCGGGCGTCCGTGATCCGCCAATGCCGCGTTTGCAATTGCACCTTCTGGTCGGACCCGTTCTCGATCCGGATATGATACATCCAGAACCACTTTCGCGCCGCGGGCTGCGACTGTTCGGGCAGGAAGTTCACACCGACGCGCACGGTAATGCCATCGGTATGGGCGGCGTGTTGAAACAGTTCCAGCATTATGGATGGCAATCTAGCGCCGCGATCGGGCGGGAGCAAACATCTTCCAACGCGTACCAACCGATCAATGCGGTGCGAGGCCCGTCTCCAGGCCCGTCCGGTCCTCCAATGCGAAACGGTCGAACAGGTCGGCGCTGGCGGTGTTGAGGCCTACGATCCGCGTATGACGGCCGTTGCGGCGCATGCGATCGACGACCTTTTCCAGTGCTTCGATTGCGGAGATATCCCAGAAATGTGCACCCGATACGTCGATCACGACATGGTGCGCGGCGTCGTCATACTGGCTTTCGGGGCCGATGGAGGCTTTCATCTTGTCGACACTGGCGAAGAATATCTGGCCGGTCACTTTGTACACGGCGCTGTGTGGTCGGCGAATACGCTCCACCTGATACATCGTACGGACCTTACCGGCGAAGAAGATGCCGGACAGCAGCACGCCCGCGAGGACGCCCAACGCCAGATCGTGGGTCCATACCACGACCACGACCGTCGCCAGCATCACGGCGGATGAGGTCGCGGGGTGATGGCGCAGATTGGGGATCGAGTTCCAACTGAATGTCCCGATGCTGACCATGATCATTACTGCGACCAATGCGGGCATCGGCACGCTGCCGACATAGGGGCCGAGCACGGTCAACAGAAACAGCAGGAATGCACCTGCAGCAAAGGTCGACAATCGCCCGCGTCCGCCGCTGGCCACGTTAATGACGGATTGGCCAATCATCGCGCAGCCGCCCATCCCGCCGAAACAGGCCGCGACGGTGTTGGCGACGCCCTGCCCCCAGGTTTCGCGGCGTTTGTTGCTATCCGTATGCGTCATATCGTCGACGATCTGGGCGGTCAGCAGGCTTTCAAGCAAGCCGACTGCCGCCATCGTCAACGAATAGGGCGCGATGATCTGAAAGGTCTCCCAGGTCAACGGAACGTCAGGCAGACCGAATGTCGGCAGACCGTCCGGCAGTTCGCCCATTTGGCCGACCGAAATAACCGGCGCATTCCAGAACACGGCGATGGCGGTGAGAATGACGATCGCGACCAAGGGGCTGGGCACCACTTTCGTCAGACGCGGCAAGGCGTAGATCATGAACAATCCGCCTGCGACCATTGCGTAGGTCACCCAGGTTACGCCGTCGGTACGCGGATCCAACTGCGGGATTTGCGCCATGAAGATGAGGATCGCGAGTGCATTCACGAAGCCAGTAATGACCGATCGGGATACGAACTGCATCAACAGATCGAGCCGCAGCAGCGCCGC
>JBAUIN010000114.1:0-4878 GCA_049682975.1 Pontixanthobacter sp. | reverse complement strand
GGAACCGCCACCCTAACGTGCCGCTCGTTCTGATGGGCTATGCCAACCCGATGGTGCGGCGTGGGCCGGAATGGTTCGCGGAGCAATGCGCGAAAGCGGGCGTCGATGGCGTGATCTGCGTCGACATTCCGCCCGAAGAAGATGACGCACTCGGCCCAGCTCTGCGCGCATGTGGCATCGCGCCCATCCGTCTTGCCACCCCGACCACCAATGCGGCGCGTTTACCGCAGGTGCTGGAGGGGTCGGATGGTTTTGTCTATTACGTCTCGGTCGCGGGAATTACCGGCAAGCAACAGGCGGCAACTGCCTCCATCGAAGAGGCGGTTGGGCGTATCAAAACCAAGACCGATCTGCCAGTCGCAGTCGGCTTCGGCGTGCGTACGCCCGAACAGGCCAGCGCGATCGCGAGGGTTGCCGACGGCGTGGTGGTCGGCTCCGCTCTCGTCGAACTCGTCGGCAAGCATGGCGCGGACGCGCCGGACGCGCTACGGGAACTGACAGCCACATTGGCGCATGCCGTCCATTCCGCGCGTATCGAGGACTAACATATGAACTGGCTCACCAAAGTCCGCAATTCGCTCCCCTTCGTCGCCAAAAGGGAGACGCCCGATACGCTCTGGATCAAATGTCCCGGTTGTCAGGAAATGCTGTTCACGAAGGATTACGAGGAAAACCAGAAGGTCTGCCCCAACTGCGACCATCATGGCCGCCTGACCGCCGATGAGCGGCTGCGAGGACTGCTCGATCTGAATTTCGAGGTGCTGGACCAGCCCGAAGTCAAGGAAGACCCCCTTAAGTTCAAGGATTCCAAAAAATACACCGATCGCCTGAAAGCGGCGCGTGCGAAAAATCCGCATCGCGATGCCATGAGCGTCGGCTACGGAGAGATCGAGGGACATGCCGCAGTGGTTGGTGTGCAGGATTTCCACTTCATGGGCGGATCGATGGGCATGGCCGTGGGTCAGGCGTTCTGCGACGGAGCCCAGCGTGCGCTGGACCGCAAATGCGCCTACATCATGGTCACCGCAGCGGGCGGTGCGCGCATGCAGGAGGGCATTCTCAGCCTGATGCAGATGCCAAAGGCAACCGTGATGACCCGGCGGCTGAAACAGGCGGGTTTGCCCTATATCGTCATATTGACCGATCCGACCACGGGCGGCGTGACCGCCAGCTACGCCATGCTGGGCGACATTCAAATCGCCGAACCGGGAAGCCTGATCGGCTTTGCCGGACAGCGGGTCATTCAAGATACGATCCGCGAACAGCTGCCCGAAGGGTTCCAGCGCGCGGAGTATCTAAAAGATCACGGAATGGTCGATATGGTGGTTCACCGGCATGAACTGCGTAGCACGCTGGCGCAATTGCTGGACTATCTGCAGCCTGCCGAAGCCCATGCGGCCTGACACCTACCAAACGTAACATGGACTTCGGCACCTCCGACAATCCGGCGGTTCAAGCACAACTCGATCGACTGGCGCAGCTGTCTATCCCCGAAGGGCGCTTCGGCCTCGAAACCATTCGCGCATTGATGGACCGTTTGGGCGATCCGCAAGACCGGCTGCCGCCTGTCTTTCATGTGGCGGGGACGAACGGCAAAGGTTCCGTCTGCGCCTTCCTGCGCGCCATGCTGGAAGCGGGCGGCAAGCGCGTGCATGTGGCCACGAGCCCCCATCTGGTGCGCTACAATGAACGCATTCGGATAGCGGGCAATTTGATCGAGGACTCACTGCTCGCGGAATTACTGGCAGAGGTTCTGGATACCGGGGCCGACCTTTCGCCCAGTTTCTTCGAGGTTACTATCGCCGCGACCTTTCTGGCGTTCGCACGCTACCCGGCCGATGCCTGCGTTATCGAAGTCGGCCTGGGCGGGCGGTTCGATGCGACGAATGTCATTGCGAGACCAACCATCTGCGGCATCGCCTCGCTCGGCATCGATCATGAACGGTTCCTGCTCGCGCCGGAAGACGGCACGCCAAACGATCCGATCGCCCGCATCGCGTTTGAAAAGGCGGGCATAGCCAAACCCGGCGTGCCGCTCGCAACCTCTTCCTATCCCGAAGCGGCGATACTGGAAGTAGAGCGCGCGGCGTTGGCGAAACAGGCGCCACTGCTCGTACGCGGTCGCGACTGGCTGGCCGATATACGCGATGCCATCCACTATTCCGACAGACATGGGCGGTTGCTTCTACCATTGCCGAAGATGCCGGGCGTCCATCAGGGCGAAAACGCCGCTCTTGCCGTGGCCATGCTGCGTCATCAGGATCGCGTAACCATATCGACAGCCGCAATGGCCGAAGGGATCCAATCTGCATGCTGGCCTGCACGATTGCAGAAACTGTCATCCGGTCCGCTTACCCAAACCCGCGCAGTCTGGCTCGATGGCGGACATAATCGCGACGCGGGAAATGCCATCGCGCGGCATTTCGCTGGCAAACGACTGCACCTCATCATCGGCATGATCGTCGGCAAAGATCCCGCAGCGATTATCGAGCCGTTGCAGCCGTCGCTCGCCAGCATAACCGCCGTTCCGATCACAACGCACGATTCGCACCCCGCCAGCGCTTACGCAGCCGATAGAGGTTCAGCGCCGTCGGTCGGACAAGCAATTTCTGCATTGCCGGATGATGGGCTGCCGGTTCTTATCGCAGGTTCACTCTATCTCGCGGGCGATGTATTGCGCGCAAACGGCGAAGCACCCGATTGACTATCGGCGTCCGGGCAGCAGTTTCGACAAGGCACGCCCGGAGAACGCCCCCACCATCGCCCCGACCGCGGCCAGGCAGAAGCCCATCATCAGCGTAACGAACCACAAGGTTTCGCTTTTATCGAACAGGAAAAACGCGACGACGAAGTAGGAAAATGCGACCATCAGCACGATGAGCCCGGGCTTCGCTTTCAGAAACAGCCCGCCCGCCAGCGCCGCGACGACGACGATAATCAGCAGGACAGTCTCCAGTTCAAGCATTCTTCAACGCGACCTCGTCCATGCCGCTATCCTTGCCCAATCGCGCAACGCGTATCCATTCCAAAATACATAGAACCACCGCCACGAAACCGATGAAGGTCGTGAGGATGAAGACGTAATAATAGCTTTCATCCTCGATCAACTTGCCCAACGCACCCCGCCCCAGCGTGCCGACGAGCATGGTCAGTGACGATAGCAGTGCATACTGCACCGCGCTGTATCCCCGCGCGACAATGGAGGAGAGCCACGCCACGAATGCCGCACCGGCGATCCCGACGGCCAAATTCTCCGCCCCGATGGTCAGCATCAGCTTCGCCATCCGCTGATCGCCGCCGAACTGTTCGACGGCCCAAGTAAAGCCGATCGCGTCGCTGACCGCGGCCATGCGAAACCCACCGATCGCGAGATCGGCGTAAAGCAAATTGGTCAAGGCGGCGAGAATGGCCCCCAATGTCAACGTCATCATCCGGCCCAGCACCGTGAGCAGATACCCACCCAACGCCAATCCCAGCACGACGGCACCGACCCCGAAGAATTTGGACGCCACCGCCACCTCGTCCTTCGAGTATTCCAATTCGCCAAGATAGAAGGGGTAGGCAAAAGTACCCCAAACCGCATCGGTGATACGATAGGTGAGCACCAGCGCCAGGATCAGCACGAGCGACCAGCCCATGCGACCGACGAATTCGACAAGCGGCAGTACCAGCGCGCGATACAAATGATCGCCCGCCCGCGCCAACCCACCATTCGCGGGCATGGGTTCGCTAAGCAGGTTCGTACCTTTGCGTTTTTGCTGGACGAGCCACGCCGCGATCAAGGCTGGAATCACGACTGTCGCGATAACCACCAGCGGGCCCATGGTGGAAATGAACGCCACGGAATCAGGACGTGCTTCCGGCTCGTTCACAAGCGATCGGACCATGAATATACCGACGGAAATGAGCGCCCAGCCCCATAATGTACCTACCAACGCCAAAGCGATCATACGCGTTCTTGGAGCGATCTGGCCGACTTGGCGCAATCCGTGCGGGTCGTCGCCAACCGCATTCTGTGCATCGCGTAACTCCTTCGCGTTCGTATCCGGTGCGAACAGGCCGAGGAAACCGACGAAAAGGAGGATGGCACCCATAATGAGATACACCGTGGGCCAGCTTGTCCGTTCGGCGAGGAACAGCGCCAAAGCCCCGCCTACCAGAGCGGCAATGCGATAGCCCATCTGATATACGGTTGAAAGAATGTCGATCGTGGCGACTTCATCCGCAACATCCACCCGCCATGCGTCGATCACTACGTCCTGTGTCGCACTGGCAAACGCACCGATGCCCGCCAATAGCGAGAACCAACCGAGTTGCGATACGGGATCGAGCGATGCGAGAATGACGAGAAACAGACCGAGCAGCATTTGCGCGGTAACGATCCACTGCTTGCGTTTGCCCAACCGGCTTAAAAACGGGATGTCCACCCGGTCGAGCGCGGGCGACCAAAGGAATTTGAAAGCATAGGATAGACCGATCAGGCTGAACACGCCCATCGTCTCCAGATCGACCTCCGCATCGGAAAGCCAGGCATACAGCGTGCCGAGCAGAAGTGCATAGGGCAGCCCCGCCGCAAACCCGAACAAGAGCATATACGCGGTTTTCTTGTGGCCGAGCGCGGCCAGAACTTTGCGCCATCCGGGCTTGTCGTTCGCGCCCGCAGCCTCATTCGAACTATCGGTCACGACAGCTTGCGCCATAAATGTGCTATCCTCTATCCTTCGCGTACGAACTACGGCACCATTACCGATGCCGCATTGTTACGAAAGCTATAGGGCGCCTTTGCCATGAACGATACCGGAACCATCCCCGAAAAATTGCGCCCGACAGCGGGGCAGTCCGCATTGGCGAAAGATATTGCCGAAGAAACGGTTCGCA
>JBAUIN010000113.1:0-4452 GCA_049682975.1 Pontixanthobacter sp. | reverse complement strand
TACGTGCCGCATCGGCCAAGGCGCGCAGCTTGCAGGCGGAGGGCAAGGACGTATCCTTCTACCTCGTCGGCAAGAAAGGTCGCGCCCCGATCAAGCGCAATTTCGAAGGGCAGATCGATCGGCATTTCGACACCAGCGAAGTCCGCTACCCCGGGTTCGAGGAAGCGGAAGGGATCGCGGAAGATGTGATCGAGAAATTCGACAAGGGCGAATTCGACGTCGCGCATCTCGTCTATCCGATCTTCAAATCCGCACTGGCGCAGGAACCGACGGTTCAGCAACTGGTTCCCGTTCCCGCACCGACGACGGCCGATACCTCCGACGCGGTCGTGGAATACGAGCCGAGCGAAGAGGAGATTCTGGAAGAGTTGCTGCCCCGTTACGTCAAAACGCAAATTTTCGGCGCGCTTCTCGAAATTGCGGCGTCCGAACAGGGTGCCTCGATGACCGCGATGGACAACGCTACGCGCAACGCCGGCGACCTTATTCAAGATCTCACCGTTCAATATAACCGCAGCCGGCAGGCCGCGATCACCACCGAACTCATCGAAATCATTGCCGGCGCGGAAGCGCTGTAGCTTAGCGAAAACATTGGAAAGTAACGACATAATGAAGAAACTGATTGCCATTGCCGCCTTCGCCACTCTCGCCGCATGTGGCGAAACGGGCGAAGACGCGTCGATCGACATGAATACCGCGCCGACCGAAGTTGCCGTTGAAGAAGATTCGCTGGGCCCGCCTGACGAAGCGGCGTTCTCCGCAGCCTATGCTAAAGCCTGTCCCGAAGCCGAAGCCGTTGCATCCTCCATCTGCCAGGCGACCGGCATGGGCGGCGAAAGCTTCATCTGCGAATATGGTTTGGGCGATACCGAAGCGCGCCGCCTCGAAACGACATTGGTCGAAGGCGAGGGTGAATGGATCATCGAAGATCCCGAAGCCACCTGCGCCGCCGAAGACGCGTAAACGCAGCGAATATTTTTCAAACCGTCAGGATATAATCATGGCCACCGCACCCGCAATCGATCGAACCGCGCCGAACATGTCGGCAAACGGAACGATCTCCCAGATCATCGGCGCCGTCGTCGATGTGTCCTTCCCCGGCGAATTGCCCGCCATTCTGACCGCCTTGGAAACGAAGAATGGCGAAAACACGCTCGTTCTCGAGGTCGCGCAGCATTTGGGTGAGAACACCGTGCGCACCATCGCGATGGACGCGACAGAGGGTCTGACGCGCGGGCAGGAGGTCGTGAACACCGGATCGCAGATTTCGGTTCCGGTCGGACCCAAGACCTTGGGCCGGATCATGAATGTCGTCGGCGAACCGATCGATATGCGCGGCCCCGTCGGCGCGGATATGTCCGCCCCGATCCATGCTGAAGCCCCCCTGTTCGTGGACCAATCCACCGAAGCGGCCATTCTGGTCACCGGCATCAAGGTCATCGACCTTCTTGCTCCCTATGCGAAGGGCGGCAAAATCGGCCTGTTCGGCGGCGCCGGAGTTGGCAAGACCGTTCTGATCCAGGAGCTAATTAACAATATCGCGAAGGGTCACGGCGGCGTTTCGGTATTCGCAGGTGTCGGTGAGCGGACCCGTGAAGGTAATGATCTCTACCACGAGTTTCTCGACGCCGGCGTCATTGCCAAGAACGATGCGGGCGAAGCGATCTCGGAAGGCAGCAAGGTTGCGCTGGTTTTCGGTCAGATGAACGAACCGCCCGGTGCGCGAGCCCGCGTCGCGCTGTCCGGCCTGACCATGGCGGAGTATTTCCGCGATGAAGAAGGGCAGGACGTGTTGTTCTTCGTCGACAATATTTTCCGCTTCACGCAGGCCGGTTCCGAAGTGTCCGCTCTGCTCGGCCGTATCCCTTCCGCAGTTGGCTACCAGCCGACCCTGTCGACCGATATGGGCAATCTGCAGGAACGGATTACCTCGACCACGAAGGGATCGATTACCTCGGTTCAGGCGATTTACGTGCCGGCCGACGATTTGACCGACCCGGCCCCCGCCACATCGTTCGCGCACCTCGATGCGACGACGACGCTGAACCGGGCGATTTCGGAACTGGGCATCTATCCCGCCGTCGATCCGCTCGATTCCACCAGTCGCGTACTGGAACCACGCGTTGTCGGTGACGAACACTACCAGACCGCGCGTAAGGTTCAGGAAACGCTGCAGAAATATAAGAGCCTGCAGGACATTATCGCCATTCTGGGCATGGACGAATTGTCGGAAGAGGACAAATTGACCGTCGCCCGCGCGCGGAAGATCCAGAAATTCCTAAGCCAGCCATTCCACGTGGCCGAAGTGTTCACCGGTATCAGCGGCGTGTTCGTCCAACTGGAAGATACCGTCCGCTCGTTCAAGGCCGTGGTGGAAGGCGAATACGATCATCTACCGGAACAGGCCTTCTACATGGTCGGCGGCATCGACGATGTGGTCGCGAAGGCAAAGAAAATGGCGGAGGACGCGTAATTAGTGCGCGTATCGGCTCTTACCTTCTTCGGGAGTATCTTGGCGCTGACCGGTTGCAGCCAAAGCGACGCAAAGGTCGACGCCGAATTCGCGGAGTTTTGCGAAAGCTTCTTTGGTGGTAAATCCGCATCGGAATGTGCGGACTCGTCGCAATTTACCACTGCGGAGAAGCGCGAAATGCTGAAGCATGCGCCGCAGATCGACGAAGCATTCGATCAACTGGATGCCCAGTTGGAAGAGATGGGGGCCGAGATGGATGCGGAATCGGAACGCTTCGAACAGGAGACGGGTGGCTACTAGGGCCACCACCGTCTTAAAAGTTGGACAGAAACGGAATTATCATGCCCCTTCATTTCGAACTCGTAACGCCAGCCAAACTCGAACGGTCGGAAGACGTCCACATGGTCGTCGTCCCCGGATCGGACGGCGAATTCGGCGTGTTGGAAGGCCATGCGCCTTTCATGTCGACCATTCGCGACGGAGCGGTTCAGATCTATAAGACGGATGGTGCCACGCCCGAACGGATCGAGGTGCGCGGCGGATTTGCGGAGGTAGGCGACAACGGCCTGACCGTGTTGGCTGAAAAGGTCGTCGAAACCGCTGAATAACCGAAAATACAATATGACATCATTCACGAAAGGCGGCCTCCGGGTCGCCTTTTTCGCATTTTGGAATGCGCTTCACATTCACTGACCTTTCGCGCAATATTGCGTCGACTGAAAATATCGATCGGAGAGGATCTTTGAAACTTGTTTCTACACTCGCACTCGCAGCCGCACTTACGATGACTGCTTCCCCCATAAGCGCCGATCATCACGGCGATAAAACAGCAAACGTGGCTTCGAACAACGGCGTACCCGGCCCGGAGCAGGATTCCTATATATGGCTGGAAGAAGCCCGCAGCGAACGTGCGCTCGATTGGGTACGCGCGGAGAACGATCGTACCACCGGCTTACTCACCGCCGACCCCCGCTACGAAAAACTGAAGGCCGAAGCGCTGGCGATCTACGATAGCGAAGACAAAATTCCCTATGTCGGCTTTTCCAAATTCGGCTTGGTGAATTTCTGGCAGGATAAGCAGAACCCCAAAGGATTGCTCCGCCGGACTACGCGCGAAAGTTACCGTACCGATAATCCGGAATGGGAAACCATCCTGGATGTCGATGCGCTGGCAGCAAAGGAAGGGCGCGAGTGGGTCTATCAGGGTTCCACCTGCCTGCCGCCGATGGGCACAATGTGCATGATATCGCTGTCCGATGGCGGCAAGGATGCGACCGAAATGCGCGAATTCGATATGGAAACGGGCGAATTCGTGGAAGGCGGCTTCTATTTGGCGGAGAGCCAGGGCGGCGTCAGCTGGATCGACGAGAATACGCTGATGGTAGGCCGCGATTTCGGCGAAGGCACGCTGACCGAAAGCGAATATCCCTTCACCACGCGCATCTGGAAACGCGGCACCGCAATCGAAGATGCGCCGGAGATATTCCGCGGCGATCCCAAAGATGTATCGGCGGGCGCCTACCCCCTGCGCGACAATACCGGCGCAATCCAGGCGCGCGTGGCCTATCGCGGGTTGAGTTTCCACGAACGCGCCTATTCCGTGTGGAAGGATGGCGAATGGGTGGCCCTCGATCTGCCGAAGAAAGCCAATCCTTACGGGATCATCGATGGGCAGTTGCTGTTCAGCACGGATGTGGATTGGACGAACGGCGGTCAGACTTTCCCGGCCGACGCGCTGGTGTCCGTGGATCTGGAAGAATGGAAGGCCAACCCCAATGGGGCTGCCAAAACCTTGGTCTGGGCGCCCGGTGATCGCCAGACGAAACGTGGGGCCGGATCGACCGCGAGCAGTCTGTATGTCGGCATGCTCGACAATGTGCGCGGTAAAGTCCTGAAGTTCGATCATGTCGATGGCGCTTGGCAATCGGAGCCGGTCGATCTGCCGGACAACGCCACGGTCGGCGTTGCGGCAACGTCGG
>JBAUIN010000112.1:0-5940 GCA_049682975.1 Pontixanthobacter sp. | reverse complement strand
TGCTCGATCTGCCGGGCAGCTATTCGCTCGACACCACCAGCCCGGATGAAGAAGTCACCCGCCAAGTGGTGATGGGCGAATTCGATGCGGAGGCGCAGCCGGATACGCTGATCATAGTGCTGGACGCGGCCAATCTGGAACAGCATCTGGTCTTCGCGCAGGAGATCATCGCCTTGGGCCTACCCACGGTGGTGGCGCTCAACATGGTCGATCTGGCGGAACGGGACGGGCTGACGCTGGACCCCGCCGCTTTGGAAAGCGCCTTGGGCGTGCCGGTGGTGCCGACAGTGGCAGTGCGCAATCGCGGCCTGACCGACCTCGTCGCGGCCATCGAAAACAACCATGACAAGGAACCGCGCAATACGAACCAACAGACGCTTACCTTGTCGGAACGTCGCCTGGCCGCCAGCAATATCGCCAAGGGCACGATCCTGTCCGAAACCAGCGAACGCCGCATACATGCGGGACTGGACGCGGTGCTGCTGCATCCATGGATCGGGCCGGTCATCCTGTTCGCATTGTTGTTCGTGGTGTTTCAGGCCGTGTTTGCCTGGGCAGATCCGTTCATCGGCCTGCTGGAAGGCGCTACGGAAGGACTTTCCGCCTTGGTCATCGGCGCAATGGCCGAAGGCTTCGTACGCGATCTGATTACCGAAGGCTTGATTGCTGGCGTCGGCTCGGTGGTCGTGTTCCTGCCGCAGATCGTCATATTGTTCGCCTTCATTTTGCTGATGGAAGCGACCGGCTATATGGCGCGAGCGGCCTTTCTGATGGATCGGATGATGGCCGGGGTAGGGCTGTCGGGACGCAGTTTCATTCCGCTCCTGTCGAGCTTCGCCTGCGCCATTCCCGGTATCATGGCGACCCGCAGCATTGCGGACCCGAAGGATCGGCTGACCACCATTCTGATCGCTCCGCTGATGACCTGTTCGGCGCGCCTGCCGGTCTATGCGATCATTATCGCCGCCGTTATTCCGGCAACCGGCGTGGGGCCGGGTATCGGGCTTCAGGGTTTGGTGCTGTTCGCGCTCTATCTGGCCGGTATCTTCGGGGCGATGGCCGTCGCGCTGATCTTGCGCCGCACCGTGACGGCGGGCGCGGCGAGTGGCTTCATCATGGAACTGCCGCGGTATCAACTGCCGCGATTGAAGGATCTGGCGATCGGATTGTGGCAGCGGGCGTGGGTGTTCCTGCGCCGGGCGGGCACGATCATTTTTGCAGCGACGGTGGTTCTGTGGCTGCTCCTCACTTTTCCCAAGGCAGGCGAAGGAGAAAGCCAGCTCGATGCGTCCTATGCCGGGCAGATATCGTCTGTCATCCAGCCCGTGTTCGCGCCCATCGGGTTCAGTCAGGAAATGACGCTGTCCCTCGTTCCTGCAATGGCCGCGCGCGAGGTTGCGGTGGCGGCGCTGGCCACGACCTACGCGGTCGAAAGCGACGATGAAGCCGCGACGGAAGATGCCCTGCGCGATCAGATCGCGACGCGATGGTCGCTACCGACCGCGCTGGCGTTTCTGGCGTGGTTCGTGTTCGCACCACAATGTATTTCGACGATCGCCGTCGCGCGGCGGGAAACCAATGGGTGGAAATGGCCGATGGTCATGCTCGGCTATCTGTTCGGGCTGGCATATGTGTTTGCCGGGATCACATATTGGGTCGCTGTGGGTCTGAGATTGTAGGGTTATCACGCGAAGGCGCGAAGATGTCGTGTTGAATAGCGAAGGCAGAACTTACCCACTAACGCCGCAAATCTTCCTAAGTTCGAATTTGTTCACCGGCTGCGCCGAAAGAACGAACCTCTTCGCGTTTTCGCGTGCGAAACCCACCACCCTTGTGGAAAGCCCGTTAGTTCGGTGGCGCCACGCAAACGCATCCTGTAACCTGCGCGCAACAGATAAAAGGAAGCGATTCTATGGCGGGCAGTCTCAACAAGGTCATGATTATCGGCAATCTCGGGGCCGATCCGGAAGTGAAGTCTTTCCAGAACGGAGGAAAGGTCTGCAATCTGCGGATCGCGACGTCCGAAAGCTGGAAAGACAAGAACACCGGCGAACGCCAGGAACGTACCGAATGGCACACGGTTGCGATCTTTTCCGAAGGGTTGGTGAATGTCGCCGAACGCTATCTGCGCAAGGGGTCGAAAGTGTTCATCGAAGGCCAGTTGCAGACCCGCAAATGGCAGGATCAATCGGGCAACGATCGCTACAGTACCGAAGTCGTACTGCGCGGCTATGGCGGCACGCTCACCATGCTTGACGGTCGCGGTGAAGGTGGCGGCAATCAGGGCGGTGGCTATGGTGGCGGCGGTTCCGGTGGAGGGTGGAACCAGGGCGGCGGTTCGTCCGGCAGCGGCAATTCAGGCGGCGGATCAGGTGGCGGATCAGGTGGCGGCGGAAGCTCCAACTACGACGATCTGGACGACGATATTCCGTTCTGATCGTTCGATCCGCTCAATCCGTTTTCAACCCGGCGAGCAATTCGGCAAGCAGACCATCTTCTTCGCCCTCCGTTTGCAATCCGGCGCGCTTTCTCGCTTCCTCGGCATTCGCACCGGTCGCATAGGGATCGATCGCGAGGCCGAAACTCTGCGCGACCGCTTCGCCAAGATCGAACGTGCCGCCCGTATATTCGATTTCGTCGCAATCATCGGCCGTCAGATCGACTTCCTCATCGGGAGCGTAGCGTTGTGGATCGGCGGGCACGAACCGCACGACAAACGGCTCCTGAGTAGTCATCGGCAATTCTTCCCCCGAAACGGCACATGCCTGCGTCCAGCGCGCCGTCAATGTGCCGTCCGCAACCACAGCATCCCCTTTCGGAGCTAGAATGACAGACGCCGACAGTTCCGCGATTTCGTTCACAGCGAACCGCATCGCCAGCGCAGCGCGCTCTTCAGTATCGGCGGTAATCTCATAGGGCGCTTCGGCTAGGGCTTTCGCTTTTACCGGACGCGGCATCTCGTTGTTATGCGGATCGTTCACGACGCGAAAGTTCCCGCCAACAATTCCTCGCGGTCCAGTCCGCGCAATGTGCCGTAAAAACCGATCAGGCGGTCGGCCATGGGCAGCGGGCTTTGCCCTTCGCGCAGATAGCAATTGCGGTCCACCACTTGCGCCGTTGCATCGCGTCCGTTGGGCACGGCGGTGCGATAGGCGGCAATACGCCCGTTCAGCGCGGCCATCATCACGCTCATTTTCTTGCCCAGCGTCGGGTCGCCCAAACCGGTTTCACGCAGCTGCCCTTCCATGTCTTCGGCGAACAGTTCGGTGAGACGTGCCGATGTCGTCAGCATCTCGTCATCCGCATGGTCCATCCGCAGCATGACCATCGCGGTAATATTGGTTATCATGTCGAACCGCCCCTCCTTCGTGTCGGCGGCGCCGCATTCCCGATACCAGACGGGATTGCGCGCTTCGGAAACGATGGCGTGCCATAGCGGGCGAACGCCCTCTTTCGGATCGGAGCCGGTGCCGAACAATTTGGACAGAAAGGACATAGGGCAGGTATTCTCCAACGGGATTGGACGTTCAGCCACAATTCAATCCGCCCGTCCCAACGATCGCATTCGATCGGACAGACGCCGTGTTGCATGGACGCGGGCAGCGCCGTAAGGCTGCCGATCAATATGTGGGGGCGCGAACCGCGCTGTCAAAGGTATAAAAGGTTGGTGATGAAAAACGGCAAACTAATCGGCACGGGCCTGTTGATCGCTGCGGCGCTGGGCATGGGCGGCTGTTCGTCCATTCGCGAGAGCCGCGGTTACATCATCGACAATACGTTGATGCAGTCGGTGCAGCCGGGGATCGACAATCAGACGTCGGTAGCGGCGACTTTGGGCCGTCCGACATTCACCAGCCAATTCGGCGATCCGACATGGTATTACGTGTCGAGCGTGACGGGCCGCAAACCTTTCGTTCGCCCGAAAATTCAGCAGCATACCGTGTTTGCAGTGAAGTTCGACCCGGCGGGCAATGTCGTATCCGCCGATCGAAGCGGGCTGGATCAGGTTGCCTATTTCACGCCCGATGGCGCGGAAACACCGACCTTGGGCCGGGAGCGCAGCTTCTTCGAAGATTTGTTCGGCAATATCGGCACGGTCGGCGCGCCGGGTGCCGGACCGGGTGCGGGCGGTCCTGGCGGTTAAGCTTTTCCGCGGTCGACCCGCTCCCGTGTTGAACGAACATCCACGCTCCCCATATCCGGCGCATGAGCGATAGCGACAGACAACACGGCATGGTGCAATGGCACTCCACCACCATCATCGGGGTAAAGAAAAACGGCCGAACCGTCATTGCCGGGGACGGTCAGGTTTCGATGGGCAATACGGTGATGAAACCCAACGCCCGGAAGGTCCGGCGGATCGGCGAGATCGGATCGGATGGCGAAGCGAATGTGATCGCCGGTTTTGCCGGGGCCACCGCCGATGCTTTCACCCTGTTCGAACGGCTGGAGAAAAAGCTGGAGCAATATCGCGGGCAGCTAATGCGCGCCGCCGTCGAGCTGACCAAGGATTGGCGCACCGACAAATATCTGCGCAATCTGGAAGCGCTTATGATCGTGGCGGACAAGGATAATCTGTTGGTTCTGACCGGCAATGGCGATGTGCTGGAGCCGGAAGAGAAGAACGGCGCGATCATTACCGCGATCGGATCGGGCGGAAATTACGCGCTCGCCGCCGGTCGGGCCTTGTCCGAATATGAGGAAGACGCGGAGCAAGTCGCGCGCAAGGCCATGCAGGTCGCTGCCGATATCTGCGTATTCACCAACGGCAATGTGACCGTCGAAACGATGTAATCCACTTCCCCCTCTCGCAAACGAGAAGGGAATGAGAGAATGAATGACCCAAACTTCCATTAAATCGCTGACCCCCAAAGCCATCGTTGCGGCGCTCGATGAACATATCATCGGCCAGAAAGACGCCAAACGTGCGGTTGCGGTCGCTTTGCGCAATCGTTGGCGGCGGCAGCAATTAGGCGCGGAATTGCGCGACGAAGTCACGCCCAAAAACATCCTGATGATCGGCCCCACCGGCTGCGGCAAAACCGAAATCAGCCGGCGTTTGGCGAAATTGGCGGAGGCGCCCTTCGTCAAGGTCGAAGCGACGAAGTTTACCGAAGTCGGCTATGTCGGTCGGGATGTCGAACAGATCGCCCGCGATTTGGTCGAAGAAGCGATTCGTCTCGAAAAGGAAAGCCGCCGCGATGCCGTGCGCGAGGCGGCAAGTCAGGCAGCGATGGAACGACTGCTCGATGCTTTGGTGGGCGACAATGCTTCAGAAGCCACGCGCGAAAGTTTTCGCCAACGCATAACCGACGATTCGATGAACGACACCGAGGTCGAAATCGACGTGTCCGACACCGCCGGCCCGACCATGGAAATTCCCGGAATGGGCGGCGGCATGGGGATGATTGACCTGTCCGACATGATGGGCAAGGCAATGGGCAAATCCAAATCCAAACGCCGCAAGCTGAAAGTCCCCGATGCATGGGACAAGCTGGTCGAGGAAGAAGCGGAAAAACGCATGGATCAGGACGACGTGGCCCGAGTCGCACTGGAAAATGCGGAAACGAACGGCATCGTATTCCTGGACGAGATCGACAAGATCGCCGTGTCCGATGTGAAAGGCGGATCGGTGAGCCGCGAAGGCGTGCAGCGCGATCTGTTGCCGCTGATCGAAGGCACGACGGTTGCGACCAAATACGGCCCGATGAAAACGGACCATATTCTGTTTATCGCAAGCGGCGCGTTCCATGTGTCGAAACCTTCGGACATGCTGCCCGAACTGCAGGGCCGACTGCCGATCCGCGTCGAATTGCGCGCGCTGACCGAAGAAGATTTCGTGCGGATATTGGGCGAAACCCGTGCCAATCTGGTCGCGCAGTACAAGGCGCTACTTGGTACCGAAGGCGTGACGGTCGAGATCGGCGAAGATGCCATCCG
>JBAUIN010000111.1:0-1779 GCA_049682975.1 Pontixanthobacter sp. | reverse complement strand
TAATCCGCGCGGCCCCCGCCGGAGGCGCAGCTTTCGATCTCCAACGCAGGATGGTCGGCGCGAATTTGGTCGATCAGGGTGTAGAGCGCATGCACTTGCTTGCGCATCACCGCCTTGCCCCCGCTGCCGGGGTGCTGAATATCGCGGTTCATGTCCCATTTGATGTAATCGATCGCATATTCGCCGATCAACGCGCCGATTTTCGCGTAGAGGTAATCGGCGACTACGCTCTTCGTCAGGTCGAGCGGAAGCTGATTGCGCGAAGCGATCGGTTCGACGCCGTCGCTGCCAAGAACCCAATCGGGATGGGCGCGATAAAGGTCGCTGTCGGCGTTGACCATTTCCGGCTCCATCCACAGCCCGAACTCCATGTTTGCCGCCCGAACCCGGTCCACGATGGGGTGCAAACCTTTGGGGTAGACATCGGGCGACACCCACCAATCGCCTAATCCCGCTACGTCGCTGCGCCGTGCGCCGAACCATCCGTCGTCCAGCACGAACCGCTCCGCACCGACGTCCGCCGCCGCATCGACAAGCGCCAGCAGGCGTTCTTCCGAATGATCGAAATAGACCGCTTCCCAGGTGTTGTAATGGACGGGCCTGCGGCGATCGTTCGCGGGCAGGATCGTCTGTTTGACGAATCGGTGCAGGCGGCGGGTGACATGGCCATAGCCGTCGGCGGACCAGCACCCGTAAAGCGTCGGCGTGGTATAGCTCTCACCCAATTCTACTTCGCCGGGAAGCAGTAATTCGCCTGCCTGTAGAAGAGTGCTCCCATCCGGTCCGGTATCGATCCGCAAGCGATGATTGCCCGACCAGCCGAGATGAAACGCGGCCGCCGGGCCTGTATTTTCCGCCGTTGTTCGGGCACCCAGATACAGTCCGGGAAAATCGGTATGACTGGTGCGCCCCGTCCGGTTTTCGCGCAGATAGGTACCGCGGAACCGTTCGATCGTGTCGGTGTGAAATTCATCGGCCCAACTGCCGTTGAAGCTGGTCAAACGATCGAGTGCCGGGTCGATCGGCAGGCATAAAGCCGCACACCATTCCATCTGCAGGGGTTCGTCGGACAGGTTGTCGATTTCGGTACAGACGGCCAATACGCCCGTTTCGGCGCAAAGATCGAAACGATGTGTCGCGCGCAGTTGGGCGGCGGTGTCTTCGGTAACGATTGTTAGAGATTGCGCATCCTGCCGGGTTGCGACCACGCGCAAATCGATGGCCCAATCGCGGCCGGCGCGATGCGCGATCAGCCCCGGTCCACCGTTCCAGCCCGTTCCGATCGGATTGAGTAAAGAGGGCCGGATCGGCGTTTGCGGACCGCCCGGAATATGCTGCGCCGTCTGTAATGCGGTTATTTCTTCCGGTGCAATGGCGGGAATGTCCGAGCCGCAATGGAGGATCGACGGACGTTTCCCGACCGTACTTTCGATCATCAGAAGCGTATCGCCGCCGCGCAGAATTGCATAATCCGCCATCGCCCGTCTGTGCCATATCGCCGCGATCAGGCAAGAGGGTGCGTTACTGCGAAAGGCTGGTATTGAGCAGGCTCATGGCGGGGCAATATCGCAAGCCCCGATGGGGGAGATTGGGTTTCGTGAACGGTTCGATACAGATCGCGGTCTTTGTCGCGATTACCGCGCTGATCGCCCTTGCAACCTGGTTGCATTGCCGCAACCGGGGGAAGGGACAGGCGGCGGACGAGAAGGACTACTTCCTCGCGAATGGCGGGCTTGCCTGGTATTTCGTGGCCGGGTCCATCACCCTGACCAACCTGTC
>JBAUIN010000110.1:0-5495 GCA_049682975.1 Pontixanthobacter sp. | reverse complement strand
GTCGATCCGCCTTCCCGCCATTCCAGCGGCAATCCGGCAAGCGCCTTGCGTACTTTGGCACTGGTCAGCGGCGTCTGTAAGCCCAATTCGGGTTCGGCGTGAATGGCGCGGCGCAGGTTCACGATATCATCGGAAAGATCGCGGGCGGCAGTAAGGAGATCGGATGTCATGCGATGTGGAATAGCCGTGTTTCGAGATGGATGGTGAATTATTCGCGATCAGCGTTTATGGCCGCCGCGCAATGTCCAGCCATTCCATTCCACAGAAGCGTCGCAGCGATCCGATCGTCGGCGTGATCTACAACCCGCGCAGCCATCGCAACCGCGGGCAGGATTTGGATGTGGCCGCGCGCACCAACGTGTTCGTCGAACAGCCGAGCGGCAAGGCGGAGATTGCCACGGCGCTGGATCGCTTCAGCGAACTCGGTATCGACTATCTTATTATCAATGGCGGCGACGGGACCGTACGCGACGTTTTGACGCAGGCGCAATATGTGTTCGGAGACGACTGGCCCGAACTGGCGGTCTTGCCGAAGGGCAAGACCAATGCGCTGAATGTCGATCTTGGCGCACCGGCGGAATGGACGCTGACGCAGGCAATCGATGCCTGGTTCGGCGCACGCCGTATTCACCGGCATCCGGTTGCGGTCCATGCGATGGAGGGAAACGAGGCGGGGCCGCGGCTGGGCTTCATTATGGGCGGCGGAGCGTTCACATTGGGCGTCCGCGCGGGCCAGGACGCGCACCGGATGGGTGCGTTCGATTCGTTCGCTGTGGGCGTCACGACGGCGTGGGGCGCTATAAGTATCCTATTGGGAGGCAATCGCAATAAATGGCGGCGGGGCACGCCGATGCGTTTCAAACTGGGATCGAACGGCGATACGCTACCCTATCGCGGTGCAGGCGACCCCGCGCGCCGCAGCCTGTTTCTGGCTTCTACTTTGCAGCGCTTCCCCGCCGGTATGCAGATATTCGCAAAATCGGATAAGAAACTGCGGCTTATGGTACTTGATGAACCGAAGCGTCGTATCTTCGGAATTGTCCCAGCCATTCTAAAAGGTTGGGTACCCCGTTGGGCACGGCAGGCGGGTTTCCACCAAACCGGGACAAACGAATTTCGCATAGCTATCGGCGACGAATATATTTTGGACGGCGAAGCCTATCCCGCCGGTGAATATCGCGTCACGCTCGGCCCAGAACTGACATTTATCGTGCCATGAAAACCGATCTGCGTTCCATAATTCATGCGAAACTGCCGGTCGAGGCGCATCCCGACATTACGCTTTTCGCCACCCAATTGGCGTTGGAAAGCGGCGCGGTGGCTGCATTGTTCTATGGTTCCAATCTGCGCACCGGCGAACTGGATGGGGTGCTGGATTTCTACCTGCTGACGCCCGGGCTGCAACGGGAATGGATATGGCCGCTGGTGAGCTATCACGAACGGGAATTCGGCGGCCGAACTTTGAGAGCCAAGGCGGCAACGATGTCGCTGGCGAAGTTTCGGGAGGCGGCGGCGGGGCGCAGCCGGGACACGACGATCTGGACCCGGTTCGTTCAGCCATCCGCCCTATTATGGCACCGAGACGATACCGCACGGAAGCAGGTGGAATTCGCGTTGGAGGATGCTGCCATCACTGCGGCACGCTATGCCGCCGCTTTGGGGCCGGAAAGCGGCCGGGAAGCCGAATATTGGCGCGCATTATTTCGCGAGACCTACAAGGCGGAATTTCGCGTGGAAGCGGCGGGGCGGGAGGAATCGATCATCATGCTCAACTCCGCGCATTTCGATGGTTTGCTACCCGCCGCATGGAAAGCGGGCGGTATCTATTTCAAAGGGCATAAGGGAATATTCGAGCCGACCTGGCCCCCACACGAAGTGCAAGCAGCCCTGCGCGACTGGAAGCGCAATCGGCGTTGGGGACGGTTCCTGAATGTCGTACGGTTGCTGAAAGCTAGCACGACTTTCGAAGGCGCAGCGCGCTACGGCGCATGGAAAATCGAACGGCATACGGGCGTACCGGTAACGCTGACACCGTGGCGCGAGCGTCATCCGGTGCTGGCCGCGCCCGGCGTTCTGTTTCGTGTCTGGAAAACGAAACGCGCGCGCCCCGCCGGCCGGTAAATCGTTACATATATTTCATGTTGATCGTAATGGCGGTCACCCCGCTGCCGACATTGAACCGTGTCTTGGTGTAACTTGGCTTGCCCAGATTGAAGATATTGATGCTGGGATTGTTCGACATGCCGCCCCCATCGGTTCTGAGGTCGGTTTTACCATTGCCATTCTTGTCGTGCCGCACGGCAATGGCATAGCTCCCGGGCTTTGGTACCGGAACGCAAAAGGACATGGCGCCCGACGATGCGCCGCGTTCGATGCGGCTGAGCCAGCGTCCGGACTTGAGCCAGTCGCCGCTCGTGCCATTGTAGCTTTGCACCCGCATCGTGCCGGACGATCCCTCGATTCCGCGAACGGTGACTTTCACCGCCGGGCCAGCCGAAGCGGCACATTTGGACATATCGTTGCCGATCTTCTGCCGATATTGCGCATGGGCGGGAGCAGTCATGGCCATGCCGCCGATGATGAGCGCGGCGATGCCGGTTTTCGAAATACTATGCATGGGAGATTCCTGTGTTTTCCACCAGATGGCCCGTCGATCGATCGGACCGTGTATGACCCATGCGTTACCATCGGCGCGCTGAATTACGCCTGAACTGCATGATCGCATACCGACCATACGACCGATGTGGAAAAGCGGCCCGGTGCTGCTTGTGGCCGCGAATCGCGCTCTGTAGGCGATGACGCAATTGTAACGAAGGCCCGCCGCCATGGCCCAACCGCTGATATCCCCGTCCATCCTGTCCGCCGATTTCGCCCGGCTGGGGGAGGAAGTGCGCGATGTGGATACGGCAGGTGCGGACTGGATTCATGTCGATGTGATGGACGGGCATTATGTGCCCAATATCACCATCGGACCGGCAGTGGTGAAGGCGCTACGCCCGCACACGAAAAAACCGTTCGACGTCCATCTGATGATCAGCCCAATCGATGCCTATCTGGAGCAATTCGCTGAGGCCGGAGCCGATATCATTACCGTTCATCCGGAGGCAGGGGCGCATACCCACCGCACGGTTCAGGCGATCAAGGCGCTCGGCAAGAAAGCGGGCATATCGCTTAATCCCGGAACGTCGGAAGAGGCATTGCGCTATCTCATCGATGATATCGACTTGGTTCTGGTGATGAGCGTCAATCCCGGTTTCGGCGGGCAAAGCTTCATCGACGGGCAATTGCGCAAGGTCGAAGCGATTCGGTCCATGATCGACGAGACAGGGCGGGATATTCATTTGGAGGTAGATGGCGGGGTCAATTCCGAAACCGCGCGCCAGTGCGTGAATGCCGGAGCGGATGTGCTAGTCGCCGGGTCTGCTACCTTCACCGGCGGTCGGGATCGGTATGCCGCGAACATTGCCGCGCTGAAGGGCACACAATGACAGTCGAAATGGCGACGAAATCGCGTAATCGGCCCGATAGTCGACACGCGCAGGATGCGGTTCGTAAAGCCATTCCGTTGGGCGACGGTCGGCAGAATGAGGCAAGCGATCCCTCCAGCGAAGCGGATCTTATCGTCGAGAATACGGATGGCGATAGCGCTGGCAGCCTGCATAAAACCAGGCGCGAAACGCTGGAACCGGGCCGTTCATTGGTCCTTTCCGATTTTGCGCCGCCTCCCACCAATGCTGCCGATCGTTTCATACGGTTCGCCTATCGCATGGGCGTGTCCGGTTCCACCCTGTCCGCTCCCTTCGCCAAACCGGTGCGACCTCGTTTGCTGGCGACCGTCGACACGCCACTGATCGGAGATCGTTCGGCAGGTGTTGCCTTGCGCGCAGGACATTTTCTGATCCACGGGGTCAAGGCACCGATCGCGCAGCTCGACTTTAGTCCGTCCGCACGATTGAGCGCACCGTTCGACCGCGTGATCCATGGGTTCGGCTGGATGCGCGATCTGGCCGCGTCGGCCACACGGGAACAGGGCGCGAGTACGGCGGAACGCGTCCTGTCTACCTGGCTGTCGTCAAATCCGCGTCCGGGAAAGGGGCCGCCATGGCACATCGAACATGCCGGACAGCGCCTGCTCAACTGGTTGGTGCATGCGCCGCTAATTTTGTCGGCCAAGGACGCGAAGCTTCGTGGTCAGGTAATGACGGCAGTGGTCGACACCGCACGCTGGCTCGATCGCAATGTTGCCAAAGCGCCCGATCGGCTAGGCGAAGTAGCCGGATGGTGCGGGCTTGTCGCAGCCGGTCTGTTGCTTCCCGAAGGCAAGCCACGGCGACTGTTTGCCGAAGCCGGACTGATCCGCGCTTTGGGCGAGTTGGTTGCCGATGATGGCGGTGTGTTGTCGCGCAGCCCCCTGGCACAGATGGATGCGATTGCGATGCTGGTGGACGTATCCGCATGCTACACCGCCTGCGACCGCGATCCGCCCGCGGCTCTGGCGACGATGCTCGATCTGTTGGTTCCGCCACTCC
Source organism: Pontixanthobacter sp. (assembly GCA_049682975.1). Classification (GTDB taxonomy): domain Bacteria; phylum Pseudomonadota; class Alphaproteobacteria; order Sphingomonadales; family Sphingomonadaceae; genus Pontixanthobacter. Next base: position 966 of record JBAUIN010000110.1, on the reverse strand, counting down.
TCAATCTGGTGCATTCCGACGGGGCGCTGGGCAGCTGGCAGGGCGCGGGGGCCGTTCGCGCCCATCGTATCGCCGCGCTGATCGAGGCGAGCGGCGTGCGCACCCGCCCGCTGAAAGATGTGCGGCAATGGGGCTATCAGCGTGTCGCGAGAGCCAAGACAACGCTGATTCTGGACGCTGCACCGCCGCCCTTGGCGCGCAACGCCCGTTTCGGCTGCGCTTCCACGCTCGCTTTCGAATTCTGCCCCGATGGTCAGCGCCTGATCGTAAATTGTGGCGGAGCCGCTTTTGCCGGGGGGCAGGTGCCCGCGCGTGTCGAACAGGGCTTGCGCGCAACGGCCGCCCATTCGACGCTGACGCTGGACGATGCCAATTCCACCGCCGTCCATATCAACGGGAAGCTGGGCGCCGGGGTGAACGAAGTGGAGGTCGACCGCCGTTCGCTCCAATTGGATCAAAGCATGGCGACCCGGCTGGAAGCGGCGCATGATGGCTATGTCGCGCGTTTCGGCCTCAACCATCGACGTGTGCTGATAATGCGCGAAGATGGCAGCGAGTTGCGCGGCGAAGACATGCTGATCCCGGCCGGGAAAAAAGGAACGCGCGGCAAGATCGGTTTCGCCATCCGGTTCCATATCGGTCCGAATGTGGAATTGCGATTGTCGGACGATGGCAATGGCGCCGGAATGGCTCTGCCCGATGGCAGCCTGTGGCAGTTTCGCCTGGCTACGAACGAACATGCCGATGCAGGCGAACTGGCGATCGAGGAAAGCATGTGGGTCGACGGCAATGGTCGTCCACAACCGATCCAGCAATTGGTCGTGCAGGGCATCACATCACGCAGCGGGAGAAACTTCTCCTGGCTATTCAAGAAAATGGGATAGATTTGCATCATGAGTGATGTCACGATCAAGCGGGCTTTGCTGTCCGTGTCCGACAAAAGCGGGCTCGTCGATTTGGGGCGTG
>JBAUIN010000109.1:0-4128 GCA_049682975.1 Pontixanthobacter sp. | reverse complement strand
ATAACCTTCCACCGATCGCCTTCCGCGTCCTGCTCCGCATAGGTCGACAGGTTGGGGCGGATATTGCTTTCGATGAAATCGCGTACGCGGTCGCGCCAGTGGGTCTGCCGGTCGGTGGGTTCGAAATCCATGATTGCGTTTCCTTTGTTGTGACGTGTGTTGAAGTGGAGCCTAGGGGATGGATGGATCGCCGTCGAGACGGGCGCGGGCGTCTTTTGCCAGCAAGGCCACGCGCGCCTCATGGCTCGCCCGGTCGATGGGAAACCGTTTGAGCCAATAGGCCGAAAACAGGGCGAGCACGACGGATATCGCCACATACAGCATGGTAAATTCGTCGATCACCGCGTCCGAAACCTCGCCCGGTTTCGCATTGTCGGGAATGTCAGCGGATGCAATAATGATACCCGACAACAAGATGCCCAACCCCGTCGCGCATTTCTGGATGAACCAGTAGCCGGAGAAAAACGATCCCTCCGCCCGCCGCCCGGTGCGTTCCTGAAACGCCTCTACGATGTCGGCCACCATCGACGATGCGGAAATCATGATCATCACGGCGCAAACATTGCTCAGAAACACAGCCGTATAGACGAGGATCGTCGACACCGTGCCGCCGATTTCCGGCCAGATGCCGGCGAAACGCAGTAGATAGGGCGCGGTCCAGAATACCAGGGCCAACAGCGTCATCACTGCCGCCACATTCTGCTTGCCATATCGGGCATGAAGCGGCCCCAGAACCACGAACACGACGATGACGCTGACGAACAGCACAAGCGGATAGAATATGAAGGCGGCTTCCGAAAATTCCCACACGAAATTGTATAGATACAGCGTCATCGAAAACGTCATGCCTTGACTGACGAAAGCGCCAAGCGCACCCGCCGCCAGAAACAGGAAGGCACGTTCCGAAAACGCCTCCTTGATTTCGGAAAAAGCGTTTGCGAACGAGAAGGGCGGCGGCTTCACGGCGGGCAGGCGCGCGACATGGCGGTGCTGACCCAGCGCGGACCCTACGGTCGATACGAAGATCAGCAGCGCGCCGAATATGCCGAACTCGATGTAACCTTCACGCTCCATTTGCGCGTCGCCAGGGATGAATACGGTGTAGGCGAGCAGCAGCATGATCAGTCCGCCGGTCCAGCCGAACAGGAAGCGGAACCGGAACAGGGTGGTGCGTTCGTCATAGTCGCGGGTCAGCTCGGGCACCAGCGCGGTCGAGGGGACCTCGCATGCCGACAGCAACAGGCGGACCAGGATGGCGATGAACAGCAAACCGGCGAAGCTGGGCGCATCGCCGGTCGGCGGCGACCACAGGACGACCCACATGATCGATAGTGGCAGAGCGGCGGCATAAAGCCACGGCAGGCGGCGACCCCAGCGCGTATATGTTCGGTCCGACAGATTGCCGAGCAGGGGATCGATGATCGCATCGCATAACAGCGCCAGCAGCAGCGCCAGACTGACCAGGAAGCCGGGCATACCCAGCACCTGATTGTAGTAAAACAACAGAAAAACGGAGAAGCCGTTATCCTTGACTCCGAAAGCGACCGCGCCGAACCCGTGCGCGATCTTAAGCTTGAGCGGCAGGGAGGCGGGTGGCGGAGGGGCTTGCATCACGAGTTTGCTTTGGCAGCCTCGTTGGCATCGGACATTTGACGTAGTCCGTCGAACATGTCCGGTTCGTCGGGGTCCCAGCTATATTTCGGCCCGATGGTCAGGCCGCCATCGACCACCATCGATGTTCCGTTGATGAAGGAGGCTTCCTCGCTGGCCAGAAACGCCACCGCCTGTGCGATATCCTCCGACTGGCCGCCGCGCATGACCGGCTGTGCGGTTTGTGATAGGATCGAGATCGCGTCCTTGCCCAGCTGCACCTGATCGGGCGTTAGATCAAAAGCAGCGGTGAAGATATTGGTGTTGATGAAGCCGGGCTGCACAGCATTCACCCGGATCTGATGCTTCGTCAGATCGGCAGCGGCCATTTTGGTAAGATGCAGCACACCCGCTTTCGCGACGGCATAGGCGGTGGGCGCATAACCCGGCCCGACCGCCGCCACGCTGGAAGTGTTGATGATGGAGGCATTCGTGCGCCCGATCATATGCGGTACGGCATATCGAATGCCCATCGCGACGGATCGCAGCAGCAAATCCATCGTCCGATCCCAGCCATCCGTTTCGATCTCGTCGATCGGAGCCTTGTCGCCACCGGCACCGGCATTGTTGAACACGATATCTATCCCGCCGGTTTCGTCAGCGGCGCGATCAATCAGAGCCTTGATATCGTCGACGTTCGTGACATCGCATTGGTGAAAATGAATGGCGCCGTTCGATTGTTCGGCCAGCATCCCGCCGCCTGTGGTGTCGATATCGGCCGCGAACACCACGGCACCCTCCGATGCAAATTGCAGCACCGCTGCTTTGCCTATTCCCGATGCTGCGCCGGTTATCACCGCTGTCTTGCCTGCAAAACGCATAGCCACGATCTCCCAATCGTTATCTTTATGGCTGCAAGCTTACGCCGCGGGCGCGGCGCGTCAACGCCCGCGTGCGTGACGCTACGGCAAGGGGGAATGGCGCAGACACCCTTGCATGCACAGCGCTTTTACCCTTAACGTAAACGGCAATGGAAGCGGGCTTTGCCGCCCGAAAACCCGAGTCGAGAGGAACGCGAAGCATGGCCGATCTGGAACAATTCCGCACCGAAACCCGCAAATGGCTGGAGGCGAACTGTCCGGCCGAAATGCGCGAACCCGTTCGCGATGAAGAGGATGTATATTGGGGCGGCCGCAATGCCTCCTTCAAGAACGACGCGCAGAAGCAGTGGTTCGAAGCGTGCCTGGAAAAAGGGTACACCGTCCCCGCCTGGCCCAAGGAATATGGCGGCGCGGGTCTGTCGGGGGAAGAGGCCAAGGTGCTGCGGCAGGAAATGGGTGCGATCAACGCGCGTCCGCCTCTCAGCAGCTTCGGCATCTGGATGCTCGGCCCCGCTTTGCTGAAATTCGGTACGGAAGGGCAGAAGCAGCGTTTCCTCAACGAAATCGCGCAGGGCAAGATTCGCTGGTGTCAGGGATATTCCGAGCCCGGCAGCGGCAGCGACCTCGTCTCCATGCAGACTTTCGGCGAAGACAAGGGCGATCACTGGATCGTCAACGGCCAGAAGGTCTGGACATCCTATGCCGACGAAGCCGATTGGATCTTCTGCCTCGTCCGCACGGATAAGCAGAACAAGTACCAGGGCATCACCTTCATGCTGTTCGACATGGCGGGCGAAGGCGTGTCGACCAAACCGATCAAACTGATCAGCGGCAACAGCCCGTTCTGCGAAACCTTCATGGATGATGCGAAGGTGCCGAAATCCTATGGCGAAGACATTCCCGCCTATGTCGGCGAGATCAATCGCGGTTGGGACGTGGCGAAATATCTGCTCGGCCACGAACGCGAGATGATTTCGGGTGCGGGCGGCGGCGATCGCACTTCCGCCATCGGCGCGGCGATGCAGCGCCACGCGGCGAAGGAGGGTGGCGATCTCGACCCCGTCTTCCGCGCGGAACTGGCGATGTTCGACGTCGATGCGTTGGCCTATGGCGCGATGGGTGAGAAATTTCTCGATGAAATGAAGGCGGGCAAGGGCCATCCCGCTCAGCCTAACATGATGAAATATGTTGGCACCGAGCTGAACAAACGCCGCCACGAATTGATGATGAGCGCCGGCGGATCGCGCAGTCTGGAATGGGAAAGCGAAGAAACCAGCGGCGGTAAGCCATCTCGCAACTGGCTGCGAACCAAGGCGAACAGCATCGAAGGCGGCACCAGCGAAGTGATGTTGAACGTCGTGTCCAAGCGCATCCTCGAATTGCCGGGCGGATAAACTGGGCATCCCGGAATGATTCCGGGACCTAACTTCATTTGCGTAACAAAATCAGCGGGGCTCCGGATACGGTCCGGGGTGACGAAACATCCGGGAGAGACGGTTTCCATGGCACTTTATCACGACGACGACCAAACCATGCTGGCCGACAGCGTCGGGCAATTCATGTCCGAAGAAGGCAGCATCGAAAAACAGCTGCGGCATTGGCGCGACACCGATTGCCAGGACGGGTTCGGTCATGAATTGTGGAAGCAATTCGCCGA
>JBAUIN010000108.1:0-1652 GCA_049682975.1 Pontixanthobacter sp. | reverse complement strand
AAAACTCGGCTTTCGCTCCTTTCCATAGGTAAAATACGTAGCCGGTGCTTATTCGGGGATAAAGCAAGCCGCGACTATATGGGCTCCATGAAATTCATGGGTCAAAATGCCGGTCGCAACGGGTCGGTTTCCTTGCCTGCATCGCGGGGGATGGCAGCGCGGATACGACAAGCGGCAACGCATACGCCGTCTGATACGAAAGCCTCTATCCAGGCCCGCGCCGCCCCACGATACGCTTTGTTGATACGGGCCGCGAAGCTGATCGTGAACGATCGCGAATTGCTGTGCTTACTTCGCGATATTTCCGCAAGCGGGGCGCGCGTCCAGTTCTTTCAGTCCGTTCCGCGGGATGCCGAATTTGCGATCGAGTTCGATGATGGCGAGCGGATTGTTGCGGATCTGGTGTGGCAAGATAAGAATGAAGGTGGCTTTCATTTCCGCACGATGATCGATGTTGCGCGGCGACTGGCATGGGAAAGCGACTTGCCAAAGCGCGCCTTACGCTTCTCGCTCGACTGCGCGGCTCAGTTGCACACGGCGGCCGGCTCGCATGCGGCGGTCTTTCGCAACCTGTCCAAACAAGGTGGCCTGATCGAATGCGAAGCGCCATTGGCAATCGACCAGCCCGTACGCCTGTCCGCCCCCAACCTCGGCGATATCGAGGCGCGTATCCGGTGGCGTGATCGGGGTCGCACAGACGCAAGCACTTCGTCCAGGCACAGCTATGGCCTGGTATTCGATACAACCTTTTCGATGGAGCAACTGGGACAGCTGCTGCACCGTATAAGCTAGACCGACCGCCTTCTACCGGTTCAAAGCGTTAACTGCGCCCTAACCATTTTCGTTCATGCCCCCAAACCGACGGATGATCGGGGAGGTTGCATGGCAGCGCGGAACGAACCTTTGAAGACCGGTGCCCCCGGCATAGGGCGCACCCGCATCATACCGAGCCTCAGCTACGTTCGCATAAGCCTCTCGTTGCTGTCGCTATGATCGATATGGATCGCCGCGTCCGTGCGTTCGAACGCCCCAATTTGCGAATATTCATGGTGTGGCTACTGCTGATCGTTATTTATTGCGCGGTCGGATACGCTGATCTGGCGCGAGGGGCACTGCCCGATCCCGACAGCACGTTGCGGCTGATACAAATACGCGATCTGCTGAACGGGCAGGATTGGTTCGATCGCCATCAATATCGCATCGTTCCCGGCAGTGGCGGGGTATCGATACATTTGTCCCGTCTCGCCGACCTCCCATTGGTGGCGATCATCGGTGTCTTTACGCCGATCATAGGACAGAACGCGGCGGAGGTGCTGGCGATGGTTGCCGTGCCGATGATGCTACTAGGCGGGGTGCTGTTTTTCGTGGGGCGTCTTGCCTGGCGGCTATTCGGGGTCGAGGGGATGATACTCACCTGCCTGATCGCAGGCGTGTTGCTTCCACTCGTCAGCCAATTTCAACCGATGCGGATCGATCATTATGGCTGGTTGGCGCTGGCTGTCGCTGCCGCCCTATGGGCTATTGCGCATCGCTCCCCGCAAATGGGGGGCGGAATTGCGGGCGTGGCGATGGGCGCGGGACTGATCGTGTCGATCGATCTGCTCCCCATAAGCGCCGCCTTCGGATGTGTTTTGGCGCTACGCTGGTTCGCC
>JBAUIN010000107.1:0-6760 GCA_049682975.1 Pontixanthobacter sp. | reverse complement strand
ACGCCAGTCGCGGCAAATACGGCGGCGACGCCTTGTGTCACCACGATCCGATGTTTTTGCCCGACGGTACCGCGATGCTCGGCCAATGCAGCGGGTCGCAGGGGCACCTGGCCAATCAAGGCGTCGGTGAGGGCGATGTGTTCCTGTTCTTCGGCCTGTTCGCAGACGAAGCGACGGACGAACGGCACCACCGCATTTTCGGCTGGTTGGACGTGAAGGCGGTTCGATCGGTGGTCCACGCCGACCGCGATAATCCCATCTGCGCCAAGGCCATCGCGAACGATCATCCACATTTCATCGGCCTACATGGAAAGAACGACATGCTTTATGTCGGGCAGGGCGGAACAGCGAAGCGTGCATGGGACGAATTGCGCCTGACCGTCCCGGGCGGACCGGTATCGTTATGGCATCGTCCGAAATGGCTGAAACTGGGCGGGCTTACCTATTTTCCGAAGCCGGCGAACTGGCCGGAGCCGGACAGGCTTTATCGCGTCGGCAACGGGCAGGAATTCGTCGCCGATATCGGGGAGCGGACGGAGCCGCGCGAATGGCTGGCGCGGATGATCGACCTTATCGGTAGCTCTTGATGATCGCCGAGAAATCGAGCGCGTCGTTCCCGGCTCCGCTGAAATCTTCATAAAGCGAGGCAGCGCGGGCGCTCAAGGGCACCGGACTATCGGAATTCTCCGCCGCTTCCATCGCAAGCCGTAAGTCCTTCAGCATCAGCGCAGTTGCGAAGCCACCTTGATAGTCGTTATCCGCCGGACTGTTCGATCCGACACCCGGCATCGGCGTGTAGGTATTCAGCGACCAGTTGGACCCGCTCGACTGCGAGCTGATCTCGTGAAAACTGGCGGGGTCCAGGCCGAGGCGTTCGGCCATCTTCATCGCCTCGCAGGTGCCGATCATATGCACCGCAAGCAGCATGTTGTTGCAGATCTTCGCGGTCTGCCCCGCACCCGCATCGCCCGCGCGGATGACCGCCTTGCCCATGTCGGACAGGATCGGCTTGGCACGCGCGAACGCTTCTTCGCTGCCGCCGACCATGAAGGTGAGCGTCCCCGCATCCGCCGCCGCGATCCCGCCGCTGACGGGCGCATCGACTATGGCGTAGCCTGCATGTTCGGCGGTCAATGCGATGTCCTTCGCGGTCGCGACGTCGATGGTGGAGCAATCGAGCAACACGGCGCCCTCCGGCGCGTGGCCGATTACGTCGTTCTCGTAGACCGCTTTCACAATCCCGCCATTAGGCAGCATGGATACGACCGCATCGACCCCTGCGACGGCTTCCTTCGCATCGGTGAATGTCTCGCAGCCGGCGCTCTTCGCCTTCTCAAGCGCAGCCTGCGCCAGGTCGAATGCGCGAACCTCATGCCCCGCCTTCGCCAGATTGGCCGCCATCCCGCCGCCCATATTTCCAAGACCAATAAATGCAATTTTCATGGTCGCTTCCTTCTCTTAAAATATGTCGCCAGTATTGCGCCGAGCAAGGCCGGCAAGATGGAAAGAGCACCGATCATCGCGTAGAATACGATTACACCGTCCCGCTCATTCAAATTTAGTTGCATGGTCGAAGCATCGACGATTACCATACCAATAAAAATTGCCAAACCCGCCGCGATGGCGGCTAAGGCAAAATGGCCTCGCCAATACCGGGCGATCAGAAAACCTGATCCTGCACCAATTGCGCCGAGATAGACTGGGAATAACGGGGATAGATGCATGTTCGCGTCGTCATCGCCCCTTCCAAACCCCATCCCGCTTCTCGATGAAGGCGCTCATGCCTTCCTGCTTGTCCTCGCTCGCGGTGAGGATCTGGAAGATGCGGCGTTCCATCACCAACCCCTGATCTAGCGTCGTTTCGAAGGCGGCGTTGACCATTTCCTTGTTCGCGATGGCAGCCATCGGAGGCATACTCGCGATCGTTTTGCCTGTTTTCATCGCCTCGTCCATCAGCGTGTCGTGGGGAACGACCTTGGCGACGAGGTTGCTGCGTTCCGCTTCCTCGGCGTCCATCATCCGGCCGGTCAGGCACATTTCCATCGATTTCGATTTGCCGATCGCGCGGGTCAGGCGCTGGCTGCCGCCCATGCCGGGTGCAACACCAAGTTTGATTTCGGGCTGCCCGAATTTTGCTTGATCCGACGCGATGATGAAGTCCGCCATCATCGCCAGCTCGCACCCGCCGCCCAGCGCAAAGCCGTTGACCGCCGCGATCCACGGTTTACGCGCCGCCTTCACGATTTCGCTGGTCCACCGGCTGAAAAAGTCGCCGAGGTAGAAATCGGCCGCGTCCTTGTCGCGCATTTCCTTGATGTCGGCCCCGGCGGCGAAAGCCTTGTCCCCCGAACCGGTCAGTATGGCGCAAAGCTGACTGTCATCGTTCTGGTACTTACCGAACGCATCGATCAATTCGTCCAACACCACACTGGACAGCGCATTCAACGCTTTCGGGCGGTTGAGGGTGATGGTCGTCACCGCGCCATCGGTTTCGGTAAGGATGGTTTCGTAGGTCATATTAAAACTCCTTGGTCATTCCCGCGAAAGCGGGAACCTAGAGAAACTTGGTGCTGGATCACACTGGGTTCCCGCGTTCGCGGGAATGACAATTGTTACCGCAACGGCACCCACTCCTCATCGTCGGGCAATGGCGCAAAAATCTCGTCCAGCAAATCCTCGCCGACATCTTCGGGCAAGGCGGGCGACCATTTCGGATCGTGTGTTTTGTCGACGACCACGGCCCGCACTCCTTCGGCAAAATCGGGGCGGAGCAGCACGCGGCTGGCGATCCGGTATTCCATCCGCATATTGTCCGCAAAATTATCGAGTTTCTCGCTTTCGGCGAGTTGTCGCAATGCCACCTTCAACGTTTGCGGGCTTTTGGTGCCGAGCGTGTCGCGTTCCTTATGGGCCCAATCGCTATCCTCGGCCTCCAGCGATGCGAGAATGTCTTCCAGCGTATCGGACGCAAAATGGCGCGCGATCTTGTCGGCATTTTCCTCGATCCGCGCTTTGGGCGGAGTGCCGACCATTTCGGACAGAACGCCACCGATCCGGTCCGGCTTTTCGATGATCCGCGCTTTCGCATCGGCCAGCATGTCGTTTGGCAGATAATGCGTGGCGAGACCGGTCCACAGGCATTCCGCCCCATCCAGCCGCGCGCCAGTAAGGGCGAGGAACTGTCCCAACCGTCCGCCAAGACGCGACAAATGCCAGCCGCCGCCAACGTCGGGAAACAGGCCGATGCCCGTTTCCGGCATGGCGAACCGCGTGTTTTCCGTCGCCACGCGGAACTTCGCGGGCAGGGCAATGCCTACGCCGCCACCCATCGTGATCCCATCCATGAACGCCACGATCGGTTTGGCGTAAGCGAACATCTGATGATTGAGTTGATATTCGTCGTGGAAGAATTTGCGGCCTGCCTTGCCACCATCCTCCAGCGCGGATTTTCGCAACATCTGGATATCGCCACCCGCACAGAACCCACGCCCCTCGGCATGGTCGAGGATCACCGCCTCGATTGCATCGTCGTCCGCCCATTCGGCCAATGTTGCGCTGATCGCATGGCACATATCCAGCGTCAGCGCATGCAGCGCCTTGGGCCGGTTCAGCGAGATATGGCCCACGCGGCCATGCTGGTGAATCTTTACGTCCTGCGTCATCGAAAATGCCCCTGATTACCCTATTGCCGCAACAGATCGCGGCCCACGATCATGCGCATGACCTGGTTGGTGCCTTCCAGGATGGAATGCACGCGGAGATCGCGCCAAAACCGCTCGATCGGATAATCCTTGAGATATCCGTAACCGCCGAACAATTGTAGCGCATCGTTGACGATGGCACTGCCATTATCGGTAGCGAGGCGTTTTGCCATGGCGGAAAAGCGGGATTTGTCGGGCGCGTTGTCCGTGACCTTGGCAGCGGCGAGATAAAGAAGCGCGCGGCTGGCCTCCAAATCCGTGGCCATATCGGCGAGCATGAATTGTGTATTCTGGAAATCCGCGATTGGCTGACCGAATTGCTGACGTTCCTTGGTATAAGCAACCGCTTCGTCGAGGCACCGCTGTGCGCCACCCAGCGAGCAGGCGCCGATATTCAGCCGTCCGCCATCCAGCCCCATCATTGCGAAACGGAACCCTTCGCCCTCATCGCCGACGCGGTTTTCGACCGGAATGCGCGCGTCCTCGAAAATAACCTGTGCCGTGGGAGAAGCGTTCCAGCCCATTTTTTTCTCGGGCGCGCCAAAACTGACGCCGGGCGTATCCTTGTCCACCACCAAACAGGTGATGCCTTTAGTTTTGTGGTCCGACGTGCGGACCATGCAGACGTAAACGTCGTTGAATCCGCCGCCCGAAATGAACTGCTTCGTACCGTTGACGACGTAATGGTCGCCATCCAGTTTCGCATGAGTCGAAAGGCCCGCCGCATCGGACCCGCTGCCGGGTTCGGTCAAAGCGTAGGACGCGATTTTGTCCATCGATATGAGGTCCGGCAGATAACGGTCCTTGATCGCCTGTCCGCCGAATTCGTCGATCATCCATGCAGCCATATTGTGGATCGAAATGAAGGCGCTGGTCGTGGGGCAGCCATAGGCCATCGCCTCCATGATTAGCGCCGCTTCCAACCGGCCAAGGCCAATCCCGCCCGCTTCTTCCGACACATAAATCGCACCGAAGCCCAGTTCGGCGGTCGATTTGATGACATCGCGGGGGAAGTGCGATTTTTCGTCCCATTCGCCGGCATGCGGGGTGATATTATCGGCAGTAAAACGCTGCGCCATTTCCTGGATCGCGAGCTGATCGTCGGTAAGAGAGAATTGTGATGTCATGCATGCGGCCTTAGCATCACATTCGCCGCAATTGCCAATGTCTTTGCATCGAATATGCGGTGCATCATGCGGGCTTGCAGAAATCGTCATCCGCCATGGCACGAACGGCGTCGAACGTCTTCCGGTCCGGGGCCAATCGGCGGATAAGAACGACACCGCCGGCCGTCGGCGCCACCATGACCAATTCCGGTGGATCGACAGGCGCACGCTTGCTGCCCGGTGGCAACAGCAGCACTTCGCGCGCCTTACTGTCACCGCGCATTGTCAGAAAATTGTGGGTGTCGGCGTCGAAGAAGGAGAGCGAGGCATAGTCTGGCGTCGCCGCCATTTTGACGCGCAGCCCATCCGGAATGGTCTCAAGATCGAAGCGGCATAGCGAATAGGCAAGATCGGGCGAAGGGCGCACGACGGTCTGTGTTTGCGGGGTCATCCGTTCGTTTACGGCGAAGGCATGGAGCGGAACACCGTTCGCCGCCAGCCGGTCCATCGCGGTGGCCATAATGACCCGTGGCGCGTAGGACAGGGTCGCCATATGCGATCCAGCGGCGACGACTGCAAACAGGATGGCAAGTGCAATCCAACGGATCATGAAACACCTGCTGCGCACGCGACGCGTTCGACGGTTGGCGGGCGCAGCACATCGTTCGGCCGTTCGATTAGTGCAGCGTCGGGCACGTAAAGCCGCAGGGTCAGATCGAAGGTACCGGCGTTGCGGCTCGAAATCCATGGCCCGCCACTATCGGGGCGCTGCGCAGAGATCGTCGCGGTCCATTCATCGCCCACGACAGGATCGCTCAAATCGACCGACAGCGCATCGTCGTCGTTCATCGGCAGGCGGCTTTGTGAATCGTAAAGGGTTACCGACCACCAGCGCGCGGGCATTTCGTTGCCGGAGAGACGATAAATGCAGTTCTCTCTCAGCGACTGCCCCTTATCGTCAGTAGCGCGGGTAAAATACACCGCCTCGCTGCGAGCGAGGGCGAGCAGCCCATGCCGCGCGATCCGGGCGCGGGTGTAGGGATCTGCGGCCTCCGATCCGATCGCGAAGTCGGCGTTCCAGCCGTCCACTTCGATCGGGCCATGCATGATCGGATCACTCAACCGAACGAGATCCGACATGACCAACGCCGAACCGACGCCGACGATGACCGCCAGCAATATCGCGGTAACGATGCGGAAGGGCAAGCTGCGTATCAGGCGGGGCAGCGTTTGCGCACCATGTCCCCGCCGCCAGGCGCGCGTGAGCCGATGGCAATCAAGCGGCGCCCGTTATCGGACAGCCGATAGGCATTGGTTTCTTCCCAATATTCCCCCTCGCCCGACATTGCGAGTTTCACGTCGACACCGCCATCCGCGCGCGGGTTTACCCCTGTAATTGCGCCGGTGGATTCATAGAATACCAGCATATCCGGTCCGATTTCCAGCCGAAGATCGGACGCGGCGTTGCACGTTCCATCCACGAAATCCCATACGCCGTGGAACCGGTCGGGCATCGTTCCTGTCGCGCTGTCGGCTGCCCGGGTTGGCCCTTCATCGGTCGGATCGGCCAAAGACTGGGCCAAAGACTGGTCGGAAGGATCGAGCGCAGTGCCGCGAGCGTTATCGTCCGCCACGATCTCGCTTTCGACAACCGGTGTTTCCGGTTCCTGCGAACACGCGACCAGAAGAAGAGGCAGGACAAGAAAACCGAAATTGCGCATGATCCTATCCCATCGTCGGAATGACGAACGCGTTCTCGTTGCTGCCGTCTGCCCCGAAACCGACGGCGCCATCGGGCCAGCGTTGGGTTACCTTTTTCAGCTTGGTCCAGAATTTCAGGCCTTCGGTGCCGTATTGGTCGGTATCGCCGAAGCCGCTGCGTTTCCAGCCGCCGAAGCTGTGATAGCTAACGGGTACGGGGATCGGCACGTTGATGCCGACCATGCCGACATT
>JBAUIN010000106.1:0-1524 GCA_049682975.1 Pontixanthobacter sp. | reverse complement strand
CCGCTCGACACGGCGATGACACTGTTCGCCCGCTCGTCGTCGGACAGATCGGTTAGCCGATGCCACCCGCCGCGAATCTTGAAGGCACCGATCGGCTGTAAGTTCTCCGCTTTCACCCAGCATCGCGTCTCGCCGATTTCAACAGGCAGCAGCGGTGTGGGCGGCAGGATATCCGCGATCTTCGCAGCGGCGCGCAACACGCCCTCGCGGTTCGGTTGTCGATTCAGGCGGCGGTTTCGTGGAGATTGGGGGATCATGTTGCGGTGTTAGCGCATTCTTCTATGTGAACCGCAATTCTTAATCGAATGGAGCCACCCCCATGTCCACAGTCCTCGTCATCGGCGCCGGCGGCGTCAGTTCCGTATGCGTCCATAAAATGGCCATGAACCCGGAAATTTTTACCGACATACACCTGGCCAGTCGCACCATTTCCAAATGCGATGCCATCGCCGCCAGCGTGAAACAGCGGACCGGACAGAGCGTCGCCACCTACGAGATCGATGCGGAGGAAGTGCCCGCGATGGTCAATCTGATCCGTAGCGTTAAGCCGTCACTGGTGGTCAATCTGGCGCTGCCCTATCAGGATCTGCCGATCATGGATGCCTGTCTGGAAGCGGGCGTATCCTACCTCGACACCGCCAATTACGAACCCAAGGACGAGGCCAAGTTCGAATATCACTGGCAATGGGCCTATCACGACCGGTTCAAGGATGCGGGGCTGATGGCGCTGCTGGGGTCGGGCTTCGATCCCGGCGTCACGAGCGTGTTCACTATGTGGCTGAAGAAGCACAAGCTGAAGAGCATCCGGACGTTGGATATTCTCGACTGCAATGGCGGCGATCACGGACAAGCCTTCGCCACCAATTTCAATCCCGAAATCAATATCCGTGAAGTGACGGCGCCGGCGCGGCACTGGGAGGACGGGGAGTTCGTCGAAACCCCGCCGCTAAGTCAATCGGTCGAATTCGACTTCGAAGCCGTCGGCACCAGGAACATGTACATGATGTATCATGAGGAGCTGGAAAGCCTGACCAAGTTCAATCCCGAAATCGAGCGCGCGCGGTTCTGGATGACGTTTGGCGATGAATATATCAAGCACCTCACCGTGTTGCAGAATGTCGGCATGACCGGGATCGAACCGATCAAATATCAGGGCAAGGATATCATCCCCCTGCAATTTCTTGCCGCCGTATTGCCCAAACCCGAAACGCTGGGCGAAACGACGAAGGGCAAGACCAATATCGGCGTCATCGCGACGGGCGAAGCTATAGAAGGCGGCGGAGAAAAAACGTTCTATATCAACAATATATGTAGCCATGAGGCGGCCTACGAAGAAACCGGCAATCAGGCGGTCAGCTACACCACTGGCGTCCCCGCCATGATCGGAGCCGCGCTGATGGTGCAGGGCGAATGGAGCGGGAAAGGCGTGTTCAACATGGAACAGCTGGACCCCGATCCGTTCATGGACATGCTGAACGAACATGGCCTGTCGTGGAACGTGAAGGAACTGGACGGCCCGGTCGG
>JBAUIN010000105.1:0-10845 GCA_049682975.1 Pontixanthobacter sp. | reverse complement strand
AATCGCAACCGCAATCGCCGCGGGACGATGCGCCTTTGGCCGACCGGTTACGACCACGCTCGCTTAATGAGGTCATCGGGCAGGATCATCTGACCGGCGGCGAAGGCGCGATCGGCCGGATGGTCGCGGCGGGCAAGCTGTCCTCGATGATCCTATGGGGTCCGCCCGGCACCGGCAAAACCACCATCGCGCGTCTGCTGGCCGATGCGGTGGGCATGCGGTTCGAAGCGATCAGTGCAGTGTTCTCGGGCGTGGCCGATCTGAAGAAAGCGTTCGCGCTGGCGGATAAGGCGGCAGAAGCGGGACAGCGCACATTACTGTTCGTGGACGAAATTCATCGCTTCAACCGGTCGCAGCAGGATGGATTTCTGCCCTTCGTCGAACGCGGCACGGTCACATTGGTCGGCGCGACGACCGAGAACCCCAGCTTCGCCCTGAACGCCGCATTGCTCAGCCGCGCGCAGGTGCTGATCCTGCAACGGCTCGATCACGATGCGCTGGCGACATTGCTGGAACGCGCCGAAGAAATCGAAGGGCCGCTGCCTTTGACCGAGGGAGCGCGTGATGCGCTGATCGCATCCGCCGATGGCGACGGGCGCTTCCTGCTCAATCAGGCAGAGACGTTATACGCAGCCAAGATCGGTGAACCACTCGACCCCGCCGCTTTGGGTGCATTTCTGCAACGGCGTGTCGCTGTGTACGACAAGGATCGCGACGGGCATTACAATCTTATTTCCGCCCTGCACAAATCGTTACGTGGATCGGACCCGCAAGCCTCGCTCTATTATCTCGCGCGGATGCTGACGGCGGGGGAGGAACCGCTTTATGTATTACGCCGATTGGTCCGGTTCGCGAGCGAAGATATCGGGCTGGCCGATCCGCAGGCGCTCACGCAATGTCTGGCCGCGAAGGACGCGTTTCAGTTCCTCGGCAGTCCCGAAGGCGAATTGGCGATCGTGCAGGCTTGCCTCTATTGCGCGACCGCCCCCAAATCGAACGCTGCCTATGCCGCGCAAAAGGCCGCTTTCCGAAATGCGAAGGACACCGGCAGCCTGATGCCACCCGCCAACATCCTGAACGCGCCGACCAAGTTGATGAAGGATATCGGTTATGGCAAGGATTACGCCTACGACCACAATGCGGACGATGGCTTTTCCGGCGACAATTACTGGCCGGACGAGATGGAACCGCAGGAATACTACCAGCCGGCCGAGCGCGGCTTCGAACGTAGAATCCGCGAACGGATGGACTGGTGGGCAAAAAAGCGGGCGGAGCGCGCCGCCCCGTGAGCTCGCGGCGGTTCGATCATTTCCTCGCCATCGACTGGTCCGGCGCAGCAGGCGGGCGGCAAAAGGGCATTGCATTGGCGATCTGCGACGCGGCGGGTGGACCGCCGGTGCTGGTGGATCGCGGAAAGGCATGGTCGCGGGCGGAGGTGCTGGAAATCCTGCGCGACGATCTGCCGCCGAACACTCTGGTCGGGATGGATTTGGGGATCGGGCTGCCCTTCGCCGATTGTGGCGCGTATTTTCCGGGCTGGCCGGACTCTCCGCGCGATGCGAAATCGCTTTGGGCGATGATCGACCGCCTTTGTATCGAAAATGCGAATATGGAAGCCGCGGGCGTCGTCGACCACCCGGGACTGTCGCGCTATTTCCGCCGCCATGGTGCGCGCGAAGGGGATCGGTTTCATGGGGACCAGGCATCCGACAAGCGCGGACGGTTTCGCGTGACGGAGCATGCACAACAGGCGATGGGCTGCAAACCGACCAGCAATTTCAACCTCGTCGGCGCGGCGCAAGTCGGCAAATCCAGCCTGACGGGGATGCGTGTGCTGCATCGTCTGAATGGCGCAGTACCGGTATGGCCGATCGACCTGCTGCCCAACAATGGCTCGGTAATCGTCGAAATCTACACCGGGCTGGCCGCTTTGGAAGCGGGCCGGACCACCAACACCGCGAAAATCCGCGATTATGCGGGGCTGAATACGGCGCTGGAGCTTCTAAATTCGCCGAGCATCGTCAAAACCGGTTCGCTCGACGATCACAGTTCGGACGCTTTATTGACCGCCGCGTGGCTGCGAAAAGTCGCAGACGAACCCGCCCGGTGGAACCCGAAAGCGCTCACACCGCAAATTGCTGCAACGGAGGGGTGGACCTTCGGTGCGTTTTGACGCAAAGGGCGCGCCGCAGATGTCGGTGCGCCGACATGCTGCGAATAATGGGCCCGCTTAGCTCAGTTGGTAGAGCAGTTGATTTGTAATCATCAGGCCGCGCGTTCGAATCGTGCAGCGGGCACCATTGTTTTCTTTTAGACCCTCAAACGCCGGGCGCCTGCATCCGCAGGCTTGGCTTCGCCCTACCGGGCGACGCACGGTCGCGCTTGCGGTCCGCTAGTTGCGGACCGAGCCAGCGCTTCGTTTTAGCTCTTATTGAGACTTGGTCATAATAGCATCGCTTGAACTGGATCGGACCCACTAGGGTCCGCAAGGGCGACCGCCCGCCCGAGCTTATGCGAGGAAGCAAGCGGTGCGGATGCACCGCGCCCGCAGGGTTAAAACAAACACCCCCTCACCCCCGCCCGCGATACGGAGCCACGCCCTGATCGGGCACCCACAATCCCTCGGGCGGAGCGCCGGTTTGCCAGAATACGTCGATCGGGATGCCGCCGCGCGGATACCAATAGCCGCCGATGCGCAGCCAGCGCGGTTGCATTTCCTCTGCTAGCCGCTCGCCGATGCCGACGGTCACATCCTCGTGAAAACCGTTATGGTTGCGGAAACTGCCGAGGAACAGCTTGAGACTTTTGGATTCAACGATCGTTTCGCCCGGCGCGTAATCCAGTACCAGATGCGCGAAATCGGGCTGGCCGGTCACAGGACATAGCGAAGTGAATTCCGGCGAGACGAACCGGGTCAGATACAAAGATTGCGGCCGGGGATTGGGTACGTAATCCAGCACGGCTTCTTCCGGGGAGGCGGGCAAAGGCGTGTGTTGTCCCAGAAACTGGACCTGCGGTTCGGTGTCGTGTGTGTCGCTCATGCCGCGCTGATGCCGCGATCGGTGCGCGCGCACAAGTCGCCTGTGGCCGCGCGCAAATTCACAGCCTATTCAGCGCCGCATACCGAACGCCGACTTGCCGCCTTTTCAACCCCCGCCCTTCGACGATCCCGCCATGCATATGCGCTTTCTCCTGACCCTATCTTCCGCCGCGCTAATCGCGACCGGCGCAGCGGCGGCTCCACCCTCCGTGCGCGACTTTCGTCTTCCCCCTGCGGAACGCTCAGAAGACAGGCCGCAGGTGCAGGGGCCGGTCGATACCGAAGGTCCCGTCCGCCGTGCGCCGCGTGTCATTGCGAACGATCCTCCCGCTGCCGCATCCGAGGAACCGGCTACGGCTGCATCTCCGCCCCGGACGTCGCGCCCCATACCACGATCGACACCGGGTACGGCAATACGGCAACCCCAGACAGAACCACCCACTCGCGAACCGACACAAAGCCAGCGCCTCCCGACCCGGCAGCCCGCGACTCCTACGCCGCCCCCGGCCCCCGCCGAACCGCGCATCGTCGCGGAGCCGGCCACCAATCCAATTGCGACCGAGACTTCCGAGGCTCCGATCGCGGAACGTCAGCCGAACCGGATCACCACTCCTGCCGCGACGATCCCCGTCCCGGACGACGCGGCGGCCATGGCCAATCGACGGACGCCGAACTGGGTATGGGCAGCGCTGCTGGTTCTGATCGCCATACTCGGTGGCATGTACGGTTTGTGGCAGAGGCGGCGGCAGGCGGCAGGGTATGCTCGCGACGCTTATGCACCCGAGTCGGCAGCGGTGCGACCGAGCCCTCTGCCCCAGAACCGTGCCCCGAACCGAATTCCGAACTCCAGCCCGGAACTCGCTCCGCAACCCGTGGCGACGGCGTCAAAACCACGACTGGCCAGCCGCGTGCCGGTGCAGGTCAAAGCGGAGGCGCATTCGCTCACACGCAGTTTCATGAACGCGACTTTCGTATTCTCGCTCGATCTAAGAAATCTGGGCACGCAACCATTGCGCGGGCTGACGGTACAGGCCGACCTGGTAACCGCGCATGGGAAGGCACCGCTGGAAGAACAGCTGGCCGGCAGCGACAGCACGATCGCACCCGTTACGAAGGTGGACGATATCGCCGCGCAGCAATCGCATCGCATCGACAGCGAATTCCGCCTGCCCGTGAACGCCATCCGTACCATCGCACAGGGGAAGGCGCGACTGTTCGTACCGCTACTGCGTGTGCGCATCGCGATGGAGGGACGGCAGGCGGTCGTCCGCACTTTCGTCGTCGGAATGTTGCCGCCAAACGGTCGGGGCAAGCTGCTGCCTTTCCGGCTGGACGAAATGGCGCAAACCTATCGCGATATTGGCTTGCGGGCGTTGGATTGAATGGGCGATCGGCGCAACATGCTGATTTCTTGCCAGGACTTGAGTGCCGAATTGCACGAGCGCGATCTGGTCGTGTTGGATGCGTCTGCCCATCTGCCCCATGCGAACCGCGATGCCGCCCAGGAATTTGTCGATGCTCATATTCCCGGCGCGCGTTTTATGAACCTGCTTGACCTGACCGACCCGGCTTCAGACCACCCCAACACCCTGCCTGGCAAGGATCTGTTCCAGAAACGGATGCGCGCTCTGGGCGTACAAGCGGACGATCGCGTAGTTCTATACGACGATAGCGCCCTGCGAAGCGCCGCGAGAGCCTGGTTCCTGTGCCGATGGTTCGGTCTGCATAATCTGGCGATCCTGGATGGCGGTTTCGGTAAATGGCGCGCAGCTGGCTATCCGGTCGAAAGCGGCAACGCGTCGGTTGAACCGTCGCAATTTGTCATTACGGCGCCGGGTAAGACAGGGGTACACAGTAAGACGGAGATGCTTACCAACCTTTCCGCAGCGCAGGCGCAAGTGGTCGACGCGCGTGACGCGGCACGATTTACGGGTGAGAGCATCGACACTGTACACGGTTTGCCGGGCGGTCACATTCCGGGCGCGCGCAATGTGCCGTATATGCGCTTGTTCGCCGAGGACGGCACATACAAAAACGCCGCCGAACTTCGCGACATCTTTGCCGATGCGGGCGTGCGGCTGGACCATCCGGTCGTCGCCAGCTGCGGCAGCGGAATGACGGCTTGCGTCCTTTTATTCGCGCTCGCATTGCTCGATCGCGAGGGCGCGCTGTATGATGGCGGCTGGGCGGAATGGGGCGCCGATCCCGAAACCCCGAAAGAACAGGGGGCAGCGCGCTGACCATGCAGAACGATAGCAAACGATACCGCCGGGACACGCGCATTGCAGAGGCCGGGCGACGCGAAGAATGGACCGGTGCGGTCGTCAATCCGCCGGTCTGGCGCGCGAGCACGCATTTGTATGACGACACCGCCGCCTTGAAGGAAGGCACGCGCACGAATGAAGACGGGAATTTCTTTTACGGGCGGCGCGGCGGGCCCACGCAATGGGCGCTGTGCGATGCGCTGACCGAGTTGGAGCCGGGCGCGTTCGGCACGGTCCTGTATCCCAGCGGCGTCGCGGCGATCTGCGGCGCATTGCTGGCAGTGCTGAAGCCGGGCGATATGCTGCTGGTGACCGATAATGCCTACGAACCCACGCGGCTTATGGCGAACGGGTTCTTCAAGCAACTCGGCGTGGAAACACGCTTCTTCGATCCGCTGGATGTAGATGGATTTGCCGCGCTATTCTGCGATCGGACCAGAGCGGTAATGTTCGAAAGCCCCGGCAGCCTGACGATGGAAGTGTGCGACATCCCCGCGCTCGCCGCTATCGCCCGCGAACATGTGGCCGTCAGCCTGATCGACAACACCTACGCCACCTCGATCGGTTTTCCGGCATTGCAGCATGGGTGCGATATAGCGATCACTTCGCTCACCAAACATATCGGCGGCCATTCCGACCTGCTGATGGGCAGCGCCTGCGCGGGCGAGCGTTACTATCGCAAATTACGCCGCACCGCCCAGACGCTCGGCCATGTGGTTTCGCCCGACGATGCTGCGCTCGCTTTGCGCGGATTGCGCACGATGGGGCTGCGTCTCGACCGCACGACCGCCACTGCGCTGGCCATCGCCGAATGGCTGAACGGGCGCGCCGAAGTGTCCCATGTTCTGTGCCCGCCCTTACCCGGCGATGTGGGATACGATCTATGGCAACGCGACTTTTCGGGCGCATGCGGCTTGTTCAGTTTCACACTTGCCGATGCCGGCGATGCGAAACGCGATCGGTTCATCGACGGTTTACGCCTGTTCGGTATCGGCTATAGCTGGGGCGGGTTCGAAAGCCTGGCCCTGCCATTCGATCCACGCACCATCCGCACGGCGACGTCGTGGCCGCCCACGAATTGGAACGATAGCGCCGGCAGCGGCAACCAACCCGGCATTCGCCTGTCGATCGGGCTGGAAGACCCGGCCGATTTGATCGCCGATCTCGCCAACGCCTTTCATCAATTGGACCGCTCATGAACGCCGCCAGCCTGCAGACTTCGCCCGATGCGGCCGAACCGGAAACCACGGCGAACGGCGACGTTCCATCCGATGCGGTGCCGTTGCTGAACGCCGAAACGGGTGAGCCGATCCTCGACCCCGAAACCGGCGAGCCGATCATGGGCATCCCGATGCAGGATCCCGTTCGCGTCCTGAACCCCGAAACGGGCGAACCGATCCTCGACCCGGAAACCGGCGAACCGTTGATGGCAATCCCCGCACCGGAAACCGAAGCGGAGGCGCCACCCGAAATAGCCGAAGACCCGGTAAGCGGCGCCGATGTGGCGGCGGAAACGGTGTCTTCGCAAAGCGATGTCGCGAAGGGAGTCATCGAATCGCTGGATGCACTCGCCGTACAGATCGGCGGAACGGAAGTTTCGGTGTGGGACGGTATCTTCGTGCTGCTGGTTCTGTTCGCTGTATTCACCATCGCCTGGGCCGTGAGCCGCGGCGCGCGGGCGATCCTGAAACGCGTGACCAAGCTGGATATGACCCAGCGTTTGCTGGCCGAAAAGATCATATCGCTGCTCGTCTGGGTTATGGCGATATTGATCGGGGTGGATGTGCTGGGCATCGATTTGACCGCGCTGGCCGTGTTCTCCGGCGCGTTCGGTCTGGCAATCGGTTTCGGTTTGCAGAAAACCTTCGGTAACCTCATCGCAGGGATCATCCTACTGATGGACCGCTCGATCAAGCCGGGTGATGTGATTGCAGTGGCGGATCAGGCGGGCAATTCGACCTTCGGCCAAATTCGCAAGATCGGCATTCGCGCGGTGTCCATCACCACCCGCGATCAGAAGGAATATCTGATTCCGAACGAAAATTTGATGATCAACCAGGTGGAAAACTGGTCCTATTCCTCGAAGAACGTACGGATGCAGATACCGGTCGGCGTATCCTATGGCTGCGATATCAAGGTGGCGGAAAAACTGATGCTGGAAGCGGCGAAGGATTGTTCGCGCGTGTTGAAATCCCCGCCGCCGACCTGCTGGCTGGATGAATATGGCGACAGCTCGGTGAACTTCATCATCCATTGCTGGATTACGGACCCGGAAGGCGGCGTGGGCAATGTAAAATCGGAAGTTCTGAAACGCCTTTGGGATTTGTTTCTCGAAAACGAGATCGAAATTCCGTTTCCCCAACGCGATCTCAATTTGCGTGGCAATGAACAGTTCGACCAGCTTATCGCCGCCGTCGCGCAACGGGTGGACGACAAGAAGACCGGGTAATTTCACGCGCTCCTTCGTGTCGCGCGTGATCAGTGAAAAGAAAACTACCCGCCGCGCAATCCATTCTCGCTGGAGAATTAGGCGGCGAACGGCCATTTCGCACGACATGAAAACCACAGGCACTGTCTATCTCGTCGGCGCGGGTCCGGGCGATCCCGATTTGCTGACGATCCGCGCGGCGCGTCTGCTGCAGAACGCCACGCTCATCGTGCATGACGGGCTGGTCGATCCGGCAATACTGGCCATGGCCAGCGACGACGCAACCCTGATCTCCGTCGCCAAACAACGATCGAAACACACGCTGCCGCAGGACCAAATCAACGCGCTTCTCGTGCGGGAGGCGATGGAGGGGCGCGATGTGGTGCGTCTGAAAGGAGGCGATCCGTTCATTTTCGGGCGCGGCGGTGAGGAGATGGAGGATTGCCACGCAGCGGGCGTTCCTGTCGAAGTCGTCCCCGGTATCAGCGCCGCGAACGGTGCTGCGGCGGCGGCGGCCATGGCTCTGACCCATCGCGATAGCGCCAGCATCGTCAGCTTCGTCGCCGGACAATGCAAGGGGCTGAAGGATCAGGATTGGTCCGGTTTGGCCGGGCAGCAACGCACGCTGGTCATCTATATGGGCGTGAAAACCGCGCCGCAGATCGCGGACAAACTGATGGCGGACGGTGTCGCGCCCGATATGCCGGTGGCCGTCATCGAAAACGCTGCCCGTCCTGAAATGCGGGTATTGCGTACGCCGTTGGCAGGCCTTGCCGATATGGTCGCGGCGCAGAAGGTCGTCAGCCCCGCTTTGATCGTGATCGGCGATGTAACGGCGCGCGACAACCGAACCGTCGCGCAGGTCGCAGTGGAGGCTGCACTATGATTATTCTGACCGGCAACGATCTGAAAACCGGGGCCGTCGTATGGTGGGACGGGTCCGGCTGGTCGTTGCATGTGGAAGATGCGGTGGATGCGGGCGATCAGGCGGAAACCATCGCGTTGCGCGAGGAAGCCTCGCGAAACGTCAATGTGCCTTATGCCGTCGAAGCGCAGATGGCCGATGGCGTGCCCCGCCCTGATCACATCAAGGATCGCGTCCGTGCATTGGGACCGACGGTGCGCCCTGATCTGACACTGAAACCCGACAACACGCCGTCGGTCACAGACGCGGCGCAAAAGGTAGTTTAATGTATCTCTACGATAAATACGATCAGGCGATGGTCGACGCGCGCGTTGCGGAATTTCGCGATCAGGCACAGCGGCGGCTCGACGGCAAGCTGACCGAAGATCAGTTCAAACCGCTTCGGCTGATGAACGGTCTGTATCTGCAACTGCACGCCTACATGCTGCGCGTCGCGGTGCCATACGGTACGTTGAGCAGTCGCCAGATGCATGCGCTGGCCAATATTGCCGATAAATACGATCGCGGTTACGGACACTTCACCACGCGTCAGAATATCCAATACAACTGGATCAAATTGGAGGATGCGGCGGACATTCTCGCCGATCTGTCCAAGGTTGAAATACATGCCATTCAGACCAGCGGCAATTGCATACGCAACATCTCATCGGACCATTTCGCAGGGGCCGCTCAGGACGAATTGGTCGATCCGCGGCCCTATGCCGAATTGCTGCGCCAATGGTCCAGCTTCCATCCCGAATTCATGTATCTACCCCGCAAGTTCAAGATTGCCGTAATCGCCAGCGAGACGGATCGTGCGGCGATGCGGCTGCACGATATCGGCATTCGCATCGTCGAACAGAATGGGGAGTTGGGCGCAAGTTTCTATGTCGGCGGAGGCATGGGCCGCACCCCGATGATCGCCCCCTGCATCCGCGAATTCGTGCCGCTTGATCAGCTGATCACCTATTCGGAAGCCTGCCTGCGCGTGTATAATCGCTACGGTCGGCGCGACAATAAATACAAGGCGCGCATCAAAATCCTGGTCCATGAACTGGGCGCGGAAGAATATACGCGGCAGGTCGAAGAGGAATTCGCGCATCTGCTGGAACAGGGCATTGAACCCCCGATTGCGGAGCTGGAGCGCATTCGCACGTTCTTCGAAGATCCCGCATTCGAGAGCGGCCCGAAAACCACCGACCGCAGCGATCCGGATTTCGCCCTGTGGGTCGATCGCAATACGCATCGGCACAAGCATGACAGCTATGTCAGCGCGGTGATCAGCCTGAAGCCCATCGGCGGTATTCCCGGCGATGCGACGGGCGACCAGATGCATTTGATGGCCGATCTCGCGAAGGAATACAGCTTCGATGAATTGCGGGTCATGCATACGCAGAACATTGTATTGCCGCATGTCGCGATTGCCGACCTCCATGCGCTTTGGACGAGGTTGGACGAAGCGGGGCTCGGCACGCCGAACCTCGATCAGATCGGCGACATCATCGCCTGTCCCGGCCTCGATTATTGCAGTCTGGCCAATGCGCGCTCCATTCCGCTGGCACAGAAGATTTCCGAACGCTTCGCCGCGTCGGGCAAGGATGACAAACTCGGCGAGTTGAAGTTGAAAATCTCCGGCTGCATCAATGCCTGCGGGCATCATCATGCGGGACATATCGGTATTCTGGGCGTCGATAAGAAAGGCGTCGAAAACTACCAGCTGTCGCTCGGCGGTAGCGAGGCGGAGGATGTCGCACTGGCCAAGATCACCGGGCGTGGCTTCGACGAGGCCGGCGTGATCGACGCGGTCGACACCGTTACCGATGTTTATCTGGCACAGAAATCGGATGGCGAACGGTTCCTGGATACTTACCGCCGTATCGGCATGGGTCCGTTCAAGGAGGCTCTGTATGACTGATCCCACGAATGCCGCCGCCGAAGGGCGTGGCCCCGGATCGGGCACATTGCTGCGGTTTCGCGACGATGAATTGTCCGCCGAACCCGCCGTCACCGTCGATGCCTTCGATCAGCAGACCAACGCCAACGCCGTACGGATCGAACCTGGCGACGATGCGCGTGCATTGCTGCCCCGACTGGATCAATTGCGCCGCGTCGAAGTGAATTTTCCGACATTCGGCGATGGGCGCGGCTATTCGGCGGCACGTATCCTGCGCGAAGCGGGTTATGATGGCGAAATTCGCGCGGTCGGCGA
>JBAUIN010000104.1:0-2007 GCA_049682975.1 Pontixanthobacter sp. | reverse complement strand
ATGTCGTCGAAACACTTGTCGCGCTGATCGGAAAGCTTGGGCGGGAAGTCGCGCAGCTGGCGGCATCTTCGCGCTATGCGACAGCTGCGGAATAACCGCCCGGATAGCCAAGAAAAAAACCACCCCGTGCAAGTTCGCACGAGGTGGCCAAGGTTCAGGGGATATTGCACCCTTGAGTGCAAGTCCGCCGAGCTATGAGGGGGAGGGAGCCCGGCAGAACACACACTATTTGGTGTGTCAGATCGGGACTTCAAGCCTGTGTCACCCGCGAACTTATCTTAATTTCAGGTCGTCGCATCCGTCGGCATCGCAGCATCGGGTTTCGGGGCGGAGCCCTGCTGAACCTGGCGCGAGAAGATGGTGCGCATAAGATCGAGCGACATGACATGCGCATAGATCAGCGCGAGCATTCCGCTCTTGTTCCATTCGCGTAGAACATCGCCGCGTAGTTCCTGCAGCTTTTCCTGATTTATCATCTGGAACCCGCGATAGACGAACGGCTTTTCGGGATTGTCCTGCTGCGTAATCGCGATTTCACCGTCCATCAGCAATTCGTGCTTTTTCAACAGGTCGATGAAGGCTTTGGTACGCTGTCCGGCATTTTCGAACTGTTCGCAGAAATTCAAGATGTTCTGCGTGGTCGCACTGGCTTTGCCTTCCGCCTCGAACAAAGGCTCGCCATCCGTGAAATCGCCGACCGATCCGGCGGTGGGATCGAAGCAGAGCGACAGATCGTCCCCCTCCTGTGTCAGCTTGGCCAGCATGAAGGGATAACGGCGCACATAAGCGGGCAGGTATACCGGCTCTTCGATCTTGCCATCGTCGTTGACGAACGTGTTCACGCCTTCGTTCAAACCCATCAATGCGAGCGGAAGCGGGTTTTCGCCCGAAGAAAAGACGATCGGATAATCGCGCTGCGTCTGCGCGAATTCGTCGACGGTGACGGGGATTGCGTGCTGTTCCTTCAGCCATTTGGCGGAATCCAGCGGCTTGGTCTTCCAGTCCGCATGGTCGCGGCTGTTGAGCGGCATCAGATCCTTGTAGAACAAAGGCAATTGGGGCTGCGGCGCGCTGGCCATGGGGCGTCTCCAGTAACTCGGTCGGGTCGAATGTGATATATCTTTGCGTTTCCGCAATAAGGCCGCGCCTTACGGTTCGTATGCGACACGTGCAAGCCTTCGGACCGAAGCAATCGTGGGTCCGCGGCAATCCCGTTCAATCCGGGGGAACCAGCTTGCCGGGATTCATCAAATTTTGCGGATCGAGCGCCTTTTTGACGGCGCGCATGATGGACAAGGCCGCCGGATCGCCCAGCCGCCCCAATTCCTCGCGCTTCATCTGGCCGATGCCGTGTTCCGCGCTAATCGATCCGCCCCATCGTGTAACGGCATCATGGACGAAACGGCTGATGCGCTGACCTTCCTGTTCTTCCCATTCGCCTGGCACCGCATCGGGTTGTGCCAGAACATGAAAATGAACGTTTCCGTCGCCCAAATGACCGAATGCAGCGGCGGTGCAGCGGGGAAAGGCGCGTTCGACTTCGGGAATGCATTCGTCGATGAAACGCGCCATGTCCGCGACCGGCACGGATATGTCATGCTGCATGGCTGGCCCAATCGCACGCTCTGCCGCGGAGATGGAGTCGCGCAACTGCCAAAATGCTTCGGCCTGCGTTTCATTGGCGGCAATGGTACCGTCCTGTATCTGCCCCTGATCGAATGCGCTTTCCAGAATGCGTTCGGCGACATCGGTCAGCGGTCGCGTGTTACCATCCTCTGCGACCAATTCGATAAGCGCATACCAAGCATGTGTTTGCTGCAGTGGGCTGCGCGCATCGGGGAGATGGTCCAACACGGCGGCGAGACAATGCTGCGGTATCACTTCGAACCCCTCCAGCATGTCGCCATATTGCGCGTCGCAATCGACCAGAAGCGCTCGTGCTTTCAGGATCGAATCCATGCCGACCCACAGGACGCAGCGATCGGCAACGGCAGGCGTCAGCGACAG
>JBAUIN010000103.1:0-1611 GCA_049682975.1 Pontixanthobacter sp. | reverse complement strand
ATCAGCCCGGAATGATCGCCTGACTGTTCGGCCCGTCACCTTCCGGCGCGGCGATGATATCGCGCGTTACCCGGCCTTTGGCGACCGTATTGGTCTGCGGATCGCCGATGGAGGAGCGAATGCCGGGGGCAGCCGTGCCGGCGCGATCCAACGCGCTGGTTTCCACGCCGCTGCGCGGTGCGGGACCGCCGAACAACGCTTCCAACGCCTGTTCGCTGGCCGTGCCTTCTGCCGGGCGCGGTGCGCCGGGGGCTGGCGGTACAAGATTGAAATCGGGCGGCACCACGAGAGGGGCCTGGCGTTGCACGGCAAATTCGTCCGGCCGGTCGCGACCCAGTATGCCGCCGCCGCTGCCGCAGGCGGCCAGCATCGCACTGGCGGCGGTGCAACATAGAACTGTCGATAATTTACGCATGTCGGTTCTCCACGGGCGTCGCCACCTCGTTCGAATGATCTTCCTCCTTATCGCGCACGAAGAAGGAGCGCACAAGGATGATGACCACACCGATGCTAATTGCCGCATCGGCCAGATTGAAAATAAGGAAGGGCCGCCAATCACCGAAATGCAGATCGGCATAGTCAAGCACATACCCCATATTGTAGCGATCGACGATATTGCCCAGCGCGCCGCCGAGTATAAGGGCAAGGCCGAGGATATCGTCCAGCAGCTTCTCGCGCATCATCCAGATGAACACGACGACGGCAATCAAGAACGTCACCCCCACCAGCAGCCAGCGCATTTCCATCGAGTCCGCTTGGAACATACCAAGCGACACGCCTCGATTGTGCACGCGGTTCAAATCGAAGAAGGGTAGAATTTCGATGACTTGCCCTTCGACCATGGCGAGGCGGACATCGACCAGCCATTTCAAAGCCTGATCGATCGCGAATATGGCCGCGGCCACAGCCACGCCGATCAATCGATGCCGTCCAACCTCGGTCATGCTGCGGCATCCAGTTCGGCCACCACGTTTTCGCAGCGATCGCACAAAGCGCCATCCTCCGCGACATCGGGCAGCAAACGCCAGCAGCGTCCGCATTTGTTGTCGGAAGTACGGGATACGGTCACGCCGACCCCCTGCCTCCGCGCGACTGACGCGGCGATGAACAATTCGGCGAGGTCGTCGTCCGAGAAGCCTTCCGGCACCGCATCGGCAGGAACGGTGACATCGGCTTCGAGACCGGACCGGATGGTCTTTTCGCGCCGCAATGGCTCGATCGCTTCCATCACGTCTTCGCGCAATTCGCGCAGCCTGCACCACCGCGCCGCGTCCGCCGTAACCTGCGGGATGTCCGGCCATTCGAGAAGATGCACACTGCCGCCCTGTTCGCCATCTTCGGGATAGCGTGCCAGCCAGACCTCTTCCGCCGTATGAATGAGCACGGGCGCGGTGTAGCGGATCAATGCGTGGAATAGAATGTCGAGCACCGTACGGTACGCGCGCCTACCGGGATCGTCAGGATGATCGCAATAGAGGCTGTCTTTGCGAATATCGAAGAAAAAGGCCGACAGATCCTCGCTGCAGAATTCGACCAGCAGGCGGGTATAGGTGTTGAAGTCGAAATCTTCGACTGCCATGCGCAATTTGCGATCCAGTTCCGCCAACCGCG
>JBAUIN010000102.1:0-33361 GCA_049682975.1 Pontixanthobacter sp. | reverse complement strand
TCGCTATCGTCCAGCGCGATCATCGTTTCAGCGAGATATAACAGGCTGTCGGGCGCCCGCGCATCTTGGGCATTCGCCTGATAGTTTTTCAAGAACCACGGGGCGGCATCGCTTGGCTGCCCGGCATCGAGATAGGCGCGGCCCAAAAGATTGCGGCCGAATGTCGTGCGATAATGATTGGGATAATCTTCCACGAACATCGTCAGTTGCTGCTGCGCTTCGGGGAAGAAACCGGCATCCCACAGTCGGAAGCCGTAGGAATATTCATCATCGCCCGCATCGTCCGTCTGCGGCTTGGCGATCTGCGACACTGCCGCAAGCCGGGCCGGAGTCGGCGTGGCCGCTTCGGGTGCGGATGCGGCAGTCGCCGGCGCAGCTACTTGCGGCGTCGACACTGCGGGCGTTCCGTTGGCCAGTTCGACGGGTACCCTTGCCGGGCCACTGGAGATATTCGGCCGCGCCTCCAGCATCTCGATCCGCGCCGTCAATTGCGTGACGGCGTTTGCATTCACTTCGGTCTGCGCTGTCAGGCTGGCAATTTGCGTTTCCAGCGCATCCAGCCGCACCAGAATATCGGTGACTGCGGTCGTGGAGGCGGCACCGCTAGTGGTCGGCGCTGCCGTGCTGCCGGTAATTTGCGGTTCGAAGAAACGCCCATCACCGCCGGGAAAGACTTTGCGCTGTAAGGCGCGCACTTCCGCCTCCAGCTTGCGGATACGCACTTCATCTTCGCTGCTTTGTGCCATTGCGGGCACTGGAGTCGTAGCGAGCATCGCCAGCATAAGTCCTGACAGCATCGTCTTGGTGAGAGGCCGCCCGGCGCTTCGTATCAGGGTCTGAGCGGGGCGACCGGTAATATCGCGCGTCATCGAATGAAAACTCCTGTCAATTTCGCCTATATATTGGGTGCTTCGTCCATGACGAAATGCGCCCCAATGCAGGCTGAACGTAATGATAGGAATGTGCCGCAGCATCGCAGTAATGTCGAGCGGTGCATTCCGCGTAATAGTAGAATGTCGGTGTATCGCGACTTAGCCGACTGCGCCGTTATCGTCCGCCGCCGTATTGACCGATCCCGTGCCGACCGTCTGCGTTGCCCGTGCCTCGTTCGCTTCGATCCGATCGACGAGCGCCGCGGCGGTGGCCGGAATGTCGCGCACGATCTCGCTTTCCTGCGATAGTGTGCCGATACGATTGCCACCGATCGTGACTGCAAGCGCTTCCGGTTGCCCGGTCCAGACCTGTGGCCCTTCGGCATTGGCGGGCACTTCGTACCGTTCACCTTCTGCCATCTGTTTTTCCATCAGCCGCTCACCGGCAGCATCGTAGAATTTGACCCACAGATCGTCCTCCAACGCGATGAACACGACTGCCCCTGTCGGATCGCTCGCCGGAGCCAGCTGCGTATTGTCGGCATCAACAGCGCGATCGCTTTGCGCGATTTGTGAAGGTTCGGTTATTGGGCCCGGCCCAGACCCGGGGAAGAAATAGCCGCGGAAGAATGTAAAACCGCCGACCAGCAGCAGAACGACCGCGAAGGCACTGAACCATGCCAGCCCTCGCGATGGGACGCGCGCCGGATCGCCGGGTTCGAATTTATGGGTCTGCTGCGCGTCGTGATACCGCGTTTGTCCCAGTTCCGCGCGAACCTGGTCCGCAATTTCGCGTTCGTCCAAACCGACTACGCGGGCATAAGTACGCGAGAAGCCGATCGCATAGGTGCGCGCAGGCAATTCTTCGAATTGACCGGATTCGATGACTTCGAGGTGGCGCACCGGAATGCGGGTTTCCGATGCCACCTGTTCGATGGTCGTTCCCGCCTGCTCGCGCGCCGTGCGCAGCCGCGTGCCCGCATCGATATGCGTCGACCCATTGTCGATCGGCGCGCCATCGGTCGATTCCGTGTCGGCCAGTTCGGCTTCTTCATCCATATGTTTTTCGACCCGCATTGTCCCGATAAGTTACAGCAAGCCTATATGACGCTATCAAGTCAAGCGCCAAATCGCGCCGAATCCCTGCTTTTCGGCCAGCGGTGGCGGTAATGCGGTCAATCCAATACGCGCAGTCATTCGTCCAATATGCCGCGTTGCACCGCCCAATCAGTCATGGCGGTCCGCATGTTGGGCGGCGGGCTGGCCAGCCAGTCGTTCATCGCCTGTGTAATTTCGGTCAGATCGACCTGCCGCACCAGTTCCTTGATCGGACCGACCGAAACGGGCGTGATCGACAATCGCCGAAAGCCCAGGCCGAGCAACGCCAACGCCTCCAGCTGCCGCCCGCCCATTTCGCCGCAGACGCCCAGATCGACCTTTTGCCCCACCGTAGCCTGCGCGATGCGGCGCAGGAACCGTAGGATTGCAGGGCTCAACCAATCATAACGTTCCGCAAGTTTCGGATTGGCGCGATCGGCGGCAAACAGAAATTGGGTTAGATCGTTCGTGCCCACCGAAAGAAAAGACAGTTTGGGGATCAATAGATCGAGTACTTCGGCTAGCGCTGGCACTTCCAGCATGGCACCGTAACGGATGGACTCCGGCGGTGTTTTCTTGCGCGATTTGACGAAGGCTAGCTGCTCTTCGAACACCGCCTTCGCCGCATCGAATTCCCAGGGTTCGGATACCATCGGGAACATTACATGCAATTGCCGCCCCGATGCCGCCTCGATCAAGGCGCGCGCCTGCGACTTCATCAAACCCTTACGCTCCAGCGCCAGACGCAGTGCGCGCCAGCCCAATGCCGGGTTTTCTTCGTTCTCTACGGCCTGCGAATTGAGATACGGGACGGCCTTGTCGCCGCCAATATCCACCGTGCGAAAAATGACCGGACGGTCGCCGGCGGCATCCATCACATCGCGGTAGAGGCGTAATTGTCGTTCGCGCTGGGGCAAGGTCGCGGAAACGAGGAACTGGAATTCCGTGCGGAACAGGCCGATCCCGTCCGCCCCGACCAGATTGAGATTGGAGATATCGTCGCGCAAACCGGCGTTCATCATCACCTGAATGCGCGTACCGCAGCGGGTAAAGGGTTCCACATCGCGCAATTCGGCATATTGCGCCTGGCGTTCGCGCGTTTTGGCGAACCGCGCATCGAACGCCTCTGCCACCGATTGCGCCGGGCGGATCGTGGCGGTGCCTGCATCAGCATCCAGCAGAACGTCGTCGCCTTCGCGCAGGATGCCGCGCACGCCGCGCACCCGGCCCAGCACCGGAATGCCCATCGCCCGCGCGACGATCACGACATGGGCGGTCAACGACCCTTCTTCCAGAATCACGCCCTTCAGCCGCCGCCGATCATATTCGAGCAGTTCCGCCGGCCCCAAATTCCTGGCGATCAGGATCGCATCGCGTCGCAGCCCCTGCGTGGCCGCCGTGCCCAACTGGCCCGAGACGATCCGCAGTAACCGGTTCGACAGATCCTCCAGATCGTGCATCCGGTCGGCCAGTAACGGATCGTCGATCTCCCGCATCCGCATCCGGGTGCGCTGCTGCACCCGTTCGATCGCAGCCTCCGCCGTCAATCCGGCATCGATCGCAGCGTTGATGCGCCGCCCCCACCCCTCGTCATAGGCGAACATTTTGTAGGTCTGCAGAACATCATCATGCTCGCCGCCGGTGCGAAATTCCGCCTGGCTGGTCATCGTGTCGATCTGTTCGCGCATCTTGTCGAATGCACGATAGACCCGCTGGCGTTCCACCTCGATATCGTCGGCCATGACCTGATCGATGGTAATGCGCGGCTGATGCAGCACCGCCTTGCCGGTGCCCAACCCCTTCACCAGCGGCAGGCCGGTGAGACTGGCGGGACCGGTCGTTTCGGGGCGTTGCCCCAACGCTTCCTGTTCGTCCACCAATCCGTTGTTGGAGATGAGTTCGGACAGGACCATCGCGGTGGTCTGCAACGCCTCGATCTCCACATCCTCGTACCGGCGGGGGTCGACATGCTGCACGCATACTACGCCGACGGCGCGTTCGCGGTAGACGATCGGTACACCGGCGAAGGAATGGAACTTCTCCTCGCCCGTTTCGGGGCGATAGAGAAAATCGGGATGCGCCTTCGCCTCCGCCAGATTGAGCGTTTCGGTATTGTCGGCGATGGTCCCGGTCAGCCCCTCGCCTATGGCCAGCCGCGTGACATGCACAGCCTCCGCATTCAGGCCATGCGTGGCGAACAGTTCCAGCATGCCTTCGCGCAGCAAATAGATGGACGCGACTTCGCTGTCCAAACACTCGGCAATGATATCGACCACCTGATCCAGCTTGCCCTGCGCGTGCAGGCGCGATGCCATCACATCATGCAGCTGAGTCAGGATCAGGCGGGCGGCATCGGCGGCGGCGGTCATGTTGCGACGCTACCGCAAAGCCGCCGCGTTGTTAATGGATCATTGGCCGAACGCTCGCGCGGGCACCACTCAGGGCATCTATTGCGTGGCGATTTCTTCCTTGAGGCGTAGCTTCTGCTTTTTCAGGGATTGAATCGCAGCGGCATCGGGCGAAGGGCGACGCATTTCAGCGCGCAGCTTCGCGTCGATCCCGGCATGTTTGTTTTCCAGTGCATTGATGTGCGACGATGTCATCTGTCTCTCCTTCGACCAAAGGTGCGACCCTTCAAGCGTGCCGCGCCGACTCGAACGGGTCGGAAGCCAAGCAAGTATGAAGGAACCACATTCCATCCGCTTTGCGAAGATCGTAAATATGACTAAGCGTCCGACTATGCCTGACGGGCGATGAAGCGTTACTGCGTATGAGGAGAGGGGCCGAACATATGGACGAAGCGGAATTGCGCAGCCGTCTGGCGCTTCTGAAAACCGAACATCGCGATCTGGACGCGGCGGTCGAGGCGCTGCGGCAATCGGGATCGACCGATCAACTGCAGATCGCCCGGTTGAAGAAACGCAAGCTCGGCCTGAAGGATCAGATCGGCTTTATCGAAGACGCGCTTCTGCCCGATATCATCGCCTAAACCGTTCCCACCGCGCGTCCCAAAATGGTACGTTTATCAATGGTTTCGGGAAAACCGCATCGCTGCTATGGATTGCACGGGGGCGCTGACTTAACGGTGCACGCGCATGACGCAAACGAACGACATCAACCGCCCGATCATCGAAGATCTTTACTGCGAGGCGCTGGTCTTGGCCGACGAGGTGCGCCTGGTCTTCGACCTTAATCCCGTGCGCGATACGGGGGAGGACGCGGAACTGACACGGCTGGCATTGTCGGTGGAGGGGCTGCGCACGACCACGCGGGTCATGCATGTACTGGCGTGGCTGCTCAATTATCGCGCTTTTTTCGCGGGCGATCTCAATAAAACGCAATTGCGTCGACACAGCCGTCTGCCAGCGGACCGCATTCCCGAAACGGCCAACCTTATCCGGTTGAAAGAACCGATTCGCGCGCTGATCGACGAAAGCGTGCAACTGCATGGGCGAATTTCCCGCTTGGATACAGCCTGGCGGTCATGGGAAAAGAGCGAGCGTATGCCGGTGCAGGATCTGCAGGCGGAACTTGGCCGGATGATCGCGCTGGAACGATAGCGCACGTTTGCCTTGGCCCCGTGCCCGCAATTTCGCGTGAGATGCTGCGATACGCAACGGCACAATCATCGAAGGATGCCAGCGAACCGCCAGAAAATTTTTGCCGAACGGGTATTCGCCCGACGGGGCTTTTGATTGCGGAATGACGCTCTATCAGACGGCAGCGATGGCGCGGTCCCAATTCGCGATTCGGACGGAACGCGTTTCGGCCTGCATTTTCGGTTCGAATATCTGCGTGCCGCCGTGCATCGCATCGGCTGCATTGGCGAGATCGGTGAACATTCCTGCCCC
Source organism: Pontixanthobacter sp. (assembly GCA_049682975.1). Lineage (GTDB taxonomy): Bacteria > Pseudomonadota > Alphaproteobacteria > Sphingomonadales > Sphingomonadaceae > Pontixanthobacter. Next base: position 27,540 of record JBAUIN010000102.1, on the reverse strand, counting down.
CGTCGCCGCCAACATTGCCGCACCCAGTGCGGTCGTTTCCACGAATTCGGGGCGTTCGACCGGCAGATCGAGTATGTTCGCGATATCCTGCGCCATCCAGTCATTGGCACTCATCCCACCATCCACCTTCAGCGCCGTCCAGCGCGCACCATCCGCCGCGAACGCCTGCGCCAGATCGTATGTCTGATGGGCCATCGCCTCCAGCGCAGCGCGAGCGATCTGCGCGCGGCCGGTGGCGAAGCTCAGTCCCGCAATGACGCCGCGCGCATCGGGTTGCCAATGCGGCGCTCCAAGGCCGGACAAGGCAGGCACGATGACTACCCCACCGCTTGTCTCGATAGACCGGGCCAGCGTTTCGGTTTCCGCCGCCGTACCCAATAGACCGAGCGAGTCGCGCAACCATTGGACGAGGCTGCCCGCAACGAACACCGATCCTTCCAGCGCATAGGTCCGCTTGCCGCCTTCCTGGTACAGCACCGTGCCCAGCAGGCGGTGATCGGATTGCGGAATGTCTTGCCCCTTGTTGGCCAGCACGAATGCGCCCGTGCCATAGGTCGCTTTCGTATCTCCGACGCTCAGACAGCCCTGCCCGATCGTCGCGCCCTGCTGATCGCCGACCAGCCCGGTGATCGGGATCGGCGCGCCGAACAATTCGCGCCGCGTAAGCCCGAGATCGCCGCAATTATCGACTACCTGCGCCAGCGCGGCATGCGGTACGCCGAACATATCGCACAGCCCCTGATCGAACTGCGCGCCATCCAGCGGTAGCAGGAGAGTGCGGCTGGCATTGCTAGCATCGCTGATGAATGTGCCGCCGGTCAGTTTGAAAGTCAGCCAGCTTTCGACCGTTCCCAGCATCAGCGTGTCCGCCTCCGCTGCGCTTTTCACCGCCGGGACTTGCTCGACCAGCCAGCGCATTTTGGTGGCCGAAAAATAAGGATCGAGCAGCAGGCCGGTGCGCCGCTGAACCTCCGCCTCGTGTCCCTGGGCTTTCAACGTATCGCAATAATCCGCCGTTCGTCGATCCTGCCATACGAGGGCCGGAGCCAGCGGTTCGCCGCTATTGCGGTCCCATGCGACCACGGTTTCGCGCTGATTGGTGATGCCGATACAGGCGATCCGGTCCGCCCCACCTGCCTTATCGACCATCTCCCGCGCGCAGGCGAGCGTGCGGTGCCAGATTTCCGTCGCATCGTGTTCGACCCGCCCCGGCGAAGGATAATGCTGCGTTAATTCCTGCGCGGCGCTGCCCATCGGCGTGCCATCCGGCGCAAACAGCATCGCGCGGGTAGAGGTAGTGCCTTCGTCGAGCACCAATATCGATCGTTCAGCCATGCTTACCTCCCACCCAATCTCATCGTGTGGCCCTGCTTTTGCTCGACAAGTTCTCTTGCGCAACCCATATCGCAGGCATGGATGCACCGCCCAAACCCTGGCCGACCGGACTGGTCGAACAACCCGAACCGCTGGTCCGTCGGGTGCTGGCGCCCAATCCGTCGCCCTATACCTATACCGGTACGCAGACCTATATCGTCGGCGCAGGCAGCGATGTGGCGGTCATCGATCCGGGCCCGGATGAACCCGATCATGTCGCGGCGATCATTGCGGCAATCGGCGATGCGACGCTCACCGCGATCATGTGTACGCATACGCATCGCGACCATTCCCCGGCCGCCGCCCCATTGGCCGAGGCGACCGGTGCGCCGATCATCGGCTGCGCGCCGTTGGTTCTGGAGGTCGACGGCCCCCGATCGGACGAAGCGTTCGACAGAACTTATACGCCTGATCGCGTGCTGACCGATGGCGAGCAAGTCACCGGCGATGGCTGGACCCTTACCGCGATCCACACTCCCGGCCACACCTCCAACCATCTGTGTTTCGCGTTGGAAGAAAGCGGTGCGCTGTTCACCGGCGATCATGTCATGGGCTGGTCCACCAGCGTCGTCATTCCGCCCGACGGCGATATGGGCGATTACATGAACAGTCTGGACCGGCTGCAGGCGCGCGAGGACCGCGTCTATTACGCCGCCCATGGCGCTCCCATCGAAAAGCCGCGCCAGCTGGTGCGCGGAATGATCGGCCATCGTCGTCAGCGCGAGAACCAGATCGTGCGTTTGATTGGCGAGGCACCGCGCGCCGTGGAACAATTGGTGCCGCTGATGTATAAGGGGCTGGATCCGCGACTGATCGGCGCAGCGGGCATGTCCGTCACCGCACATCTGCTCGATCTGGAACGACGCGGGCTTGCGGATCGTTCACGCGGCACCCAATCCGAGGATATATGGACAAAAATTTGAAACCGCACGACGAACCTGTGGGCGACGCACACGCAACCGATGCCCAGACCGATCCCAAACCGGCCAAGCAGCCCAATCTGGCCCGTGTTCAGGCGGTGCCTTGGCTGATCGTGATTCTGCTGATCGCGCTTTGTGTATGGCTTGCTTGGCGTGCATTCTTCTTCAATCCGGCCAGCGATCCGATCGACGGCGCGATGCTGGCGTTCGAGAAGCAGGGGACGCTGACTGTCTATAGCAGCCGTTTCGAAGTCGCAGCGGAAAGCAGCAATACGACCAGCCTCGGCCCGATCGATCTCGCTTCCTCCGAACAGCTCGACATCATTCCCGCGACAATCGATTACAGCGTCAATCTGGCTTCTGTCGGACGCGACCGGATGAGTTGGGACGATGGGTCCGACACTCTCAGCATCACCCTGCCCCCGCTGAAGGTTTCAAAGGTCGATCTGGACGAAGCACGGCGCAAAAGCTTCACCGAAGGGCGCTTCGTCACGCGTGGCGCATCCAGTTCGCTGACCGACAGCAACCTGGTGCAGGCCGAACGCAAGGCCGCAGCCTTCGCCAAGGATGCCGAAGTCATGGCGGCGGCGCGGGCGGCGACGAAGGATGCCGTGCGCCAGAATCTGGCCATTCCGCTGCAAATGGCGGGCTATGATGATATCGAACTGAACGTCCGTTTCGACGGCGAGAAAGAACCCACTTCATGAGCGTCCATCAAACACCCCCTTCCGGCGACGATCTGCTGGTTGAAATCGACCGGCTGCGGAAAGAGAAAAACGCGATCGTTCTGGCGCATTATTATCAGAAGCCGGAAATTCAGGATCTGGCCGATTACGTCGGCGATTCGCTCCAGCTCAGCCAGATGGCGGCGGAAACCGATGCGGATGTCATCGCCTTTTGCGGCGTAAAATTCATGGCCGACACCGCCAAGATCCTCAGTCCGGAGAAGATCGTCGTGCTGCCCGATATGGACGCCGGTTGCAGTCTGGAAGACAGCTGCCCACCGGACAAGTTCAAGGCCTTCCGCGAAGCGCATCCCGATCATATCGCGCTCACCTACATAAACTGCTCGACGGAGGTGAAAGCGCTCTCCGATGTCATCGTGACCAGTTCCAGCGCCGAAACGATCCTTCAACAGATACCTGAAGATCAGAAGATCATCTTCGGCCCCGACCGGCATTTGGGCGGTTATCTGTCGCGCAAATTCGACCGCGAGATGCTGCTATGGCCCGGCGTGTGCATCGTGCATGAGGCATTCAGCGAAACCGAATTGCTGAAGCTGAAGGAACAATACCCCGATGCGCCGATCGCCGCACATCCCGAATGCCCACCGACCATCGTGGATCATGCGGATTATGTCGGATCGACCAGCGGCATCCTGCAATTTGCGGAAACCTTCACCGGCAACACACTCATCGTGGCGACCGAACCGCATATCATTCACCAGATGGCGAAAGCGATGCCGGACAAGAACTTCGTCGGCGCGCCCGGTGCGGATGGCAACTGCAATTGCAACATCTGCCCGTATATGGCTCTCAATACGCTGGAAAAGCTCTATACCTGTCTGCGCGATCTGGAACCGCGGATCGAAATCGAGGAAGGGCTGCGGTTGAAAGCCAAACAAAGCCTCGACCGCATGCTCGAAATGGCCAGCGGCACGATCGGCAAGGGCGATCTGGGTCCGGCTGTCTGAATAAGCGCCGGTGCAGGGCAGCGCGCAGGCTGACGAAATAGTATGAGAACGCGTCCGATGATGGGCCGGTGGGCCTGGGCGGCACATCGACTGGTCGCGAATTACTGGTCGCTGCCGCTCGTCGCCATATAGCTGGCGCCGCTAATATCGTGGGGCGTGCTGGCGCTCGACAAGGCCGGTCTGGCCCGATGGCTGGCGGATCGCAATTTCGTGTTCGTTGCCAATGGCGATGCGGCGCTCGATATCGCGACTGCGATCATCGGTGTCGATGCCGCGTTCATTGCGCTGTATTTCTCCATCACCCTTATCGTGCTGACCTTGGCGGCAGGCAATCTGGGTGTGCGGTTGGTGGATCGCTGGCTCAACAAGGGCATGGCACGCCTGTCGATGGCGGGGCTAGCATTCTGTCTCGTGAATGCGGTTTTCGTCAGCCTTGCAATTCCGCCGGAGGCCGCAGGACCTGAGCTCCCCCTGGGTTCGATCGCCGTCATGCTCGGCTTGCAGGTACTCAACCTGTCCATGCTAGGTGTGGCGGCACACGATCTTGGCCGGACCATGTTCGTCGATCGCTCCATTGCCCATATCGGCAAAGAGGCGGCGCAGATCGGCACGCCGGTCAGCCGCGGCATGGCCCATCCCGGCCCCTGGAGTTGGACGCTGTGAGCCGAATGCGAAGGTTTCGTAGAGGGCATCGATCTGGAACGGCTGCGTAAGCGTCTGGCCGATCATCCGGGAATAGTGCGGTTCTGCACAGCGCCCGGTCAGCACGTCCTGACCGGCGAACCACTGATCCTGTTCGAACACGAACCGGCCGATACGCGCAAGCTGCAGCGGAGTATCCCCATCGGTCCGTTCCGCACGGGCGCGCAGTCCACCGTGTTCGAAATCCGATTGCTGGTAGAGGTGGCGATCCGGGCGATGTCGCCGGGGATCAACGATCAATATACCGCCATCACCTGCGCCGACAGAATAGCCCATGCGTTATACGGACAAGCGGCCACTTGGATCGACCAACCGAGCGACCCCGATGCCACAGCCATGCCGGTATATGAGAAGGCGCCGCATTTCGAATTGCCCGGACAGGACATGCGCAATCTGTTCGAAGATCCGCTGGCCACGTTTCGCCAATCGGCAATCAGTTATCCTGCCGTCACGATACGGATGATCGGCAATTACCGCCGTGTCGCCGATCGTTTGCGCAACGACGGTGGTTCCGGGCAACTGATCGCGTTCCTGTTTGCGAAGGCAAAAATACTGGCCGATCATGCGATTGCGGAAACACGCTTCGATCAGGACCGACAGGACATCGCCGACGCGCTCGAACGATTTAGGCAGGAACATGGTCCGTTCGATCGGCGTATTGTTTGATTAAGCTGCGCGACTGCTTTTAGAACGTGTTCAATCGGCGCCATGATCGGGCGCATCGCTCCAGGATCACCCAAATGTTCACACGTATCAAGGCAGTGTTGCAGGCGATCAATGCCAGTTACTGGTTCTTCCCGGCATTGTTCGTAGTGCTAGCGCTGATGCTGGCATTTACGACCACCTGGATGGATCGCGCAGGCTGGGGCAGCTTCCTTAACGATACGAGCTGGTACCAACTCGCCCGGCCGGAGGGGGCGAGCAATATGCTGTCCGTCATCGCCACGGTGATGATCAGCGTCGCGGCGACTGTCTTTTCCATCACCATCGCCGCCGTCGCCTATGCCAGCGGCACCTATGGCCCCCGCCTGCTGACCAATTTCATGGAAGATCGCGGCAACCAGCTCAGTCTCGCGACGTTCTTGGGTACCTTCGTCTATGCGCTTACGGTGCTGCGGACGGTGCGGACGGGGGAGGAACAATCGCTGCTGGCGACCACTGCCGATATGGGCGGATCGAACGGGTTCGTACCGCAGCTGTCACTGTTGGTCGCCTACATCCTGATGGGAATATCGGTGGCGGTGCTCGTGTTTTTCCTCAATCACATCCCGTCCTCCATCCGCATCAACACAGTGCTCCAAGGCATCGGAGAGCGGCTGATCGGCGATATCAAATATCTTTTCCCCAAGGCCTCAAGCGGGAAGGTCGAAATGCAGGCGCCGGATGGCCAGCCGGTCGCAGCACACGGAACGGGTTATATTCAAATCATCGACTTCGAACGGCTGCACAAGATTGCCAAATCGAACGACACGATCTTGAAACTCGCGGTGCGCCCCGGCGACTTCGTTCACCCCGAACTGCCGCTCGCTTACTGGCCGTATGAGGAAAATTCCGCAGGCGGCCGACCGGAGGATGTGGGCGATGATGTTCGCGGCTGCTTCGCCCTTGGTGGAATGCGCACGCCCAGCCAGGATCTGCATTTCCTGATCGACGAATTGGTGGAGATCGGCCTGCGCGCGCTGTCGCCCGGCATCAACGATCCGTTCACCGCAATCACGGCGATTCACTGGTTGGGCGCGGCGACGGCGGAATTGGGGCATCGCGACCTGACACGCAGTTTCGGCGGTGCGGAAGATGCGGATGACGATTGCCTGATCTTGCGCGACGACGATTACGAACATTATCTACGCCGCGGTTTCGGGGCGATGCGATCGGCGGCATCGACCAGCACGACGGCGGCCATGGTGACGTTCGATTCGCTGGGCAAGGCCGCCATCCGCCTCGACGACGAGATCCGCCACCGGAGCTTGACGCAGGAGGGGCTGCAGCTGATCCGGCAGGCGCGTGAGAACCTGTCCGGTCCCGATCTCGAAATGGTGGAGGCGCGCTTCCGCCGGTTCGAGAAAACTATGTCGGCGTAATATCAGGCATGTCGGGCGGATCGGCCCGAACGCTGCGATTGCCCTTCGCGCCGAAATCCTTCGCGACGACCAAGGCAAGGCCGAGCAGTGCCATGCCCAACACATCCCAGGCACCGATAGTTTCGCCGAACGCATACCATCCGGTCAGCGCGGCGATGGCCGGCTGTGTCAGCAGGGCCAGACCGATAACCAGAGGTGTGAAGTGGCGCAGGCTGAAAACGAGCAAACCCTGCCCCACCAATTGACTTAGCACCATCAATACCAGCACCGGCGTCCAGTCGGTCGGCAGTACCGGTTCGCCGCGCATCAGGGCAAGCATCAGCATGATCGGAGCTCCGGCCAAGCTCGCCCAGAACAGCAGGCTCCAGCTGCCGATCGTCGTGCGCGATCGCTGCAGCAGCAACAGATAGATTGCGTAAAACAATCCCGCGAGCAGACAGAGCATATCGCCGATCACGGTCGCCGACGATATAGCCGACGAGCGCGCGAGCAGGATTGTCGCACCGATCACCGCCATGGCGATCGCGGTCCACTCCCCGCCGATGGGCAAGCGCCGCAGAACGACGAAGCCCCACACCATCAAAATAAGACTGCCCGAATTGCCGAACATAGTCGCATTGCCCAGCCGGGTGGCTTCGATGCCGATATGCCAGCTAGCCAAATCCAGTCCGAATGCTGCGCCCGCCAACAGGACGAACATTAGCGTCCGCCCCCGAACCGCGCCCAACCGCTCCCCATTGGCGAAGGCGAACATGGCGAGAAACGGCAGGGCCAGCGCCAGCCGCCAGAAACCTGCCGATACCGGTCCACTATCTGCCAGCCGCACCGACCATGGTCCGACCGCTAGCGCCGCATTGCCGAGCAGCAATGCAGCAAGCAGCGCCCAGCGCGGCCAAGTCCCGCTATCGCGCGTGGAGGCTTTTGTTGGACTTGCGCCGTTCATGCCCCGCCCTTAGCTGCAAATACCATCGAACGAATATGCAAAAAGGCTTCCCCGACATGCACGACACCCTCTTCCGCCCGCTCAAACTCGGCGCAATCGACGCGAAAAACCGCATTTTGATGGCCCCGCTAACCCGTGGCCGTGCCACCCAGCCGGGATCGGTGCCGAATAATATGATGGCGACCTATTACCGTCAGCGCGCCGGTGCGGGCCTTATCATCAGCGAAGCGACCGGCATCAGCGTGGAAGGACTGGGCTGGCCCGCCGCGCCCGGCATTTGGAGCGATGCGCAGGTCGAAGGCTGGAAATCCGTCGTCGAGGGTGTGCATGCGGCGGGGGGCAAGATCGTGTTACAGATGTGGCATATGGGTCGGCTGGTTCACCCCGACTTTCTGGACGGCGATGCGCCCGTTTCCGCCAGCGCGACCTGCGCACCGGGGCACGCACATACGAATGAGGGGCGCAAGGATTACGAACCGGCCCGCGCATTGAGCGTCGAAGACATCGCTCGCGTCGTCGGCGATTATCGCCATGCGGCCGAGAACGCGAAGAAAGCCGGTTTCGACGGGGTGCAGTTGCATGGCGCGAACGGCTACCTCGTCGACCAGTTCTTGCGCGAAACCACCAACCTGCGCACCGACGAATATGGTGGCAGCGTGCAGAACCGCACCCGCTTCCTGCGCGAAGTTCTGGAGGCGCTGATCGATGTATGGGGCACAGATCGTGTGGGCGTCCGGCTGTCGCCCAATGGCGAAACGCAGGGTGCGGACGATAGTGATCCGGCGGCGATTTTCGGCGAAGCGGCAAAAGTGGCGGAGGAACTGGGTATCGCTTTCCTCGAACTGCGTGAACCGGGGCCGGAGGGTACTTTCGGCAAGACCGACGTGCCCAAACAAAGCCCGCATCTGCGCAACATCTATTCGGGTCCGCTGATCCTCAACAGCGACTATACAGCGGAAGAAGCGGCCAAGGATGTCGAGGCGGGTAAATGCGATGCCGTCGCATTCGGCCGACCATTCATCTCCAATCCCGACCTTGTCGATCGCATCGGCACCGGTGCGGAATGGGCCGAAAACGTCAACGTCCCGCAAAGCTGGTATCTGCCTGGACCGGCGGGTTATATCGATTATCCGACGGTGGATGAGGCGGAAACGGCAGAGTAAACTACCTTACCCGTTCGCAAATCATCCTTAACCATTGCCCCCTATACGGGCGCCTATGCACTCATGGCTCTCGATAGAAGCGGACGATTCCGAAAAGCTCGCTGGGGCGGCGACGGTCGATGCGGATGCGGTGGTGGTCGACCTCGCTGCCGTGCCGATGGACGAGACGGCGGAGGCGGTGCGCGATGCGGTCGTCGACTGGCTGATCGAATTCGCCGATCCGTTCGCTTGCGAGAAGCCCTTTGCGCGCTGGGTGCGGATCAAACCCACCGACACGCCGTTATGGCGTGAGGATTTGGTCGCGGTCATGCGCGGTGCGCCCGATGGCGTCGTATTGCCCAAAGTGTGCGGGCCGGACGATATGCGTCGTCTTGCATCCGAACTGTATGAAATCGAACAGGCGCTGGGCCTGAAACACAACAGCACCAAGATCATGCCGCAGATCGGCGAAACGCCGCGCGCCGCTCTGATGCTGGCTGAAATGACCAGCGATCCGCAGCCCCGCCTCACCGCCTTCACCTGGAATGCGGACCGGCTGCTGCATAATCTGAAGGCGCGCCGCAGCCACGATTCAAGCGGCGAATGGACTGGCGTGCCGCAGCATGTGCGTTCCATGACGATCCTGCTGGCGAAGGCGATGGGCGTTATGGCGATCGACACCGCACCCAAGGCGGAGAGCGATCATCATGCCGTGCTACGCCACGCCGATGCCGCACGGCAGGACGGATTTAGCGGCTCTTTCGCGCGCGGCCCCCAGCAGACAGCGGCCATCAATCAAGCCTATGCCATCACCATGCAGGATCGCCAGGAAGCGGAAAACCAGCTGCGCGCGGCGAAGAAAGCGTTCATCGCGCCCAAACAGGCGATCGAACGCGATGAAAGCTTCGCAGCCGAACAGCAGGCGATGATGGACGCCGAAAAACCGGTAAAGCCCCGCGCTATCTTCTAGCGGACGGGATTACTCAGCCGCCGCTTCGCTGTCTTCTTCCGTTTCGGCTTCGTTTTCGCTATCCGCATCGTCTTCGCCATCTTCTCCGGCTTGCGGGGCCGTGGACGTAAGTGTGTCCAGCGGGAGCATGTCGTCGGAAATCGAACCTTCCATCACATCGCCCTGCGCGCCCGATGGCGCTTCGACGTCCGCATCGGCAACGGGTGCGGGTTCGGGATCGTCGTTGCAGCCGGCAAGACCCAGCAACAAAGCGGGCGCAAATAACATGAGGCGGGCGGATCGGATCATGGGGCGTTTCCTTCGAATTTGGTGATGCTGTCCATGAAGGCGCCGCCACGCGCAAGCAAGGCATCGTCCCATTCCGCGCTGGACACATTCCTGCCAAGTCGCGCCAGGCTGGTCACTCCGAACGCGTCGATCCCGCACGGTACGATGCCCGAAAAATGTGTGAGATCGGGTGCGAGATTTACCGAAAAGCCGTGCATCGTCACCCATTTACGTACGCGCACGCCGATCGCGCCGATTTTGGCCTCCCGCCCGTCGATATCGTGGGTCCAGATGCCTATCCGCCCCTCCGCCCGCCAGCTTTCGACGCGCAGATCGGCCAGAGTGTCGATCACCCAACCTTCGACAGCGGACACGAATCTGCGAACATCCTTTCCTCGCTTGCCCAGATCGGCAAGAATATAGCCGACCCGCTGCCCCGGCCCGTGATAGGTGTAGCGTCCCCCGCGCCCGGCATCGACCACGTCGAATTGCGGGTTCAGCAATTCGCTTTCCGCCGCGCTGGTACCCGCGGTGTAAACCGGCGGATGTTCGAGCAACCACAGCATTTCGCGCGCATCGCCCGCCGCAATCGCGCGGTTGCGGTCGTCCATCGCGGCCAATGCATCGCGATAGGGCACGGGTTCGCCATCCCTGCGCACATCCACCTTGTGATCCGATAAATCCATAATCGTCCGAAAAAAGCCCCTATCGAAGCAACAAACTTGCGATCGCCATTGCCTGCGATGGTTCATCGCGCTTATCAAGGGCGCAATATAGCCAGCGAGGGGGTGAACGCGATGAAATTCGATATGAACGCCGCATGGAACGACACCGTTGCCATGCTGAAAGCCAATACCGACGTTCTCGGCATCGTCGCGGCGGTGTTCTTTTTCTTGCCGTCTCTGGCGCTGACCATCCTCGCGCCCGGTACCGAACTGGAAGCGGCAGCGGGCGACCCCGACCGTCTGTCGGAAGCGATGACCGCCTATTTCACGGCAAGCTGGTGGGTGCTGCTGCTTTACGGCCTGATCACCATCGTCGGCACGCTGGCGATTTTCGCGCTGTTCGGGCGGCGATCCAAGCCCACCGTTGGCGAAGCGATTTCCGCCGGGTTCCGGGGGTTCGTGCCCTATCTTCTGTCGTTATTATTGGTGGGTGTCGCGATCGGATTGATCGCTATCTTGATCGGCGTGATCGTCGGACTGACCGGGATTGCCGCGCTGGGCGTGCTGTTCGCCATCATTATGGCAATCGTCCTGCTGGTCGTTTCCATTCGCATCCTGCTGACCGGTCCGATCATCGCGATCGAAAACGAAGGCAATCCCATCGCGGCGCTGAAGCGTTCATGGGCGACGATCAAAGGGCATACGCGGCGCGTATTCGCTTTCGTATTCCTATTGGCGATTGCGATCACGGTCGTATCGCTAGTGCTCGGATTTCTGTTCGCGGGCCTCGGCGCACTGCTCGGTCCGACGCTCGGTCTGTGGGTCGAAGGATTGCTGGGCGCATTGCTGGGCGCTGTGACCACGATCATCCTGCTGGCTGCGTATACTGCGGTCTATCGCCAATTGGCGGGTGACGTAACCCGGCAGGAACTCGAAACTTTCGAATAAGCCGCGTAGCGGTCGCTTAGTCCTTCCAGCCCCAGAATAGCTGGCACGGCAGGACATTCCATAGTTCGAAGCCTCGGTCGATCCGGCGGAAATGCTTCGCCATGTAATCGCGGGCCTTGGCGCTGAACTGATACACCAGAAACGCGCCGCCCGGCCGCAGAACGCGGTGCGTGGCGGCGGCAATGGCCGGGCCGACGCCATCCGGCAGGGTCGAAAACGGCAGACCCGACAGCACATAATCGGCATGGTCGTGGCCGTTGTCCCGCACGATCGCCTCGACATCGGCGGCGGAACCCAGCACTGCCTTGAAACGGCGGTCGCGGATCGTCCGGTTGAGATAATCGATGAATAGCGGGTTGGTGTCGATCACGATCAACGCGCCTTCCTGCCCCAGCCGTTCCAGCACAGGCCCGCAAAAGGTGCCGACGCCGGGGCCGTACTCGACGAATAAGCGGCATTCGTTCCATTTCACCGGGCCGAGCATCTTGGCGATGGTGAAGCGCGAGGATGGGATGATCGATCCGACCATCTTGGGATGTTCCAGGAAGCCCCGGAAGAACACGGCCCATTGGCCCAACAGGTTTTTCACGAGGGAAACATATGCCTTGCGTTTGGGGGAAGTGGGCGCGGCTTTCTCGGCAACGCCCGGATAGAAGCGGCCCCGTTCGCAAATCTGCGCGCGCTTGGCAAGATATTGCGAAGCCACAGACCCATTGCCCCTCCCTTCCCATTGTCCCCCTTCCCCATTGCCATGCCCCGCCCGCCGCGATAGCCGCCAGATATGGTCGTCGCCCCATCCCCCGAACAGCCGACTGCGCCCGGATCGCGCCCCATTTCCCGCAATCGCATGGCGTTGCTGTTTACCGTGATGCTCGTCACGGCTGCGGGAAACACGGCAATGCAATCGGTCATGCCATCGATCGGCACCGCATTGCAGGTCGACGATGTTTGGATCAGCCTCGCCTACACCTGGTCGGCGCTGCTGTGGATGGTCTGCGCCCCGATCTGGGCGCGGCGATCGGACCGGCGGGGGCGCAAGGCGATGATGGCGTTGGGGCTGATCGGCTTCATCGCATCGATGGGCCTGTGCGGAGCGATCCTGTGGCTGGGCCTTGCGGGCGTTCTGCCGGCGGTGGCAACGCTTATCATCTTTGCCATCGCGCGCAGCCTTTATGGCGGTTTCGGATCTGCTGCGCCCCCGGCAGTGCAAGCCTATGTCGCCTCCCGCACGGCTCGGTCGGAGCGGACGCAGGCGCTGTCGCTGATAGCCTCCAGCTTCGGTTTGGGCACGGTAATCGGCCCCGCCCTCGCCCCGCTGATGGTGCTGCCCGGATTGGGGCTGGTCGGGCCGTTCGTGGCATTCACGCTGCTGGGGGTCGTGACGCTGATCGCGCTGCGGGTGTTTCTGCCGAACGACACGCCGCAATTCGCTGCGCGGGGCAAAGCCTACGGTGCGCCCTATGGCTCGTCATCCACCGATCCATCGACTCAGGATACCGACAGCGAGGATGGCCCCACTGCACCGGCGCGCATCGGCAATATGGGTTGGTGGGAACCGCGCCTGCGGCCTTGGGTCATGACCGGACTTCTCGGCGGGCATGCGCATGCCATGGTGCTGGGTATAGCGGGCTTTCTGGTGCTGGACCGGCTGGGTCTGCGCGACACGCCGGAGGCCGGGGCCGGACCGGTGGGGCTGGTATTGATGAGCGGCGCGATCGCGACCCTGCTCGCGCAATGGGGCATCATTCCGCGCATGAATTTGGGGCCGCGCGCGGCCATCCTGTCCGGTGTCGCCATGGCGGCGGGCGGAATTGCGCTGTTCGGGGCGGCACAGGAACTTCATGGCATCGCCTTGGGTTATGCAATCGCGTCGCTCGGCTTCGGGCTGTTCCGCCCCGGCTTCACCGCGGGCGCATCGCTGGCCGTATCGCGCGCCGAACAGGGCGAAGCGTCGGGCGTGGTCGCATCGGTTACCGGCGCTGCGTTTATTTTCGCCCCGGCGCTGGGCGTGCTTTTGTACAATTGGTCCGAATGGCTCGGTTTCGCTGTCATCATCGCCCTATGCGCCGCCGTATTCACCATCGGCTGGACCGGGCTTTCTCGCGACGAGGATACGACTTTGGATCAGGCGTAGGGAACGCAGTCTAAAGGATTTCTTCGACCTTTTCCTTGGGCCGACATAACCGTACACCTTTATCGGTTTCCACCAGCGGGCGTTCGATCAATGCCGGTGTTTCCACCATGGCATCCAGCACCGCGTCGTCGCTTGCGTGCGGCAAACCGCGCTCTTCGGCGTCCGTACCACGAAGCCGCAGGCCGTCCGCCGGTGTCATGCCCGCATCGGCGAACAATTGCGCCAGCTTCTCGCGGCTAGGCGGATATTTGAGATATTCGACGATTTCGACATCGACCCCTGCCTGCCCTCGCAAGATTTCAAGCGTATTGCGCGAGGTACCGCATTTGGGATTGTGCCAGATGGTCGCTTTCATAAATTGTCCTTCGTTCCGAATGGTTTGGCGCAGGCGCGCCATATCGTTGCGTCCGATGTAGATCGAACCGGCGCCTCAGGCAAAAACGCATCTTCCGAAATCAACGGTTGCAAATGAGAATAATTCGCAATAGCAGGCGCCTCACACCCAATCGCGACTCATTCGCAAGCATATCGAGGTTTTCATGTCCGCCCTTTCCCGCCGCGCTGTCATCTTATCTGGTACTGCCCTCATGCTTCCTGTCGGCGCGCTTCAGGCGGAGGACGACCTCAACGAGGATCGCGATTATCTGCCGACCGAAATCCTGGTGACAGGCGAGCGGGACGATTACGTCATCACCGACGGGTCGACCGGCACCAAGACCAATACCGCCCTGATCGACGTGCCCCAGACCGTGCAGATCATCACCGACGATCAGCTGGAAGATCAGTCGATCCGCCAATTGGGCGAGGCGTTGCGCTACGTGCCCGGCATTTCGTTGGAGACGGGCGAAGGGCACCGGGACGAGGTTTTCATTCGGGGGCAGGAAACCACCGCGGACTTCTATCTCGACGGGCTGCGCGACGATGCGCAATATTATCGTGCGCTTTACAATGTCGAACGGATCGAGGTGCTGAAAGGCGCGAACGCCCTGATCTTCGGCCGTGGCGGCGGCGGGGGGGTCATCAATCGCGTCAGCAAGACTGCCGATCTGGGCGGTGACATTACCGAAGCCGATGCCTCCATCGACAGCTTCGGTGCGTTCGCACTGACCGGCGATGTCAGCCGCATGGTCGGCGATACCGCCGCATTGCGGATCAACGGTACGTATGAGGAATTCGACAATCATCGCGATTTCTATGAAGGCCGGTTCATCGGGATCGCGCCGACCGCGGCGGTGGAACTAGGCGCCGACACCCGGCTTACCGCGCATTATTCCTATGATGACGACCGGCGCTTGGTCGATCGCGGTGTGCCGTCCTTCGATGGTGGTCCCTTGCGCGGTTTCGACGAAACGCTGTTCGGCGATCCCGATTTCAATACGACCCGCGCGAAAGTGCATATTGCACGCAGCCGTATCGACCATCGTTTTACCGATGGGCTGACCGCGAACACCTCCTTCCAATACGCGTATTACGACAAGGCCTATGCCAATGTCGTGCCGCGCGGTTTTATCGATAATGGAAACGTGGAATTTTCCGGTTATCGCGATACGCAAGCACGCGAAAATCTGATCGGGCAGGCCAATCTGGTCTGGGATGTCGCGACCGGCAGCATTGAGCATACCATCCTAGGCGGTGTCGAATTCAGCCGTCAAGATACGCAGAACACGCGGGCGAACCTCATTTTCGATGATGATATCGGCCGACCCGACCGGTTCGACGCGCCATTGACGGAGACATTCACTTTCCCGGCGCTCAGCCTGTCGAACCTCGTCCGGTCGCGAGACAGCGAATTGAACGTCTTTTCCGCCTATATCCAGGATCAGATTTCGATCGGCGACCACATCGAATTGATCGGCGGCGTGCGGTTCGACCGGTTCGATCTCGATACGCTGGACCTTATCGACGATGTCGAAGGCGACCGGGTGGACGAAGAACTCAGTCCCCGTTTCGGCTTAGTCGTCAAACCGACCGAGACGCTCTCCTTCTATGGCAGCTACACCGAGAGTTTTCTGCCTCAAGCCGGCGATCAGTTTCTGGTACTTGCACCCACCGCCTCCGCCTTCGCACCGGAAAAGTTCACAAATTACGAGCTTGGCGTGAAATGGGCCCCGCGTGCCAATCTGTTCGTGACCGGCGCAATTTTTCAATTGGACCGGACTAACACCCGTGCAAGCGCTCCCGATAATCCCGAATTGGTAGTGCTGACCGGCGCAAGCGAAACGCAGGGTATCGAATTGAGTTTGGTCGGTCAAATCCTGCCCGGCTGGCAGGCGAATATCGGCTACACCTATCTCGACGGAGAGATCACCAGCAATAGCGATTTCGCCGATGCAGGCACCCGTTTGCAGCAATTGCCCGAACATCAGTTCACTGCCTGGAATCATGTCGAATTGACGGACCAGTTCGGATTCGGCGTGGGGATCATCCATCAGGCCGAACAATTCGCGTCGTTCAGCAATACGGTGGTTCTGCCCGATTATTGGCGGGTCGATGCGGCGGCTTACTACGAGGTAAGCGACCGATTGTCATTCCAACTTAACGTCGAAAATCTGTTCGACGAAGATTATTATCCCAGCGCGCATGGCAATAACAATATCCAGCCCGCCGCGCCGATCCATGCGCGTGTCGGCGTGCGTATGGGTTTTTAATCGGGCTTAAATCGCGCCCTAATCGTCGCTGTCGATGGGCGCCGGTACGGTGATTGCCGGAACTGCCCGGGCGGCGTCGCTGGCGCTGATGCCAGGCGGCGGTGCCGCACTGACGCGTTCCTGCCGCCGGGCGATGCGCCCCGCCTGTTCGATCGTCGCGACCAGCCGGGGATACACGCCGCAGCGGCAGAGATTGGGCACCGCGTCTTCGATCTCCGCGCGTGAAGGTTCGGCGTTGCGATCGATCAGCGCCGCAGCGGCCATGACGATGCCGGGTGTACAGAAGCCGCATTGGATCGCTTGCTGTGCCACCATCGCCTGCTGCACGGGATGCGACCGGTCGCGGCTCAATCCCTCGATCGTCGTGATATACCGCCCCTCCGCTTCCGCGATGGTGATGAGGCAGGATCGCAGTGCTGCACCGTCCACCTGTACCATGCAGGCCCCGCAATCGCCGATGCCGCAACCATATTTCGTGCCCGTCAAATTGGCCGCATCGCGCAGCGCCCACAGCAGCGGAGTGTCCGGGTCCATGTCGAATTCGACCGGCTGGCCGTTCACTATCATTCGGGACATAAGGCGCGCTTCTCCATCGAAAATCGCCATTCCCATCGCATGATCGGCGCGATCGGCACAAGACCGACGCGCTGAATCCGGCAACAAAGCGCTTCCCCGCATCCCGCCCTGCCGCTAGGGCGCGGGCATGAGCGAGGCAGCACCTAATACCGATGCCAAGCTCGTCCGCGGCGATATCCGCATGCATCTCGTCAAACAGACCACACCGATGATCATCGGCGTCGCAGCGATCATGTCGATCGGCCTCGTCGATTCCTATTTCATCGGACAGCTGGGCGCGGATCAGCTGGCGGCGATATCGTTCATTTTCCCGATCGGCGTTGCGCTCTCCAGTCTGGGCGTCGGTATTATGGTGGGCATCAATTCCATCGTATCGCGCGCGCTTGGCGCCAATGACCGCCCATTGGCCGAAGGGCGCGGCAATTTCGGGATCGTCTTCGCATTGGCGATGGGCGTCGTCATGGCGGGCGCGCTGCTGGCGCTGCTCGATCCGCTATTCGCGCTGATGCAGGCGAACGACACGCTGCTACCGCTCATCCGGATCTATATGGTGCCGTACGCTTTCGGCTTTCCTCTGCTGCTTCTCATCATGGGTTTCAACGGCGTGCTGCGTGGACAGGGCGAAGCGAACCGGACCAGCATCGTGTCGATCAGCTATGCAGTCGCCAACTGGATACTCGACCCTATTCTCATCACCGGCGCTTTCGGGTTCGAGGGGTTCGGCATTGCGGGCGCAGCGTATGCGACCATAATCGGCTGGGCGGTCGGCGTGGCTGTGGCGTTCTATCTGCTGCGTCAGACCAGCCTGCCCTTCAGCCCGGCCAAAGTGCGCGAATGCGATGTCGCGCAATCGACGAAAGCACTGGCCGGCGTCGCTGCGCCCGCCGCTTTTTCCAACGCCATCAATCCGATCGGACTATCCGTGCTGACCGCACTGATCGCCGCACAAGGGCAGGATGCGGTGGCGGGTTTCGGCGCGGCCGGGCGGTTGCAAAGCTTTGCGGTGGTGCCGCTGCTGGCGTTGTCCGGCGCGATCGGCGGGATCGTGGGGCAGAATTGGGGCGCGGGGAAAGTCGAACGCGCACGCCGGGCGATGGTCTGGGCAGCCGGGTTTTGCATCGTGTACGGGCTCGTGCTGGCGTGTATCCTGTTTGCGGGCCGGGAATGGTTCGCTTCCTTTTTCACCGAAGACCCGACCGTCATTGCGGAATTCTCCCGCTATCTGGCTATCGCGGCTTGGGGATATGCCGGATACGGTCTACTGATCGTGGGCAACGGGGCCTTGAACGCAGTCGACAAAGCTCAATGGGCATTGCTGCAAAGCTTCGGGCGCGTGTTCCTGATCATGCTTCCGATCGCATGGTTGCTGCGCCCTGCATGGGGCTCCGATGCGATCTATGCGGCGGAACTGGGTGCCAATATCGTGGGTGGCGCGGTCGCGCTGTTGATCGTGTGGTTGGTGCTGCATCGCAAACCCAAAAATTCCACGCCGTAATCCCATGACGTAAAACGGGCGAAAGTGACGCTTCGTTAACCATCGTGTTGCATAGGCTGATCTCGAACGTGAAACCGGGGTTGCGCACATGGAAGATCTGCTGGCGGAATTTATCGCCGAGACGCGCGAGATGCTCGAGGCGATCGAAGGCGAACTGGTCGCGTGGGAGAACGATCCTGCCGATCATGCCCGGCTCGATGCGATCTTCCGCTTCGTCCATACGGTGAAAGGCAATTGCGGCTTCTTCAATTTTCCCCGGCTCGAACGGTTGAGCCACGCGGCTGAATCCGCTTTATCCGATGTACGCGCCCATGATCGGGTGGCCGACCGCGCACTGGTCGACGCCATTCTCGGGGTCATTGACCGGATTGCCGCCATTACGAACACGATCGACGCACATGGCGACATGGACGGCGATTTGTCCGACGCCGAGACCCGTAACACGCAGATCGACGGACCGAGCGACGAGCTGCTGATCGCTGCCTTGAATGTCGATGCCGTCGAAGGCACCGAACCTTCCCCGACTGCAGCCGACATGGGTGAGGGCGACCAGACGTCCGAAGCCAGCGCACCATCATCGCATTACAGCGCCCCCGCCCCGCGGTCGATCCGCCTGCCGGTCGAATTGCTGGATCGGGTAATGAACAGCGTGTCCGACATGGTTCTGGCGCGCAACGATCTTGCGCGGCGTCTGCGCGACGGCGACGATCAGGCGGCGCTCGACGGTCCGTTCGAACGGCTGACCGGGATCCTTGCCGATATGCGCGAGGATGTAACGCGTATGCGGATGCAGCGCGTCGAACATCTCTATGCGCCCCTGCCACGCCTGGTGCGCGATATCGCGGCGGAACTGGGGAAGGAGGTTACGTTCGCATGCGAAGGTGGCGCAGTCGAATTGGATCGCGAGATGATCGAGATGATCCGCGACCCCATCACGCATCTTATCCGCAATGCGATCGGTCATGGGATCGAAACGCCAGCGGTCCGCGAACAGGTAGGCAAACCCGCATACGGAACCCTGCGCATCGCATCGCGCCAATCAGGCAATATGATCAGCATGATTCTGTCGGACGATGGCGGCGGGCTGGATGTGCCGAAAATCGCCGACCGCGCAGTGACGGCGGGACTGCTGACGCGTGAGCAAGCGAACGAAACCCCCGACCGGCAACTTGCGCATCTTATTTTCGAACCCGGCCTGTCCACGGCGGATAAGGTCAGCGCCATGTCCGGGCGCGGTGTAGGCATGGATGTGGTGAAGGCCAATGTCGAAAAGATCGGCGGCACCATATCCGTCGCATCGACCCGGCATAAGGGCACGCGGTTCACCCTGCGCCTGCCGCTGACATTGAGTATCGTATCGGCCTTGACCGTCAGCGTGGACGGACAATTATTCGCGATCCCGCATTCCTATGTGGAGGAAATCGCACATGGTCGATCCTCCGCCGTAGAACTGGCGCAGATCGGCGATCGCGACATGCTGACATATCGCGGCGAACGTTTGCCCTGTCTGACCCTGAACAACGTGTTGGACGTGAAGCCGCGCCGGGCCGGGCGCGATCAGCGTTTGGTCGTCTTACGGCTGGGCGGTGGGGGGCTGTTCGCGCTCGCCGTGGATCGTATTCACGATCAGGAAGATTTGGTTATCAAACCGCTCTCCCCGGAAGTGATGACGGCGCGTATCTATGCCGGAACATCCTTGTTGGACGACGGATGCCCGGTCCCCGTGTTGGACATTTCCGCCATCGCCGAACGCAACGGTTTGAGCAGCGAGTCCCAAAGCTGGACACAACATCTGCCGACGGAGGATGCCGTGCCGGTCGCGCAATCGGGCCTTAATTTGATCGTGTTCGACGATTTCGCCGGCAATCGTCGCGCGATCGCGCATAGTTTGGTCAAGCGTATCGATCAGGTTGCGCCGGACGCGTTTCAGTTCAGTCGCAACAGCGCGCATTGCATGATCGACGGCACGCTGTTTCCAGTCGGCGGCGATTATCGCCCCGGAATGCGCGACGATCGCATCGTCGTCCTGCGTCTGTCGGACAAACGAAGCGACTTGGCTTATCCCATCGGGGTTTTGCACGAAACGATTTCGGCAGATGGTCCATTGACCGCGACACCCGCCGACCCCGAACTTGCAGGTATCGCATTGGTCGGAGGGAAGCCCGTGCCCGTAATCGACGGCGCCGCCTTGTTTGCCCAAGGATCGACGGGACGAGAAACCGCAGATGGCGCCCCGATATGCCTGCTCCCGGACGACGATTGGACGCAGACTATGCTCAAACCGCTCGTCGAAGCGGCGGGCTACGCAGTCACGACCGACGCGACTGCGTCGAGTGATGTTTGCTTCGTCCTATCCACCGACGTAGCGGCTCCATTAGAAAAGGAAGGCGGGGCCATCATCCGGTTGCATGATGAACCCGGACGGTCGGATGCACCGAACGACGTGATCTATCGTTACGACCAGGCCGGAATATTGGCGGCGCTACGACGGATTTCACCCCCATCCAAAAAGGCGGTGGGGTCGTGAACGATCTGTTGGTGACACTGCAGATTGCCGGCAGCCGGGCTGCCCTTCGCGCGGTGGACGTTCGATCCGTGGTCGAACTCGACACCGTGCATCCGGTGCCGCGCACTCCGCCCCACATACTCGGCCTTGCCGCAATGCGCAGCCAGTCCATGACCGTGATCGATGCGCGCGCCGCAGTCGGTTTATCAGTCGAGGCTGCCGATACCGATGCCGATACGGATGGCAGCATTTACGGCGAACGGTCGGCGATCGTGGAACATAGTGGCCACCTTTATGCCCTGCGGGTCGAGGCTATCGACGATGTTACGATGGCCCTATCCGAACCAACGGCCATAACCGGCGGTCTCGGCGAACATTGGCAGCACGTCTCGGAGGGGATGGTCGAAACAGCATCGGGTCCGGCCATTCTGATCGACCTCGCTGCGCTTATTAAGGGGCCACCCGCAGTAGCGTCTTAGAAACATTACAATTTTATTCATATTAAAGAACGAGTCGCAAAAGGAACAACCCATGAAAAACTGTCTGATCATCGATGACTCGCGGGTCATCCGGAAAGTATCGAGGCATATCTTGGAATCGCTGAACTTCTCCGTCGACGAAGCGGAAAATGGGCAGGAGGGTATCGATCGGTGTCGGCAGGAAATGCCGGACGTCATCCTGCTCGACTGGAACATGCCGGTCATGTCCGGCATCGAGTTCATTACTCTGCTTCGCAAACAACCGGGCGGCGATAAGCCGAAGGTCGTGTTCTGCACTACGGAAAACGATGTAAATCACATACGTGAAGCGATCAGCGCGGGGGCTAACGAATACATCATGAAGCCGTTCGATCAGGAAACTCTGCAGATCAAATTGCAACTCGTAGGCATGGGTTGAGCCTTCACAGGTGAACCACGCGGTCGCACTTTCCACACGGCGCAGCGGCACCCCGCGCCGAACGGCCGAACAGCGCCGTCCGATCCAGATCATGATCGTGGATGACAGTCTGACCGTGCGCACGGCCTTCGCGCGTATGATCGATGTCGAACATGACATTGTCGTCGCCCATACGACCAGCAGCGCAGAACTGGCACTGCGGCAACTGGATCAAATCGACGTGGATGTCGTTCTGCTCGATCTGGAAATGCCCGGTATGGGCGGACTTGCCGCTTTACCCAAATTGCTGGCGGCGCAAAATAATTTGCAGATCTGTGTTATTTCATCGCTGACCGGTCGAGGAGCGGAACCCACGCTTCAGGCGCTCGCCATGGGGGCAGCGGATACGATGTTGAAACCGCTGCCCGGCGGGTTCGACGATGACTATAAAAAGGCGCTCATCGAAAAGATTCGCGCTTTGGGACGCGCCCAACCGCGAACTTCTGCCCTACGCCGCAAGCGCGATGTATCCTTATCGACCACCCTTCCGCCCTTGGTGAAACGACCGGAAATCATCGCCATCGGTGCATCGACGGGCGGCATTCACGCGACCTGCCAGATGCTGCACGCGTTACCCGCCAAAATCGATATGCCGATCGTCATAACGCAGCATCTGCCACCATCCTTCATGGCTCTGTTCGCCAAACAATTGACGATCGCTGCGACGCGTCCGGCACAGGTTGCGGAACATGGCATGACGCTGAAATCCGGTAATATATACGTCGCACCCGGGAACGGCCATCTCACCATCAAGCGTAAGGACGACGAATTGGTCGTCAGGATAACGGCGGAAATTTGCGCGAATAATTGCCTGCCATCCGTCGATCCGATGTTCGCCAGCATCGCCGATGCGACACAGGGTGGTGCAATCGGAATCGTTATGTCCGGTATGGGTAAGGATGGCGCGGATGGGGCGGCTTGCCTTGCTGCGCATTGTTCGCCTTTACTGGTGCAGGACCGCGACAGCGCAGCCGTTTGGGGCATGCCCGGCGCGGTCGCCAATCGCGGTTATGCCGCCGCAGTGCTACCGCCCGTGGCAATCGCCCGTGCAGTGGTAGATTTGCTGGATCGCACGCCATGGAAATGACCGAGGCGTCCTACCGCATCATTGCGGACCTGCTGGAAGCGCGCACCGGTCAACGTTTGAGCGACGGGCGGCGGTGGCGTATGGGTACGGCACTGGCAGGGACCCTGCGTAAGCACGGCCTTGCCAATGCGGATCAGCTCGTCGCCTTGTTGGTGAAGCGCGACACGGCAACACTTGCGGACGCGGTCGTCGATGCCTTGCTCAACAACGAAACCTATTTCTTTCGCGACCAGTCCATGTTCGATTTGCTGCAAAGCGAAGTGTTGCCCGAGCTTGCCGAACGGCGTGCGTCGGTCAAGCGCCTGTCGATCTGGTCGGCGGGATGCTCCAGCGGGCAGGAGGCCCTGTCGCTCGCCATGATGCTGCGCGAAAACGCCGCTTCCTGGGCCGGGTGGACGATCGAAATCGTCGGCACCGACGTCTCGCAGGCGGTCATCGCGAAAGCACAAAATGCCCGCTATTCACAATTCGAAATTCAGCGCGGTCTTGGCGTCAATCGCATGCTCGAACATTTTACAGAGGATGCCGGCCATTGGCGTCCGGTACCGGAATTGCGCCGCATGGTCCGGTTCTGCACGGACAATTTGCTCGATATGTCGGCGCGCACTCAGCCCTTCGATCTCATCCTGTGTCGCAATGTGCTATTATATTTCGATACGCAGCGTCGCAATACCGCCTTCCGCCGCATGAGTAGAACAATGCGGTGCGACGGCTATCTGATGCTGGGTTCCGGTGAGGATATTCTGGGTGGGTCCGATTTGCTGGAACCCGCGGCGCAGGACGCGAGGCTTTTCACGCATCGTCGTTTACATACCCCCTACACACAAAATGACCGTCGTTACGCCTGACCTGCCACCATGCGAAATTCGATATCGCAGTGAAACCAGGGGTTTGGTTTACCGATCTTTAAGGGCGTTTGTTTAGGCAATCCCATCGCGAACCAATAAATGGTCCGTGGCGGGGAAGTCGATGCAACTATCATGGAAAAATATGGGCATCGCACCGAAGTTTTTGGTGATCGCCCCGCTATTCGTCCTTTCTACCATTTTCATGTTTCTGATCGTCGTGGTCGCGAATGGTGAAAACTTTACATCGACGCAGGCCTCGTCGCTATTGATCGGCGGATTCAGCGCCTATGCAGCGGCGCTGGCACTGACCTGCCGCATCGGTTTGCGTAACGTGGCTGATCTTCAGAAGCTCGGCCTGACCGATAGCCTCAGCATGCTGCCGAACCGGCGCGCCGTGCATCCCAATATCAAACATTATCTGGCTAAGCGGCAGGAGGTTGCAGTCGCGCTGATCGATTTGGATGGGTTCAAGACCATCAACGACCTTTATGGTCATGCGGTGGGCGATCAGGTTATCATTCGCGCCGCCGAACGGTTGAAAATCGCCTGCGGTGAGGAAGCCGTCGCCTACCGCTTGGGTGGAGACGAATTCGCAATCAGCATGGGCGGCCCACTGGCGGCGACGATTTTAGAAGGTATTTGCCGTAAATTTCTTACCGCGTTGGAAGAACCCATCGCGGTGGAAGATCGCCGCATCCCCATCGGCGCCAGTGTCGGATTGTCGCATACGACCGAGACTGTGCAACTGGAATCATCGGAACTGCTACGCCGCGCGGATGTCGCCATGTATGCCTCCAAGCGTGGCGGCAAAATGCGGTGCACCTGGTTCAAATCGGAATTCGA
Source organism: Pontixanthobacter sp. (assembly GCA_049682975.1). GTDB lineage: Bacteria > Pseudomonadota > Alphaproteobacteria > Sphingomonadales > Sphingomonadaceae > Pontixanthobacter. Next base: position 2,762 of record JBAUIN010000102.1, on the reverse strand, counting down.
CCTCGATCTGGAGGCGATGCGCGATATGGATACCGATCTGCGTCATGCACTCGCCCATGATGAGTTCGCTGTGCATTATCAGCCGCTCGTTGATGCGCAGACGGGCACGATCGTCGCAGTCGAATCGCTCATTCGCTGGACCAGGCCCAACGGGCCGCCCATCGGGCCGGATGTGTTCATCCCGATTGCCGAACAATCCGGGTTGATCAATCCAATCGGCCTGTTCGTTCTGCGGCGCAGTTGCATGGATGCCCGCGACTGGGCCGGTATCAAACTGTCGGTCAACATTTCCGCCGCACAATTGCGCAATCCCGAATTTCCCATGCAGTTGGGCCAGATTCTGGAAGAAACCGGCTTCGACCCGGAACGCCTGGAATTGGAGATTACCGAAACCTGCCTCGTACTCGACCCCGTTGTGGCCGAACGCAGCCTCGATCTCATTCGAACTTTCGGCGTCGATGTCGTCCTCGACGATTTCGGAGCGGGCTATGCTTCCATCGGGTTTCTGCGGCAGTTCCGGTTCCAAAAATTAAAGATCGACCGCTCGCTGATCGTCGGCTCCGCTCAGGATGCCGGATCGCGTGCGATGATGTTGTCCAGCATTACTATGGCGCAAGCGCTGAAGATGTCCGTGACGGCCGAAGGCGTGGAGACGCATGCTCAGGCCGATTTAGTCCGTTCCGCCGGATGCCATCAGATCCAAGGCTGGCTCTATTACAAAGCGATGCCGTGCGACGAAGTGGAGCGCCACTTCAGCGTGAAGACGACAGTTGACGCCCGTCCCCCGGGCTCCCCTGCGATCGCCAAACAAACCGACAATCATAACGATGACGACCCCGTTACTATGCCCCGAAAGGCCATACCATGACCGCTGCGACAAACACTGCGCCAGCTATGGGCGAAGCCCCGACACAGACTGGTGATAGCTTCCCCGCACGCATCGTAACGGTACGACGCGAATGGGCCGAACGTATTCAGAACCTGCCCATGCAAACGAAGGTGCGTGCTATCTTCGGAGCATTTGTAAGCATGCTCGTTCTTACCATAACGGTCGCGGCACTCGGAATGGGCGATATATATGTTCGCTATAACAACTTCTCCGATCTAACCCGCAATACAGCGAAATCGATCGATTTGCGCAGCCAAATGGGGGAAATCCGTTACAGTGCAGTTCGCTTCGCCTTGTCGCGCGAACCATCATCTGCCGCCGCCGTCCACACTGGTCTGGCCAAGGCCCGACGATCGGTCGACGACATCCGTGCGGTAGTCGGCGATCTCGACCCGAAATTCGCAGAGCGTCTCGACGGTATCGACCGTCAATTGGCCATCTACGACAATTCGTTCGGGCTGTTCCATACTGCCGCGACGGATAGCGGCATTGCCAATGCGCAGCAGGCCGACCTCGCCCGCCAACTCGCGCGGGCAGGAGATGCCGTTCATAGCGAGGCGCGGGGGTTCGAAAACGAATTGCGAACCTATCAGTTGGAATACGAGAACTGGGCCATGGATCGGTTCTTCGATCTCGTATATCTCGTCACCGCTCTCGCCTTACTAGCCTTTATCGTGCTTGTCGCCGGCGTTCGGTACCTATCGCGCGATCTGGGGAGAAACATCGGACAAATCACGGAGGCGTTGAAACGCCTCGCCATCGGATCGAACGACGTCCAACTGTCCGGTCGCAATCGAACCGACGAAATTGGCGACATGGTCCGGGCGCTTTATGTGTTTCGCGATGCGAACGAACAATTGGTGCGCGATGCCAATGCGAACGAGGCACGATTGCAGGCGGAACGCGATGCCGAACTTGATAAACAACGCGAAGCCGGCGAACGCAATCAGGAAAAGCGCAATCTGCTGAACAGCCTGGCCCATCGGTTCGAACAGACGATCGGTGAAATCGTGAACGGCGTGGCCTCCGCCTCTTCACAACTGAAGGACACGGCAGGCGGAATGGCCGCTACGGCCGAGCAATCTTCGCAGCGATCGAATGCGGTGGCAAAATTCATGGGTGAAGCATCGTCGGGTGTGACCGCTGCCGCCGCTGCCAGCGACGAATTCGCCATGTCGATCGGCGAAATCAGTCGGCAGGCCGGATCGTCCGCCGAACTGGCGCGCAATGCGGCAATATCGGCGCAACAGGCCGATAGCACGATTTCCGATCTTTCCATATCTGCCGAGGAAGTCGGCAAAATCACCGAACTGATCCATTCCATCGCCAAGCGGACAAATCTGCTTGCGTTAAACGCTTCTATCGAAGCCGCCCGCGGCGGTGAAGCGGGCCGTGGATTTGCCGTGGTCGCATCGGAAGTGAAGGAACTGGCTATGCAAACGAGCCGGGCAACCGAAGAGATTGCCGGCAAAATACGGGCAATGGAAAATTCCACCAGCAACAGCGTCGTCGCATTACGCGATGTGAACCGCCAGATCGAACAGCTCGAAGCGACCGCGATCTCCATTGCCTCAGCCGTGGATCAACAATCGGTCGCCGGACAGGATCTCGCCCGTAGCATCGATCTCGCCGCCCGCAGCACGGGGGAAGTCTCCGGCAGCGCATCCGATCTGCATGACGCATCGCTGGCAACCGGAAACGCAGCGTCGCAAGTGTTGAATTCGGCGACCGAGCTGGAAGAACAGTCCAGCAGTTTGCACCAGCAGGTCGGAAGCTTCCTGCGTCAAGTGCGGGAGGAACAGCGCGGGTAGCTTTGTCGATCGGCTTTGGGGAGGATCGTGTACATCTTCCCACTAAAGGATGTTGAACGTTC
>JBAUIN010000101.1:0-2044 GCA_049682975.1 Pontixanthobacter sp. | reverse complement strand
TTTATCGAAATATTTCAGAACTGTATCGTCTACAACAAAGACGTGTTCGAGGATTTCGCCGCACCTAAGGGCGCAGGCGATCGGCAGCTGTGGCTAGAGCACGGCAAACCAATGCTGTTCGGCGATCCGAAGGCTGGCTTCGACAAAGGCATCGCTCTCGATCGCGACCGAATGGCACTTACCGTCGTCGATGTCGTCGATGGCGACCACGAAGCGGCGGGCGTCATGGTCCACGATGCGACCAACCGCACCTTGGCGCATTTGCTGATCGAAATGCCGTTCGGCCCGTTCCCGATGGCGCTGGGCGTGTTGTATAACGATCCTGCACCGACTTTCGAGGCGGCGGTAATCGAGGAGCGCGCGCGGGCGTCGTCCGGCAAGGACGTCAATCTGTCGAAGCTGCTGGCCAAAGGACAGACATGGACGGTTGACGGTACGGCGCAGGATCCGGTCTGATCCCTGCATGATCGAAGCGGCGTAATCTTCGATGGATAACCTAACCCACTCACTCACCGGCGCGTTGATCGGGCAAACGGGATTGAAGCGCAAAACCGGTCTTGCCATGCCCGCCTTGATTATCGGCGCGAATTTGCCGGATGTGGATGCGGCGTGCTTCTTCTGGCTGGATGGTGTCGAGCATTTGGCGTTCCGCCGTGGTATTACGCATGGGCCGATCGCGCTGGTGCTGCTGCCGTTAATGCTTGCCGCATTGCTCTACGGCTTCGACCGCTGGCAAGCGAAACGGGGGAAACGTCCAGCGGCACGGTTGCCCGTCAGCTTCAAATGGTTGTTCGTGCTGAGCTTCATCGGCTGTCTGACGCATCCGGCGCTGGATTGGCTAAACGTTTATGGCATCCGCCTGCTCGAACCGTTCTCAAGTCAGTGGTTCTACGGCGATACGCTGTTCATCATCGACGTCTGGCTATGGGGCCTGATGGGCTTTGCGACCTGGTGGTCGCTGCGTCAGGAAAAGCGGGGCGGAACATGGCGCCGGACCGCGCGGCAGGCCCTGTCGATCGCGTTGGCGTATATCGGGGTGAACGCTTTCTTATCCGTTGGGGGCGAAGTTTACACGGACGAGCCGGTCTATCAAAAAATAGAAAGTCCAGTCCCTTTCGAGTTTTGGAATAGGGAAACGATCATCGAAATTGGACGTCCCGGGCAGTATTCATGGTCTAATGATTATGGGCCTCCGCATCCGACGATTAAGACGCTGCCCGTCTTTTGTAAGTTTGAACCGTTGCTCTTACTGCGTTCTGCAGGCGTCAAGCGTAACGATGTTGCAGCCTTCCTCTTCTGGTCCAGAGCCCCTTTTGCCGAACGCGCGCCCGACGGTTCGGTGTTGCTTCGCGATGCGCGTTTCTACGATCCGATGGCACGCGACCGGTTCACGGTAGAGTTACCGGATGCAATATGCGTAGAACCCCCCGCCGAATAAACGGAGGATTGTTTTGACTGCCCCCCAAATCGTTTGGCTCCGCCGCGATCTCAGAATGCGCGATCAGCCCGCGCTTCATGCCGCCGCCGCGGCGGGGCCGGTGGTGGCGGTTTATATTCTCGACGACGATCGGCCCCAAGACCGTAAGTTCGGTGGCGCGCATCGATGGTGGTTGCATCATTCGTTAGAGAGCCTGTCTACCAGCTTCGGCAAACGCAATGCGTCCATCGTGCTTAGGCGTGGTGACAGCGTGTCCGAATTGTTCTTGATCGCGGAATGGCTGGGTGCGGGCGCGATCCATGCCAATCGACATTACGAGCCTTGGTGGGTCGAGGCGGAGGACGAACTGCGCAGCGCGTTGGACGATATTGAATGCGAACTCATCCTTCATGACGGCAATTATCTTATGCCGCCCGGTACCGCAAAAACCGGGGGCGGCGATCCGTACAAGATCTACACCCCGTTTTCTAAAACCGTGCTGGAACTGTTCCCGCCGCGCGATGAATTGCCCGAACCGGAAACCATCGCGCAACCGTCCGACATGCCGGAAAGCGACGATCTCACGGATTGGAACCTTCTGCCGACCAAACCCGACTGGGCGGACGG
>JBAUIN010000100.1:0-6947 GCA_049682975.1 Pontixanthobacter sp. | reverse complement strand
CCGACATACAGCCCCCCGGTCTTGCGCGCGGTATGATGATCGAGCATTTGCGACATAGAATCGATTATGTCGTCATGCTTGCCGTTTGGAAATTGACGGACTTCCAGTTCAAAATCATACAGCCATTCGGCCTCACGCGGAATTGAAAGTTTCCCGCTTTCAATTCGTGCAGAATGGCGGCTCATGCGAGTTATCTTGTCTCCAATCGGTAGATATGAAACTACGGGAAGCTCGGTCGCTTCCTGACGAAGATCTTGGATAAGCCCCATTCCAGCAACTTTGTCCTCGATAATAATCATGTGCGGGCCAACAACATTGGCGATATCGATCAGCTTCCTTTTAAGCTCGGGATAGATGACCTTTTTGCGCCAAATCCACGATAAGTAATATTGGCCATCGAGGTAGTACCAGATCGAAAAAACTGAGAAGTCGTTATGTTGTCCAACCTTCGAAGCGGTATCGACGCTCATAATCACTTCACAGCCAGAGGGGATTTGGTCGTAACGCTTGAACCAGCTGAGCTTTATGACCTCGCCGTCCGCGGGCGTGGGCGATTGCTGATATTGCGCGGAGAAGACCGCTGTGCCTAAATCGCGCTTAATTTGCTGCAGCAGCGGAATGGGCTCGCGCAGCGGATCCAATGCCTCGCCGGCGCGGCGGACGTACATTGGACGGTTCGGTCCCTGTGCAATGCGCTCGTTCGTCTCAGCAATTGCTGGAAGCTGCAGGTTCAGCCATCCGCCTTGCTTGATCAAATAGCCCGACAGGTCTTCCTCGTGGAGGCGCTGCTGAGTGAGGATGATCGAACCGACCCGCTTGTCATCGAGCCTGGAAAACAGCGTTGACTTAACCCATTCAACCGACTTTTGCCGTTTCGTGTCCGACCAGGCATCGTCCGCCTTGAGCGGATCATCGACGACAATATAGTCACCGCCTCGCCCCGTCAGCGTGGCGCCGGTAGAAGTGGCAAGTCGGTATCCGCCACGAGTGGTCTGGAACTCGCCGGCCGCCTTTTTCCTAGGACTAAGCCGGGTCGAGGGAAACACTCTTTTATACCAGTCTTCCTGCATAATCCTGAGCGTTTGGGAACCGAAGAAGTCCGACAGCTCCTGCGAATAGGTTACCACGATGATGCGCGTGCGCGGATCGCGACCGAGAAGAAACGCCGGCAGCGCAACCGAGACCATCGTGCTCTTGAGCATCCGTGGCGGCAGGTTGATGATGAGCCGATCCATGTCCGGCTGCCGCGCGAAACTGACCACGCCAAGATAATAGGACATGGCTTCCAGATACCATCCGACCTCGAGACGCTTGCCCGGGTTCAGCGTGACAAAGACCTTATGCACGAACGCCAGGAAGTCGTTACGCAGCAAAGCATCGAAGATGCGCTGCTGATCGACGATCGGAGCGCTCATGGGTTTTCTCCCCCGTATGGAGTAGATTTCGCATCGTCTGGCTCTGCGCCGTCAGTATCGTTGTTGGGCCTTTCGCCAGGCACTACGCCTTCTGCCTCCGGATCGTCAGCGGTCTCCTGCATCTGTTCCGAGGTCAAACCTTGTTGCCGTCGCAGTAAGTCCTGCAGTATCTGCTGATCCTCTTCCAGCAGCTCTGCCGTTTTCACCTCTGCCGTCGTGTCTGCATGGGCTTCGATAATCGAGAGCAATCGATCCAATGCTCGTGGATCACCGCTCAGAGCTTTCTGGCGCAGCTTTAGATATGCCGCGCTGCTCGTTGAAACGTTACGGGTTTTACCATCAAGCCCTTTCATCGGCACCTTCATCGCCAGCATCTTTGCGACTTCGCTTTTGGTCGCTCGCCGGCTCTTTCCGCGCCTCCGCTTGGGCTGGTTGGTTGTCGAGAACCGCGAACAAACGGGGGGGCTGCCATAGCCGACCTTCCCCGAAGGATCCGGCATGCCGTCGTCACTCTTGTCGCCGTTGGGTTCGTTCGCACCGCTCATTGCTCATTCTCCGAACTGCGCGCTTTGGCAACATCGTCGAAGGTCTCGCCAGTTGCGGTCAGGATGGCCTGTTCATTCGTTAAATCCTGCCAACGACGCACTGCGACATCGGTGAACCCCGCATCGATCTCGCACAAAACAGCCGTGCGACCGGTTGCCTCTGCGGCGATCATGGTCGTACCCGAGCCGCCGAACGGATCGAGCACCAGATCGGATGGATTGCTGACATCGAGAATGAGATCGGCTATGAGAGCAACCGGTTTGACGGTCGCATGCAATTCCAGTGCTTTCCCCCGGCCAGCGGTCGGACTATTCATACCGGGATAGTGCAGGACGTTCGAACGATGACGCCCGTGCACACCGAGCTGGATGTTGTTCCGATGCTTGCCCGAACCATGTTTGAATGCGCAGATCAGTTCATGCTGCGAACGCCATAGGGCACCCATGCCGGCATTATCTTTTACCCACACCAAGATGTTCTTCAAATCGAACTTGCTGGCCGCGCCGGCCTCCAGCATCTCGGCAACGTGGCGCCAGTCAATAAACAACAGCACCATTGCACCATTGCGCAGGTGGGGTAAAAAGGCGCTGTTGGCCTGCTGCATGAAGGCAACGAACTCGGGGCGGCTCATCTCTCCGGTCGCCATGGCGAAATTTTGGTGTTTGTTCTTGCCTAGACCTGACACGACCCCGGCAATTGGGAGGTTGAAAGGAATATCGCTTAAAACCAGTCCGACTTCGCGCGAACCAATCACCTCCTTTACGAACTCCGCATCGGTCGCATCACCGCATCCCAGACGGTGATCACCAAGCTGCCAGACGTCGCCGCGACAACTGATGACCTCTTTGGGCAGTTGTGCGGGCAACTCTTCACGCAAATCGTTCAGGGTTCGGGTGCGCTTGGCATTGGCCATCGCATCGAGTTCGGGCGCCGCAAACCCGGTGAAAGTCAGATCGAAATTGGGATCATCGACCGAGATCTCTTCCAGGTTCTCCAACAGCAGCTCGCAATCGAAGGACGACATGTCGCCAAGCTTGTTGTCGGCGATAACGAACGCTTTGCGCTGCGCCGACGTCAGATCTGACAGAATCAAGGCCGGCACCGAGGCAAGACCGAGCTCACAAGCTGCCTCGAACCGGCCGTGGCCCGCGAGGATGTTGTAGTCATCGTCGATCGTGATGGCAGTATTGAAACCGAGCGTCTCGAACCCGCGCTTCAGTTCATCGATCTGATGTCTGGAATGTTTGCGGGGGTTCTTCGGGTCGGGCTTTAGTTTGCCGAGCGGCACCATTTCGAACCGGCGGCCGGGGGGAAGCAAACCATCTGACGGGGCTATGCTAATGTTCTGATTATCTTGTCTCACGTACTCAACTCCAACAACAATGAAGCTTTGCAAAGGCTGCAAAGCCATGACTAAAAGTCTCATCATCTTGGAGATGAGACGAGCGACTGGACATGCGGCAAACTGCCGTAAGTCCTTAATCAACCTCGTCTTCTCGTCGTTCAACAGGTGTTACCTGGAACCATCAAACCCGCCCGCCTTTGGCGAAACCGGTGTTTGACAATGTCGATTTATGAACTGGAACGGCGAACGTCAAGCTCACTCGTTTCAGGGGGTGGAATTAACTCGTCTGCGGACCGAACTATTCCTTAATTATCAGCTTTTACCGGCAAGCCGTTCGTTCCATAGAAGCATCGGTACTTCGTTCGATGAACCCGCAAACTAATGTCATCTTTCCCGTATCCAGCGTTACGGGAAACTTTTATCTCAAACCGCAGAATTGCGGGCTTTCGGAACTGTATCAAAGCTGCCAAATAGCATGAATTGCAGATTTTCCCGTAATTTACCCGTATTTACGGGAAATTCGACCGGAGACGGGTTCGCTCGGAACTGCGTGGCGCACCATTTTTCGTTTACCGACAAAAGCGCACTTTTTTTGGTAGGAGACTTGCAGCTACGTCCAAAGGCCCGTGGCCTGCGGTCGCTAATGCAGGGTCTGGCTAAGCCGATGGTCACGGGTCTTCTGACGAACCGGCTTTACTGCGAAATTTAAGGCCGTTCGAAATGCCATTCGGGCAAAAAGCCTATAGGTCATCGATCAGGCATCGGCATTCTAACCCCCCGTTACATTCATCGTTCGCGCTACCGATGGTGCGGCATCATCGATGGTGAATTCGTGACGCAATGGTTTGCGGGCGAGGAGGTTGTCGATGGCGGTGGCGATGCCCATTTCGCTATTATGAGCTCGGATCGCAGTGCGTAAATCGACGCTTTGGTCATGGCCGAGGCAGCCATAGACAATGCCGGTCGCCGAAATGCGGATGCGGTTGCATGATGCGCAGAAATTATTGCTCAAGGGCGAGATAAAGCCGATCCGGGTGCCAGTTCCGGCGACATCGAAATAGCGTGATGGGCCGGAAGTTCGGTAACAGGAAGGCGTGAGTGTATAGTGCCGCGCGATCGCGTCGCGAGCGGCACAAACGGGTAGATATGTATCTTCCCGCCCATGGTCGACCTGCCCCATGGGCATGGTTTCGATGATCGACATGTCGATACCCCGCGCACCGCAAAAATCGACCATCGCGGGAAAGTCGCAGTCGTTAATGCCTTTCAGTGCGACGATGTTCAATTTGACGGCCAAACCCGCATTTTGCGCGGCATCGATACCCGCCAGCACGTCTTTCAAATCGTCGCGCCGGGTTATGGCGCTGAACTTGCCCGGGTCGAGCGTATCGAGACTGACATTGATACGCCGAACGCCCGCATCGAAAAGCGAGTGCGCCATTGCGGGTAGCTGCGTTCCGTTGGTCGTGAGGGTGACCTCCCGAAGCCCGCGCCCCTGCAATTTGCCGATACGGGCAATCAGATCCACGACCCCGCGCCGCACCAGCGGTTCGCCCCCGGTCAGCCGAATGTGGCGGACGCCGCGCGCGACCAGATGTTCCGCGATCGTAGCGAGTTCATCCAAGCTTAACAGATCGCGGCGCGGCATGAACTGCATCGCTTCCGGCATGCAATAGGTGCATCTCAGATTGCACCGATCCGTTACCGACATGCGCACATAATCGATCCGGCGGCCATACTGATCGATCATGTCGGAGGCGGCGGCGTTGCTCATCGGACCTCCGCCTTACGCCCCCAAGAAATCGACGCAAGTATCTCGACCCAGTCGCACCCTATCATCCAGCTATGATGCGGGAAGCGTATCGGCAAAAGCGATCAATTCGCGAAATGCCAGGAAAACGTGATAGCCCGTCGCAGGAGTAATGTCCGTAATTCTGGAAGCTTTGTCCGGAGCGACGACATCGATCCAGGCACCTTGCAGCGCTTGATCGAGGTGATCGGCAAAAATCACCTCCGTCGTGTGGACGATCCACTGCAAATCTTCGGCCGAAGGCACCATTCCGGCAATCGCAATATGACCTTTCAACTTTTCGGCTGGCACCCAAAGTCGTTGTCGGTCATCGCGAACAATGAGGTCGCATTCCTGCGAAAGCGGATAATAGGAAAGATCGCGCACCAGCCGCATTCCGCCATCGTGCAAGGCCTGCTTCCACCCATTCAATTGCGGTAGAGACGCATCGCCGAACTGGTCGAGCAGCCACACCCACTCGAAATGATGCCCTGCCTCCACATGGTTGGCATCCGACGTGCCGCCTGCATATTCGCGCAGCAATCCAGTGTTTAGATCGAAAAACCGATCATGCACGAAGATAGCGCATCGTTTCGCGCGTTCCAATGCGCCGCGTTCACCGCTGGCGGCGAACCATGCCAGCGACGCTTCGGTCAAATGCATGTGCGGATTTTGGCGGCGGCGTTCCGGCGCGGGAATTTGTTCCTTATAGCCACCCGTCGATGCGTCATGCCGCAACAAGGCTTCGATATCGCGGTTGAGCGCCGAGCCAGCCTCCCGCGCCAAATCCAAGTCGAAGGTCCGATATGCAGCGGCAAATGCGAGCAGCGCGAAGGCGGTATCGTAAGTCTGCGCCGTATCGTCACTCAACCCCGTCCCCGGAACGACGAGCGCGCCATACAGCCCATCCGGGCGGCGGCAATCATTGACCAATATTTCGAGCCCACGGTTCACCAGCGCAAGCGCCCGATCGCGATCCCAGCCGAGATCGGCGGCGAGCGCGAAGGTGAAGACCATGCGTGCCTGCAACCGAACACGGCTTGGCTCCCCCGGAATGCCGACACCATCGAGGTCGAGTCTTTCGAAAAAACCGCCACCGGGGGACGGTGTGCGATCCGCCCAAAACGGGAATGCACACTCGCGCATCCATCCGTCTGCGCGAGCAGCGCATTCTCGGACGCGGCCGTGCAGTTCTTGCACTTCGAGGATGCTGGTTTTCATAGACAGTATAACTCGAATTTTTGCGACGGACCGCGCGCATTTGTGAATCAATGAAAAATAGCGTTTAAGTCGTCGTCAGCATGAAGTCATCTATCGCAACGAAGCTACAGGCGACCATGGCCCGCCTATACCGCCCCGGCGCCGACGAACCCTGCGCCATAAGCAACTTTCGGCAACTGTCCGGCGGGGCGAGTATGGAAAGCTGGTCCTTCGATTACGCGGGGGCCGGTTTCATCCTGCGGCGCGCGCCGAACGCGGAGATGATGGTGGAAAAGCCATATGATCATGGCGTGGAAGCGGCGCTGGTTCAGACGATGTACGACGCCGGTGTCGCCGCGCCGGAAGTCGTCGCGGTTCTGCGACCGGACGACGATTTGGGCAGCGGCTATATCATGCGCCGAATCGATGGGGAGGTGAAACCGGCGCAAATTTTGCGTGAACCGAATGCGATCTTGATCGACAGTGTAGCTGGCCAACTTGCCGCCATTCATGCCGTCGATCCCGACGCGATCGACAGTATTCCTGCATCTGCGCCGGAAGAAATGCTGGATGATCTGGAACGGCAGTTCGAGGATTTCGGCGGCGACCGCCCGATTATCGCACTGGCATTAACATGGTGCCGCGACAATCT
>JBAUIN010000099.1:0-7972 GCA_049682975.1 Pontixanthobacter sp. | reverse complement strand
CGGCATTGGCCGACAGCGCCGCCAAATGGGCAGGCCATCTGGCGCAAACCGGCAAATTCGAACATTCGCCCAACATCCGCGGCCAGCGGCGTCGTGGCGAAAACATTTGGGGGGGCACACCGGGTGCCTACACGCCCGAAGCTATGGTCGGTTTATGGATAGCCGAAAAGGAAGCTTTCAAGAAAGGCACTTTTCCGCGCAACAGCACCACCGGCAATGTCCAAGACGTCGCCCATTATACGCAGGTAATCTGGAAAGAAACGCACGAGGTCGGCTGCGCTGTCGCACGCAGTAATCGCGAAGAGATTTTGGTATGTCACTATAGCCGTCCCGGTAATGTGGTCGGACGCAAACCGATCTAACGTGCTGCGGCGCATCCAATTGCGCGAACCCCTACTCTTTCAGCGATCCCGTATTCTCATCGATTGCCAGCCCGCTGCGGTTTCGATCGGCCTTTAGGGACGGACGTGTGTTTTCGGTTCCGCCGGACGCCGATCTCGATACGTCGTTCGTGTTCCTGCCTGCCCCATCGGATCGCGGCGTTATCAGTGTTCCCGTCATCTGATCGATACGCGGTGTTCGACGTGGTAACATCCCGGGCAGATCGCCGGATGGCGGAAAAGCGCTTGCCGGATCGTCCCCTAGCAATTCATCGACCTTCGGTTCGATCAGCGCCAGATCGCCCTGTGCGATATCGTCGATGACAACTTTCTGTCGGAATGCCGTCCTTCGGCCCCAGCCGCCCTTCCATCGGTAGAATATATGCGCGCCAACCTTTACGATTTTGTCCAAGGAATCCGCCCAATACGGCACGACATAATCGGCGTGATAATGCGTCGCCATACCCACGCTCGGCTCGATCGCGCCATTCAGCGCATCAGTGGCGAGCAAGCGTGCCGATGCCCAACCGCCGCGACTGGGGCGACGGGCCAAGCTGCCGTCGCACGTAAAGGTGAATTGGCAGCCGGTGCGCCGCTGCGACCCCTGGTAGACGACTCCGCATACCGAATTGGGAAAAGCGGGGTGGCGCGCGCGGTTCAATATCACTTGTGCAATACCGCGCCTGCCGGCCAACGGTTCCGTCGCGCCCTCGTAATAGATAGCGGCCGTCAAACACTCGGTCGCACTGCGCTGCCCGGTGGCGGACAAAGCATTCGCCGGCATGACCAATGGCAAAGCGGCCTCGACCGGCGCGTCGGAGAACGGCATTTCCGCGTTTTCTTCGAATGCTTCTTCGGGAGTTAAGCTTTTATAGACCGGTTCGGGCGGGGTTGGAATGACATCCGCCTGATCGACGGCGGGTCGGCCGCGTTCGTCCTGCCAGTCGCCGTCGTCCTGCGCGCTGTAGAAAAGCAGCCACCAGATCGCCGCCCCCAAGGCTACCAACGGTACCAGTAGCGCCGTAAAGGCGGCGATAGCTCGCGGATTACGAAATATCCGCAGGCGGTTGAAACGTTCATTGGTCATAATGCGTGTCGCAGATGCCGATCATACGGGCTTAACGTCTTACGGTCCATAAGGTGTATTGCATCGTTTTCATCCGAACGCTTCATCATGGCCCATTTCGGGAAGGCAACCGTATTGGGATTGCAACCGTAAGGGTAATAGAAGCATTGGCATTTACGCCGCTGCAACCTATAAAACATTTTTGGGAAGGGTCTGAACAATCGTGGCAAGTGTTGCTGAAACCAAACGGTCATGGAGCTTGCCGCCGCAGCTCGCGGGTTCGGTATTGTCGTTCCATTCGATCGCGCTGATTATCGGCGTATTGATCTTTACCATTCCCACGATGCAGTTCGTGATCGAAGAATCGTGGACCGGTGAAGAGGGCGCTCATGGCCCCATCGTGCTGACTACCGGACTATGGCTGCTTTATCGTCGCTGGCAGGAAGTCGGGCATTTGCGCAGTTCACCCGCGCCCGGACCTGTCTGGGCGATGCTGGCCGTGCTCGTTCCCGTGACCGTGTTCGCCCGCGTTACGCAAATCGTCGAGCTTGAGGGATATCTGATGTATGCGACCCTGCTGGTCGTATTATACAGCGTCGTCGGGTTGGAAGTAATGAAGAAGATGTGGTTCCCGCTCTTCTATCTCGCGTTCATATTCCCGCCGCCCGAAAGCATCGTGGCGATCATTACCGTACCCATGAAAATGTGGCTGTCGGTTGCGGCCATCGGCTTTCTCGACCTGTTCGGCTATCCCATCGCTGGCGAAGGCGTGCGAATTTATATCGGTCAGTACGAATTGCTGGTTGCGGCGGCGTGTTCGGGTATCAATTCGATTATATCGCTATCAGCGATATCCCTGTTTTACATCTATATGCGGCATCAGGCGGAATGGCGTTACGCCCTGCTTCTGGTGCTGCTGATCGTGCCGGTGGCCATCATCGCGAATTTCTTCCGCGTGCTGATCCTTATCCTGCTGACCTATCATGCAGGCGAAGCAGCGGCGCAGAGTTTCCTCCATGATTTTGCCGGTATCGTGATGTTCGCGATTGCATTGGCGACGATCTTTGCATTGGACGTCATTCTGAAACCCATCTGGGACAAATATACAAATCGTACGGACAAGGCGGCAAAAGCATGAGTGAGAACAACGATATCGGCGCATCGACAGCGACCGGCGCCTCCCGTCCCGGCGTATCGCGCCGTAATGTTTTGATCGGTGCTGCGCTTGCTGCAAGTTCCGGTATTGCATTCGCGCGCCGTCCGACGATTGCCAATCCGATCATCCCTCAGGATACTTTCGAAGAGTGGGTGCCTGAAAATTTCGGCCCTTGGACTACGGCGGCACGCAGCGGCGTATTGCTTCCCCCGCCCGATGCGCTGCGCGACCGGCTATACGACAATTTGGTGACCCGCGTGTACACCGCGCCAGCCATGCCGCCGGTCATGCTTCTGCTTGCCTACAACAATGCGCAGGATGGCGTAGTACAGGTGCACCGGCCCGAAGTGTGCTACCCCGTCGGCGGCTTCGTTCTTAGCGAAACGCGCGATTTCGACCTACCGGTCGGCAATATGGTCGTGCCGTCGAATATCTTTACCGCAACGGGGCCGGAACGGCTGGAGCAGGTCGCCTATTTCACGCGCATGGGCACCGCCTTCCCCCGGAACTGGGCGGATCAACGTATTGCCGTGATGAAGGCGAACCTTTCCGGATATATTCCCGACGGCATGATGATGCGTGCGTCAGCACTGGGTATCGATCAGCAACCGGCCAAAGCGTTGCTCGCGGACTTCTCCGCCCAATTCATAGCCAGCAGCGCCCCCAAGCTACAGAAACTGATGATCGGCTCGATCGTCTGATAAGGACCGTGAACCCATGAATACGACCAAGCTTATTCTTCCCTTGCTTGCCCTTGCCGCGCTGGCGGGTTGCGACAAGGAAGCGACCGGACAAGTCGCCGCCGTCGTCAACGGCGAAGAAATCACTCTGCAGGAAGTCAACGCCGAAATGGGCGATGCCGCCAATGCGGAAGGTGCCGATAAAGAAGCAATCCAGCAAGCCGCCTTGCAACGGATCGTCGAACGCCGCCTGATGGCGCAGTTGGCCCGTGAAGAAGGGTTGGACGAAACGCAGGATTATCTCCTGCGCAGCCGCCAGTTGGACGATGCTTTGCTGGTGCAATTGATGGGCCAAAAGGCGGAACGGGCTGTCAAGGTGCCCGAACGTCAGGACATCGACGCATATGTGAAGAACAATCCGGTGATGTTCGGCGAACGTAAGATATTGACGATCGATCGGATCCAGTTCCCCGTACCGGCCGATTTTTCCAAATTACAGGCGCTTGAAAACGACAATTCGATGGCGGCAGTGGCCAACCGATTGAACCTGTTGAATATCGATTTCAATCGGGACCGGGCTAAGATCGATTCGGCGCAATTGGGGCAGGAACGGCTGCAACAAATTCGCGCTTTGCCCGACGGCGAGCCGTTCGTCATTCCCGAAGGCGGCGTTGTGACAGTCGGCGTGATCGTCGGTGAAGAGGATGCGGCGATGACCGCAGACCAATCGCGTCAAATGGCGGTACAGGCCATGCGAAATGAACGATTGCAGGAGACGTTGCAGGAACGGCTGAAAACCGCGCGCACATCCGCCGAAATCGATTATCAGGATGGGTTCGCCCCGCCGACAAAGGGTGGAAGCGCACCGGCGAAGAAAGCGGAATAATCACCGGGGCGGGCTTTTTCGGCCCGCCCCCCCCTTTCATGGTTTTGACGCTTTATCGACGAGTCCGCCTGCGGCACCGAACAACACAATCGCAGGCAAGAACACGAAGCTGTTGAGGAACGCGTCGGCAGCCGCCATCGTGACGATCGCGGCACCCAGACGCCCTGAATGCGCCGTCGCATTCGGTTCCCGCATCGAACCTAGTCGAACTAATGTAAAATAAGCCGCGCCGATCGCTATGCCGATCGCGGTCAAGGCAACCATTCCATACATTCCGAGGATCAGTAGCGGCAGCCCCCAGGGTCGGCTGTTGATCGCGGCGAACCAATCCCACCGCCCGCTGCCGAACCATAGGGTATCGCGCAAAACTGCCAACGCTTCCAAATCCTGCCCTATGCGCCAGGCGAACGATCCTCGCCCGATCGTTCGCAGCGATCCCGATATTTGCCGACCCAGCTCTGTGTTCTCCGCCAGATCACGCATCGGCACTATACCACTAAGGTGTATTGCGGCGATGCCTATGATCATCGCGCCGCCCGGCAGCAAACCCCATCTTACGACGCGTAAGGCATTGGGCACGATCGCCAACACCCCGCCGACGATCATAAGCAAAATCGCCGCCAAAGATTGTGCGAACAAGGTCATGGTGACCAACAGGGCCGTTGCTGCAAGCCAAGATATACGCGACCGCCCGACGCGCGTCGAAGCCAACCAACCGGCAGCGACGGCTGCGGAAGCACACCAAAGTCCGTATAGCGTGCCATGTTCGAACATCATTTGCGGGCGCTGTGCCAGATACCGTTCGTTGCCATCGAAGGCGAATGGATGGTCGCCCAGTAAAACTGAGTGCAATCGGAACGACGATACCCCTTCCAGTATCGCCAGGGGCAGCACGGCCAGCATCGCGACCGCGAGAACTTTGGCCAGCCGGTCGACCCCGCCATCATCCGCGCAATATTGCCGTCCCAGAATGTACGGAACGCCCCACACTACCGCCAACCATGCACAGGACAGAACCGCATTCGGTCTTAGATCGGTTAGAAGAAATCCTTGCAACAGGGGCCACAGGCAGAACGCAGTCATCGCCCAATCTTCGGGTCGCCATCGAAATGTCGCCCAACGCGTACGATCGAATACAACCGAACCGAGTATCGCAATTGCAGGCGCGGCCCATGCCTTCGATAGCCACACATCGGATGGTAACGCACCGCCAATAATCCAGAACGGGAAAATCAGCGCATCGCCCTCTGCCCCGTAATTCCCCGGCGGCAGAACCACATAGCCACCGATCAGGGCGATCCACACCGCCCATCGCGGCCCGATAAGCGCAAACAGAGCGAGCGCGATTGCAGCCCATCCGGCGAAGGCCCAAGTGATCGCCAGCGTGTTCATTCAGCCTGCCTTATGTGTGAGGCTTCCCATATTCCCGCAAGGCCCGTCATCGCACCAAATCCCACCATCCACCAAACGAACACCAGTAATGGACCGGCCCGGCCGTAATATATCTGCGCCAGATCGTCGCGACCGATAAATTCCATCGCGGCCATGCCTGCGATCGCGGCATATCCCAGATATTGCAGGCGGCGCGGCCAGGTGGCGGCACGCCAATGTCGGACAGTTCCGACGATCGACGCACCTGCGATACATGCCACAGCGATCAGCAGCCAACTTTGCACGACACTGTCCGGCATATCCGGCAGCGAGTGTTCGACCAAACCCTTACTCCATGTTCGCAGATCGAACCGCCATTCCAAAATCGCTTCGCAAGCGGCGGCAAACATGGCGGAAGCGCCGATGAACCGGCCGGCGAAGGCCAATCCGACACATGCAGCTACGAAGCCGGTCGTCATAAGCAATCGCGGGAAAAAATCGGATGCAAGGGGGTCCATGGCCGTGCGCGGGTTCGTCCTATAATAATGCATGACCTCGGCGATTATCGACCGGGCGCGATTTTGGCGGTAAGCGCATTTCGTAAAGGAGAATAACGTAAATGCGACTGCTTTTCGCTCTACCGGGTTTCCACCGCTACAATCGCGGTGCCGAAGTGGCCCTGTTATCCGTGGCCGACGAACTGGCGAAATCGGGCGATACGGTCACGGTGATGGGGTCCGGCAATACGCAGCCGAATGCAAGTTACGAATACCGAAAATTACGCTCGGTACATCGCGAAAAGTTCGAACGGTTTCCTCAATTCCCGCCGCTCCGCAGCGAAACATGCTGGGAGGACGCGACGTTCTCAACCAGTCTTCTAAAAACATATCGGCCAGCCGATTACGATGCGGCGATAACGTGTTCGTTCCCGTTCACACATTGGGCGTTGCGACGACCGCATGCACAATCCCCGCTACAGATATTCGTGACGCAAAACGGCGATTGGCCCGCCTATAGCGACGACGCGGAATATAGCCGGTTCGCCTGCGACGGGCTGGTATGCACCAATCCCGATTATCTCGCGCGTAATCAGGATCGCTGGCCCTGCACGCTCATTCCCAACGGTGTCGATCTCACGCGCTTCCACCCCGGAAGCGCCGATCGCGCGCAGCTTGGCCTGCCGATGGATCGCCCGATCATTCTGATGGTCAGCGCGTTCATCGAAACGAAAAGGGTGATGGATGGAATTCGCGCCGTGGCGGAAATGGACGATGCGATGCTGGTCGTCGCAGGTGACGGGCCACTGCGTCGTGAAGGCCAGGCTTTGGCCGATGATATCCTGCCCGACCGTTTTCGCCGCCTATCGCTGACCGCTGCTGAAATGCCCGCTTTGTATCGCTGCGCCGATGCGTTCTGCCACCTCTCGCTCCTCGAAAGTTTCGGCAATGTCTTTCTGGAAGCCTGGGCCAGCGGATTGCCGATCGTCGGGCATGATACCGAACGGCTGCGATGGATATTGGGCACGCAGGACGAGTTTCTGTGCGATACGCAAGACCGCGCGGCATTGATCGCCACTTTAAAAGCGGCGTTGGCGCGCGGACGAACGGTATCGGACACGGTTGCGGGTATCGACCGGTTCGCATGGTCCAATGTCGCAGAACAATACCGCGCGTTCATGGCCTCCCTTGCCGACAAGCGCGTCGAAGTTCGTTAAGGACACGACATGTTTTGGACGGTCGTCGCCTATGCTCTAGCCCTGCCGCTAACCGTGATCTTGGCGTATCTGGCATTCGAACTTCTATTCGGTATCGCACCGTTGCGCAGCAAGCAGGCACCAGGCAACGCCAAGCCCGCCCCCCATACCGCGATCCTCATACCCGCCCATAACGAGGCAGGCGGCATTGCCGAAACAATCGCCGATTTGCGCGCCAGTGCGCCGGATGCCTTCGTGCTGGTCGTGGCGGATAATTGCACGGACGAGACAGCACGGATCGCTCGCGAGGCGGGAGCCGACGTGACCGAGCGCCACGATACGCAGCTTCGCGGGAAGGGGTTCGCATTGGCCCATGGCCGGGAAGTTCTATCGCGCTCGTCCGATAGGCGACCGTCCGATACGCAACCGTTCGATAGGCAAGTGTTCGAAGCGGTCATCGTTATCGATGCCGATTGCCGCTTGGCGCCGGGATCGGCCGAGCGATTGGCCCGCCGGGTGGTCGACACGGGTGGGCCGGTGCAGGCGGCCAATCTATTGATATCTCAACCGGATCAACCCCCGCTGGTGGCAATTTCGAACTTTGCCATGCTGATCAAAAACCTCGTTCGGGCACGCGGATTGATGCGGTTGGGCGGCGGAGCCTCACTGTTCGGCACCGGTATGGCGTTCCCATGGCCTATGTTTGCGCGACTGCAATTGGCCACGGACAATGCAGTCGA
>JBAUIN010000098.1:0-2668 GCA_049682975.1 Pontixanthobacter sp. | reverse complement strand
CACTCTGATCGATTCGCTGGTATTTACCCGCAGTCGCAACGAGAAACTGCGCCTGATCGCACAATATCTACGTGCGACACCCGATCCCGACCGCGGTTGGGCACTCGCCGCCCTGACCGATGGCTTGAATTTCAAGGCCGTCAAATCTTCGACCATTCGTAACACGTTGAAAGAACGCATCGATCCGGCTCTGTGGACATTGAGCCGCGATTTCGTGGGCGATACGGCGGAGACCGCAAGCCTGCTATGGCCGGATCCCATCGGCGATGTGGAACCGGCGCCCGGCGTTGCGGAGGCCGTCGAACTGTTGAACGGCATGACCCGCGCGACGGTCGGCAAGGATCTGCCGCGTATGCTGGACCGGCTCGACAGTTCGGGTCGGTATGCGCTGCTGAAACTTGCAACTGGCGCGATGCGGATCGGGATTTCCGCGCGCTTGGGCAAAGTCGCGTTCGCGCAAGCATTCGACAAGACCGTCGACGAGATCGAGGAGTATTGGCACGCGCTCCAGCCGCCATACACCGAATTGTTCGCTTGGGCCGCAGACGGCGCGGACCCGCCCGATACCAGGAATATTCCTCTGTTCCGCCCTTTCATGCTGGCCCATCCGCTGGAAGAAACCGTCGTGTCGATGGACGATTATGCGGCGGAGTGGAAATGGGATGGTATCCGCGTGCAATTGGTTCACGTCGCCGGAGAAACGCGGCTCTACTCGCGATCCGGCGATGATATTTCCGCAACCTTTCCCGAGATGCTGGAAGCGTTGCAAATCCCCGCCGTTCTCGATGGCGAGTTGCTGGTGCGCGGCAATGTGCAGGGTGGGGAAGCCAACGACACGACGCAGGGCGGTGCCGCCAGCTTCAATGCGCTACAACAGCGTCTCGGTCGCAAAACCGTATCGAAAAAGATGCTGGCCGAAGCGCCCGCATTCGTCCGGCTATATGACGCGCTGCAAATCGATGGCGAGGATCTGCGTGCGATGGGGTGGGAGGATCGCCGGAAACAACTGGAAGCCTTCATGCCACGCCTGCCCGATACGCATTTCGATATTTCGCGTGTCGTTCATGCCGACAGCTTCGAACAGCTCGCCGAAATCCGCGAAAGCACGCGCGACGATGCGATCGAAGGGCTGATGCTGAAGCGCCGCAATTCCCCATATGTCACGGGGCGCAAAACGGGGCTGTGGTACAAATGGAAACGCGATCCGTTGCTGGTCGATTGCGTGATGATGTATGCGCAGCGCGGCAGCGGCAAACGATCGAGCTTCTATTCCGATTACACTTTCGGCTGCTGGGATGGCGACCCGGATGAAGGGGCTGATCTGTTGCCGGTGGGAAAAGCATATTCCGGATTCACCGATGCGGAATTGAAAAAGCTCGACCGTTTCGTCCGGCAGAACACCTTGAACCGCTTCGGCCCGGTACGCGAGGTGAAGCGCGAGATGGTTCTCGAAGTCGCCTTCGACAGCGCGCATGAGAGTAAGCGACACAAATCGGGGCTGTCGATGCGCTTCCCCCGCATCCATCGTATTCGATGGGACAAACCTGCACACGAAGCGGATCGCATCGACACTTTACGCAAGCTGGTACGCGATTAAAGCCGTTCGTAAGGGAGAACTGCCATGAATCTATATACGACGATTGTACCCGCCTATCGCGACATGCTCACGGCGATGACCGGCATGTTGGACAAGGCCCAGGCACATGGCGGCGACGCTCTGCTGAAAGCGCGGATCGCGGACGATATGCACCCGCTTTCGGTCCAAATCCGCTTCGTCACCAATATGCCAGGTGAAGCTATGGCCAAGCTGGCGGGCGATCCGATGGTAAAATGGGAAGACGACAATCCCGAAACGCTCGATGAAGCAAAAGACCGGCTAGAGAAAGTCGATGCGGCATTCGCGGCCATCGATGCCAATAGCTTCGTATTGCCGGATGCGCCAATTGCGCTGAACCTGCCCAACGGCATGGCATTCGAAATGACCGCGGCGGAATATGTCCGCGACTGGGCGCTGCCCCAGTTCTATTTCCACGTGACCGCCGCTTACATGATCTTGCGCAATCAAGGCGTTCCGCTTGGAAAAGCGGATTACGTTCCGCATATGCGGCGATATGCGACAGCAGGGCCGATGGCCGACTGACAAGTCGCGCGGCGCGACTTACTGTAAGCCGCTATCGGTAATCGCCGCCGCGTGATCTTTCGCGTTCTGCGTATAATGAACAACGCCGGCCCGCATTCCGGCGATCGCTTCGTCCGACAGGTCGCGCATCGGTTTGGCGGGGCGACCGGCCCAGAGGCTACGCGGTTCCATCCGTTTTCCCTCGGTCAGCATGGCGCCGGCCGCCAGCATCGCATCGCCTGCAATCACCGCCTTGTTCATCGCGATCGCACCCAGACCGACGAAGCCGCGATCCTCCACCGTGCAACCATGCAGCATGACCATATGTCCGATCAACGCATCGTCACCGATGATGCAGGGCGAGCCGTCCGGATCGCCGGGCCGCGCCGGATCGCCGTGTATGACCGTGCCATCCTGAATATTGGAGCGTTCGCCGATCACGATCCCGATCGTATCGCCGCGCAACACGCAATTGTACCAGACGGAGCTGTCCGCCCCCACTTCGACATCGCCGATCAGCGTGCAACCGGGCGCGATAAAGGCGCTGTC
>JBAUIN010000097.1:0-6149 GCA_049682975.1 Pontixanthobacter sp. | reverse complement strand
CACGCATCCGCCATCTGCATCGCGGGCGCGTTGTCATAGCTGTCGCACGCCACGACATATGCCCCCAGCCGCTTCGCCGAGATAACGAATTCCCGCCCCAATTCCCCGGAGCCAAGCAGCAAGATTTTAGAAGTGTAGGTCATCGTATTCCGTTTGAGTGTTAACAAAGCCAGTCGTAAAACTGGTCGAATGCGCGCATTATCCGCGTATTGTAACGACTGAAAGAAGAAGCGCGTTTTTCCCTGAAAGGGCTGCGATACGCTTCAAGACTTGGCCGCTGCTATGGTGTTGTCGGTCAAAGCCATTTCTCGTCCTACACCATAACGGAAAACTACCCCGATACAGACCAGCAGAAAACAACCGGCAAGAACCAAAAGGATCGTCTTGTGTTTGCCTCTGCTCACCCTTCCTCCTCCGCATCCAGCCCATAGGCCGTGTGCAGCACACGCACGGCCAGTTCCGTCTCGTCCTCATCGATCAGCACGCTGACCTTGATTTCGGACGTGGTAATCGCCTGGATGTTGATGCCGCGATCGGCCAGGGATCGGAACATGGTACTGGCCACTCCTGCGTGACTTTTCATACCGACGCCGACCACGCTGATCTTGGCAATCTTGCTGTCGGTGATGATGCGGTTGAACCCGATATCGCCGCGCTTATCCTCCAGCAGCGCCTGCGCCCGCGCCAGATCCGCCTGCGGTACGGTGAAGGTGACATCCGTCTCGCCTTTGTCGCGGCCCACGTTCTGGATGATCATGTCGACATTGATCGATGCGGTGGCGAGCGGATCGAAAATATGCGCCACCGCGCCGGGTTTATCGGGTACGCGGGTCAGAATAATCTTCGCTTCGGTCTTGTCATGGGCGATGCCCGTTACGTGCTGGCGTTCCATATCGCTGTCCTTCAAAATTGCATCCATCTCCGCTTCGGAGACAATCAATGTGCCGGGCAAATCATCCGCCGGGGTCGCATCGTCGTCGATGAAGCTGGAAAGCACCTGAACCCGCACGCCTTCCTTCATGGCCAGGCCGACGGAGCGGGTCTGCAACACTTTTGCGCCGACGCTGGCGAGTTCCAGCATCTCTTCATAGGTGACCGCCCGCTGCTTGCGCGCTTTCGCCACGATGCGTGGATCGGTGGTGTAGACGCCGTCGACATCGGTATAGATATCGCAGCGATCCGCGCCGATGGCCGCGGCGACGGCCACGGCGGACGTATCTGATCCGCCGCGACCCAACGTGGTGATGCGCCCATCGTCCGACACCCCCTGAAAACCCGGAATAACCGCGATTTCGCCGCGTTCGAGCGATGCGATCAATTCGGGGGCATTCACGGTATCGACGCGCGCCTTGGCATGCGCCTCGATCGTTTTCATGGGCATTTGCCAGCCGAGCCAGCTGCGCGCCTTGCAGCCCAGCGATTGCAGGGTCAGCGCAAGCAATCCGCTGGTCACCTGCTCGCCGCTTGCCACCACGACGTCGTATTCTGCGGGATCGTACAACGCATTGGCCTCGCGGCAGAAATTGACGAGACGGTCTGTCTCGCCCGCCATGGCGGACACGACCACAGCGACCTCGTGCCGCTCGCCGTTCGGGCCCGCCTGCTGTCGGCGCACGATATTGGCGACGCGGCGAATGCGTTCCGTCCCAGCCATCGACGTGCCGCCGAATTTCATCACGATGCGGGCCAAGAATGAATGCTCCCTCGTTGTATGCGCACACTGGAATTCATGCTCTGGCGCGCGCCCTTCGCCACGTGTTACGAAGGGTGCATGAGCGATGCAACAACCGACATGGAAACCAATACTTCAGGCGTATCAATGCCCACGACCATCCGGCCGGACGAGGCCGCGCATTTCGGCGCTATGGCAACGGAATGGTGGGACCCGAAGGGATCGTCCGCCATGCTGCATCGGCTCAATCCGGTGCGACTGCGCTTCATCCGCGAGGCGATCGACATGCATTGGGGAGGCGATATCGGCAGCGTGCGCCCCTTGGCGGGTAAGACGGCTTTGGATGTGGGCTGCGGTGCGGGCCTGGTTTGTGAGCCGCTGGCGCGATTGGGCGCGGATGTAACGGGCGTGGATGCCGCGCCGGAGAATACGGCTGCGGCGGCAATCCATGCCGAAGGTGCGGGACTGGACATACGCTACATCGCAGGCGAGATCGGCGCGCAGGATTTGGGACGGTTCGATCTGGTGACATGCCTGGAGGTGATCGAACACGTCGCGGACAAGCAGGCGTTTCTGGCAGATTTGAAGGGGAAACTGACACCCGGCGGATTGATGATCCTCTCGACGCCGAACCGCACCATGGCATCCCGGTTGCTGCTGGTCGAAGGCGCGGAATTGATCGGCGCCATCCCACGCGGCACGCACCATTGGAAGGATTTCGTCGCGCCGGAGGAATTGGGCGAACTGTGCGGGGCGGTGGGCCTGACGATGGGCGAACCGACCGGAATTGCCTTCGGTCCAGCAAAAGGGCTGCATCTATCGAATGATCGGACGCTGAACTACATTGTCACGGCAACACGGGCGGATTAGTTCAACTCGTCGTTGCGAGGCGCCGAAGGCGATCCGGCAACCTGGGGTAACGCAAGACCACTCTGGATTGCTTCGCTGCGCTCGCAATGACGATCTCAAGTTGTTTTGTTACTTGAGAGCTTCGACTGCTCGTGCGGGATCGTCGGTAAAAATTCCGTCTACACCAGCCTCGCGTAGCAGCGCAATCAACGCCGCATCGTCGCCGATCGCAGCCTCTGCGCTGCTCGAACGCATGGCGGCGGGCAAAAACACGTTTTCTTTCCGCACCGTCCATGCATGCACTGCCAATCCGGCTTCATGCGCCCTTTCGGTAAATCCGGTGAGGATCAACGGGATCGCAACCCCGATCCCATCCGCATAAGTCGCGATTTCGGCGAGACCACTTGACGCAATCATCTCCGCATAACGCATCTCCGGTTCGTCCGCCGGGCCGCCATTCTCGGCGATAAGCTGCACCAGTTTGAAATCGCTGCGCTGGTTCAAGCGTTGCAGCGGGCCGACTTCGAACGACTGGATGAACACCGGATCGGCGGCGGTCAGGTTTACCGCGCGCAATTCGGCGAGCAGCAGATCGACCATGTCGATGCCTTCTTCCTGCAACAGAAACTCGGGATGCTTCAATTCGGGATACAGGCCGACGCGCCGGCCCGTTTCCGCTTCCTTCGCACGCACCAAAGCCACGATCTCGGCAAAGGTCGGCACCGGATACAAACCGTCGAAACGCGCATTCGCCGGACGCAGATTGGGTATACGCTCGACCGCGCGCAAAGTCCGCAATTCGGCAAGCGTAAAATCTTCGGCGAACCAGCCAGCAATTTTCTGTCCGTCGATCGTCTTCGTACGATTGCGATCTTCGAATTCTTCCCGGCTCGCCACATCGGTGGTGCCGGACAGTTCGTTCTCGTGCCGCGCCACCAACACGCCATCCTTCGTCACGACCAGATCGGGTTCGATATAATCCGCCCCCTGATCGATCGCGCGTTCATAGGCAGCCAGCGTATGCTCCGGCCGTTCCCCGCTTGCCCCGCGATGGGCGATGATCAGCATGTCACGATCGTTCGCCCTGGCCTGCGACAGTGTAGGGAGGGCCACCATCAGGCCGAGCAGCAACCATTTCAGCAAAACGCATTTTCCCATTCGCTGACCGCAAAGCCGACCAACACCCGGTCGCCATCGTCCGTTTCCGCGACAGGGCGTTTGATCATGCTGGGATGTTCGCGCATCAATTCTATCGCCTTATCACGGTCGATATCGGCTTTGTCCGCATCGTCCAGATTTCGGAACGTGGTGCCCCGCCGATTGAGCAGGACTTCCCAGCTGCATCGGTCGGCCCAGCGGTTCAGATTTTCCGCATCGACGCCTTCTTTCTTATAATCGTGGAATGCGTAGTCGAGCGATTTCTCGTCCAACCATTTGCGCGCCTTGCGAACGGTGTCGCAATTGGGGATGCCGTAAATGTGTATGGTCATGCCGCCCCGCATAGCCCGACTGCGGCCAACACGACAGCATGCAATTCGTATTATTCGGGCGGCGGAGTCAATCCGATCGTTTTCATCGTCATCGCCTGCACCAGCATGACGATGAGCCAATGGAGACAAATCGAAACGATCGCAGACACGCTTTCCTCGGCCATAGCCAACGTAGCGGTGAAGGCGGGCGCGACGAAACCGATCCAGATTATGAAGGCGCTGCCCAGCGCCATCGTCCATTCTCCCGCCTTTGCGGGCGCCAGGATCAGCGCGCCTGCGAGGATGGCCGCCAGCCAAAATTCGCATAATGCGGCCAAGGCAATGATGCCGGGCCCGGGCAGATCGAACGCGCCGAGCGAAAGCCATGCCAGGCCGATGGCAAGACCGACCAGCGTTGCGATTGATATCGGAAACAGGTTCTTCACGATGTAGATCATGTCTGCGTGCCTACAGGCTTTGCCACAAATGCGCATCCGCGATCGCGACGGCCAGCGCATCGGCGGCATCGGGACCGGCGACCACGGCCCCCGGCAATAGAACTTTCAGCATGGCCTGCACCTGCGTCTTGTCCGCCGCGCCGGTGCCCACGACCGCTTTCTTCACCTTGCGCGCCGCATGTTCGTTTACGGTCAATTCGCTCGCCCCGCACGCAGCCAGAACCGCCCCACGCGCCTGCGCCAGTTTTAGGGTCGACCGCGGGTTATTGTTGACGAACACCTCCTCCGCCGCCACGCGATCGGGTCGGTGTTCGGCGACTACGGTGGCAATGCCGGAATATAGATCCGCGAGCCGCTCCACCATCGGCGCCTTCACCGGAGTGGCAATCTGGCCGTTGGCGACGTGGATCAGCCGCGAACCTTCGGCGCGTATAATGCCCCAGCCGGTGCAGCTGAGCGAAGGGTCGAGGCCCAGGATGCGCATGAGAGCGTTTAGACTATTCCGCGTCCAACCGGTCCATCACCTCGTCCGAAATTTCGTAATTACCCCAGACCGTCTGGACATCGTCGTCGTCGTCCAGCGTGTCGATCAGCTTGAGCAATACGCCTGCATCCTTCTCGTCCAGATCGACGGTCAGGTTCGGCTTCCATGCCAGCTTGACCGTTTCCGCTTCGCCCAGCGATTTATCCAAACTGTCGGCGACCGAATGCAGATCGTCGCCTGCGGTCCATATCTCGTGGCCATTTTTGGACGATTGAATATCCTCCGCCCCTGCTTCCATCGCGGCTTCCAGCACCTTGTCCTCACCGCCAGCATCGGCGGAATATTCGATATATCCCAGCCGTTCGAACCCGTGCGCCACGCTGCCTTCGGTGCCCAGATTGCCGCCGTTTTTGGCGAAAGCCGTGCGAACGGCGGTGGCGGTGCGGTTGCGATTGTCGGTCAATGCCTCCACGATAATCGCGCTGCCGCCGGGGCCGTAACCTTCGTAGCGGACTTCCTCGTAATTCTCGTCATCCCCGGCGCTGGCCTTGTCGATCGCGCGCTGGATGTTGTCCTTGGGCATCGACTGCCCCTTGGCCGTGTTCACGGCGAGGCGCAGACGCGGGTTCATGTCCGGATCGGGCGTACCCATCTTGGCGGCCACGGTAATTTCGCGCGACAGCTTGGAAAACAGGTTGGACCGTTTCTTGTCCTGCGCACCCTTGCGGTGCATGATATTCTTGAATTTGGAATGGCCTGCCATGGAATGCGCCCGAAATTTGAGAATGCTAAACGATGCGGAAACTGTTGGCTGTGCAATAGCCGGATGATGCATGGCACGACAAGTCCCGTAGAGTCGCCCTCCGTAACCGCCGAATGGCAGCGGTTCGGTCGTTTCCTGAAAGCGCCCGTCTTGCCCGCGCGCGCCAGCGGTATCGGGGCCCAGCCTCTAATCAATGTATTGCGACTGTATCTCCTCGACATCGTGTTGATGAGCATACTCGCGATGATCGCCGTGGCGGTGCTGGCGGCGGGCGTCGAATTTCCGGAAAACCAACTGAACGAGATGGAACTGAAACCTTGGCTGATCTTCGCCATCGTGGTCGGCGCGCCCGTTACCGAAGAAATCGCCTTTCGTGGCTGGCTATCCGGGCGGCTGGGCCATGCGCTGGCTGCGCTGTTGCTGGCCATTGGTGTATTCGCAGTGCCGATGCTTG
>JBAUIN010000096.1:0-12383 GCA_049682975.1 Pontixanthobacter sp. | reverse complement strand
CGCGTTTTCGGGGAGCGAGACATTATGGCATTTCGTGCCGCTGATGGCTGCGAACATGGCGCTTCTCGGCTTCATCGGCACGAATTTCGGATCGATTGCCATGAACCCGTTTTTCGCAACGGCGGGTGCGGCGAGTTCCGTCCACGGGTTCGCACGCATGACCACGGGCGCGTTGCTGGGCGGGGCGATCGGCTATGCCTATGACGGCTCCGCCAAGCCATTGGCGCTGGCGCTGCTGGCGGGCGGGATACTGAGTCTGGCATTGGTGTTCTACAGCGAGCGCGGCAAATTGTTTGGTCCGCCGCAAGAGGAACTGGGCGCCGATTAGGTACCGCCCAGTTTGCGCCAGGCAAGATCGGCGAATTCGCACAATAAGGGCCGCGTGTCGCGTGGATCGACAATGTCCTCCACGCTGAATTTCTCGGCACTGCGGAACGGGCTGCGTACGCGGTTCAGCCTCTCGCGGATGGCGGCAAGATGGGCGGATGGATCGTCGGATGCTTCCAGTTCCGCCTTGTAGGCAACTTCGATCCCACCCTCGATCGGCAGGCTGCCCCAATCCCCGCTCGGCCAGGCAAAGCGGTATTGGAAATGATCCGCATTGCTCATCGCGCTGCCTGCGATGCCGAAGGCACGGCGGATGATCACACTGGCGAGCGGCACTTTCGCGCGATAGATCGCGTTCATCGCCTGCACGCCGTAGCGGATCGTACCCGCTTCCTCCGCCGCGCGTCCGATCATGAAACCGGGATTGTCGACCAGATGGACGATCGGGAGGCGGAACTGATCGGCCAGTTTGACGAAGCGTTCGACCTTCTCGCTCGTCTTCGCCTCCCACGATCCACCCAAGAAGCTGGGGTCGCTGGCCACGATGGCGACCGGCCATCCGTCGAGCCGAGCGAACGCGGTGATGGCCGCTCGGCCCCATTGGCGGCCCATTTCGAACACGCTGTCGCGATCGAACATCATGTCGAGCGCACGGCGCATGGAATAGACCTGCTTCGGGTCGCGCGGAACCAGATCGAGCAGAGCATCCTCGCGCCGATCGACCGGATCGCGTGGTTCGGTTCGGGCGGCGAGAGCGCCGACATGGCCGGGAAGATAGGACAGAAATTTGCGGGCGGAGGCGAAGGCGGCGCGTTCGTCCAGCACTTCATCGTCGATCACCCCGTTGCGCGTGTGGATGTCGCTGCCACCGAGCGATTCCTTGTCCGACGTTTCGCCGATCGCCTCGACTACAGCCGGTCCGGCGGCGAACACTTGGCTCAATCCCTTGACCATGACCGAATAATGGCTCGCCACCGCGCGCGCCGCACCCAATCCAGCGGTAGGGCCAAGCGCAAGCGCGACCACCGGCACGGTATCGAGATTGGTGACGACTTCGCTCCAGCCCGGCACTGCGGGCACGTAAGTCGCGCCGATATCCTCGAGCATCTTGACCGACCCGCCACCGCCGGTGCCGTCGATCATGCGGATCATGGGAAGGCGCATTTCATGCGCCATCTTTTCCGCCTGCACGACCTTGCGGTAGATGCTCGCATCCGCCGCGCCGCCGCGTACCGTGAAATCATCGGCGGTTACGACGACCGGGCGGCCCTCTATATCGGCGCGGCCATAGATGTAATTGCTTGGCTGAAGATCGGTCAGTTCGCCGTTTTCATCATACGAACCGCGCCCGGCGATAGCGCCGATTTCGCGAAAAGTGTTTTCATCGACAACTCCCGCTATCCGCTGACGCGCGTCCATTTTACCGCGCGAATGCTGGCGTTCGACTTTCTCCGCGCCGCCCATTTGCCGGGCAAATTCGCGGCGGCGGGCGAGTTCTTCGAGTTCGGGTTGCCAGGTCATCGGTCTATTTCTTCATTGCGAGTGCGGCGCGGTAATTTAGAGTCGACTGGAACCGCACTGGATTGCTTCGCTGCGCTCGCAATGACGGACTAGGTTTCATCATTCGCCTCGACCACCGCCAGAACTGCCTCGACTTGCACCTGCCCCCCTTCGCTGGCGTTGAGTTCCGCCACTACTCCATCGAACGGGGCGGTCAGCGCGTGTTCCATCTTCATCGCCTCTAGCACCATGAGGCGCTGCCCGGCGGTCACACTGTCGCCTTTCGCCACATCGACCGCGATGACCTTGCCGGGCATGGGTGCGAGGATGGCACCATCGCCCGCCGCCGCCGCGCCGGATCCGCGCGCGTCCAGATCGAAACCGTGCGCTTGTCCATTGTCGAACACGACAACGCGTGCGCCCTCGGCATAGCCGGTAAGCGACGGTTCCAGTTCATCCTGGCGCACATGCACGGTTTGAAACGCGCCGCTTTGCCCCAAGCTGACGGAAAAGCGCGGGGGCGCATTCAGGCGGAACCCGGCGAGATCATCGGGCGTATCGTCGTTCGCGGCGAGTGCGATTTCCGCCGCGCCCTGTAAAACCGCATCGTCCGGCGCGCCATCCGATATGAGCCCGTCGCCCTTGCGTTCGATGAAACCGGTATCGAGGCGGGCGGCCACGAAATCGGCATCCGACACCGCATTGGCGATAAACGATGCGTTGGATCGGACGGGCCATATCTCCACGCCTTCCGCCATTTCGATCAGCAGATCGACGGCATCGTCGCGGTCTTCCCCCCAAGCGACCAGCTTGGCGACCATGGGGTCGTAGAAAGGCGAAATTTCGTCGCCTTCCTCGACGCCGGTTTCCAAACGGCCCCGATTACCGAGATCGAGATGATCGAGCCGCCCGGTGCTTGGCAGGAAGCCCTTGCTCGGGTCTTCCGCGTAAAGCCGCGCTTCGATGGCATGGCCCTCGATCGCGAGCTCTTCCTGCTTCAGTGGGATCGACTCCCCGCTCGCCACGCGCAATTGCCATTCGACCAGATCGACGCCGGTGATTTCCTCCGTCACCGGATGTTCCACCTGCAAACGAGTGTTCATTTCCATGAAGAAGATGCGGTCGGCGCGTAGTCCTTCCGAGGCGTCGGCGATGAATTCGATGGTGCCTGCGCCGACATAGTCCACCGCCTCCGCGGCGCGCACAGCAGCTGCACAGATGTCGGCGCGAGTGGCTTCGTCCATTCCGGGGGCGGGGGCTTCCTCGATCACTTTCTGATGGCGGCGCTGCAGCGAGCAATCCCGTTCGAACAGGTGGACGACATTGCCGTGGCTGTCGCCGAACACCTGCACCTCGATATGGCGGGGCGATGTGATCCACTTCTCCAGCAGCACCTCGTCGTTGGAGAAACTGGCTTTGGCTTCGCGACGACAGCTTTCAAGATCGGCCTCGAAATCGGCGGCCCGTTCGACTTTGCGCATACCTTTGCCGCCGCCGCCCGCGACCGCCTTGATCAATACGGGATAGCCGATGGCATCCGCTTCCTCTTTCAACCGCTCGACCGATTGATCCTCGCCAAGATAACCCGGAGTGACGGGCACGCCTGCATCCATCATCAGCTGTTTGGCGGAATCCTTCAAACCCATCGCGCGGATGCTGCCGGGGTTGGGGCCGACCCAGATCAATCCGGCATCGACAACCGCTTGTGCGAAATCGGCGTTCTCCGACAGGAAGCCGTAACCGGGATGGATGGCCTCCGCGCCCGTCTGTTTCGCCGCGGCGATTATTGTCTCGTCGACAAGGTAGCTTTCGGCGGCGGGGCTCGGGCCGATATGCACCGCCTCGTCCGCTTGTCTGACATGCAACGCCTTCGCATCCGCATCGGAATAAACGGCGACCGTGGCGATATTCATCGTGCGCGCGGTGCGGATGATGCGGCAGGCGATTTCGCCACGATTGGCGATCAGAAGTTTGGTAATCATGGGGTGCAGGACTACGCCGCGCATACCGCCATGTCGAGCGGGCTTTCGGCACTTATGCTTCGTCGGGCAGCGGCTCCATGTTGGGCGGTGCGATCGGTCCTTCCATGCGGACATTCACAAGGATTTCGCCCCGGTCCATCGGCGGTTCGTCATCGGGTCCGCGCGGATCGTTGCGTACAGCCTCGACGAAGGCGGTTGAGACATGGCGTAATTTTGCCGCCTTACTGACCCGCACGCGGCGGTCCCACGCATTTTTGCCCCGCCGCCGAACCTCGTGACCGATATCGGTATAGATACGCGCCGCAGCCAGTATCGCCCAACGACTTCGGAAGGGAAGTCCGGTCGTGCCGAGCCGCGCGCGTTTGGCATAACGGTCCATCATCAGCACCAGCTTTTCCGCCATTTCCGCCAGTTCGGCACGGTGATGCGGTTTGGTATGCTGCCCCGGTTCGATATCCTGTTCGCACAGCCATTCCATCGGCAGGTAACAGCGCCCGCCGGCATCGTCCTCCGCGAGATCGCGCGCGATGTTGGCGAGTTGAAATGCGAGGCCCAAATCGCAGGCGCGATCCATCGTTTCGGTATCGTCGCGGCGCACGCCCATCACCTGCGCCATCATGACCCCAACGGCCCCCGCAACATGGTAGCAATAGCGCAGCAGATCGGCTTTCGTACGCGGGCGCCAATCCTTGGCATCCAGCGCGAAACCTTCGACGACGTCCTCGGCTAGTTGAGCCGATATATTCGCCTCGCGCGCGACCAGTCCGAATGCGTCGAAGGCGGGATCCGCAGTCGGCTGCCCGTCCAGCGCCCGTTTGGTCAGCACGCGAATGGAATTGAGGCGCTGCATCGGTTTCGCCTGATCGCCCAATTGGCCGCCCATATCCTGCGCATCGGCGATATCGTCGCAACGGCGGCACCAGGCATAAAGCAGCCAGACCCGCTCGCGGGTCCGGCGATCGAACAGGGTCGATGCCATGGCGAAGCTTTTGGAACCGTCGGCGATGGCCGCACGCGCCTTTGCAACCAGCGTCTTGCGGTCGCGCCCGCCGCCCGCCTGACTTGGCGTGTCCCGCATGATCCGCGACGGGGCCAGCATACGGTCGGAGACTTTCTGCACGTTCACAGATCGGCGGCTTTCATAGCGAAGATGGGTGTGTGGGGTTCATACGCAGTCATCGCGTCGATCAATGCGCCAATCTCCGGGCGAGCGATCAGGATGTTCTGGTGAGCTTCACGGACGAAACCGACATCGGCCATGCGCTGCGTGAACGCGATCAGATCGTCGTAGAAGCCGAACGCGTTGAGCAGCCCGACCGGGTTCGTATGGTAACCCAACTGCGCCCAGCTCATTGCTTCCCATAATTCGTCCATGGTGCCCACTCCGCCGGGAATGGTTACGAAACCGTCGCTGAGGTCGGTAAACGCTTTCTTGCGTTCGTGCATTCCGGGCACGGTGTGCAGTTCGGTACAGTCGGTATTCGCAACCTCGCTGCCCGCGAGTGCTTCGGGAATGACGCCGATGACTTCGCCGCCAGCCTCCAGCGCACCGGACGCGACCGCCCCCATCAACCCCAACCGTCCGCCGCCATAGACGACGCCGATGCCGCGCTGGGCGAGGGTCGCACCGACTTCGCGGGCGAGTTCCATATATCGCGGATCGGCGGGCGTAGCGGACCCGCAATAGACGGCGAGGCGTTTCATCGAACGAGGCATGCGCTTGGGTTGGCGCGCCTAGCTACAATGTAGTCGTCATTCTCGCGAATGCGAGAACCCAAAGCGACGATGCGCGACGCAACCCTGGGTCCCCGCGCTCGCGGGGATGACCAATATCGTGAGGCCGTCCGCGGATCTTTGCTCATTCCGCAAGGTCCGCGATCATCAATCCCGCCGTCGCCTTGGCGCTACCCACAACCCCCGGAATACCCGCACCCGGATGCGTACCCGCGCCGGTGAGGTAGAAGTTTTCGATCACGTCGTCGCGATTGTGCCCGCGGAACCAGGCGCTTTGCGTCAGCACCGGCTCCAGGCTGAAGGCGCTGCCCTGATGCGCGCTCAGATCATGCGCAAAATCCTTGGGCGCGTAATGGAACTTGGTCACGATCCGGTCGTGAATGTCGGGGATCAGCCGCCGCCCCACCTCGTCCAGAATGCGCTTTTCCAGCTTCGGTCCGACCTCGTCCCAATCCACTGCCAGCTTGCCCATATGGGCGACCGGCACCAGCGCGTAGAACGTGCTTTTGCCCTTGGGCGCCATGCTGGGGTCGGTGACGGTGGGGTGGTGCAGATAGATGCTGAAATCCTGCGGCAGCACGCCGTGATCGTAGATGTCGTTAAGCAGGCCCTTATAGCGCGGGCCGAACAAAATCATGTGATGCGGAATGCCGGGCCATGTGCCTTCAAGCCCGAAATGCACCACGAACAGGCCGGGGCTGAATTTCTTGCGGCTGAGCGTTTTCGCATAGGCCTTGCCGCGCGGGCTTTCGGATAGAAGATCGCGGTACGAATGCATGATGTCGCCATTGCTGGCAACCGCATCGAAACGCTGCTTGAAGCCGCTTTTCGTCTCTACCTCCGTCGCGCGGTTGCCCAGCGTGTGAACCTGCACGACCGGATCGCCGATCATCATCGTGCCGCCGAGGCGTTCGAAATGGCGGATCATGCCCGCGATCAGGCGGTTGGTGCCGCCCCGCGTCCACCAGACGCCGCCATCTTTCTCCAGCTTGTGAATGAGCGTGTAGATCGCGCTGGTCTTGAACGGATTGCCACCGACCAGCAACGTGTGGAAACTCAATGCCTGCCGGATTTTTTCGTTCTTGATGTATTTGGACACGATCGAATAGACGCTGCGCCATGCCTGCTTCTTGGCGAGCGCAGGTGCGGCCTTCAGCATCGATTTGAAATCGAGGAAGGGAACCGTGCCGAGCTTCACATAGCCTTCTTCATACACGCCGGCGGAATATTCCAGGAACTGCGCGTATCCTTCCACATCGTCGGGGTTCAGCTTGGCGATTTCGGCGTTCAATTCCGCCACGTCGTTCGAATAGTCGAAATTATGCCCGTCGGGCCAGTTGAGGCGGTAGAAGGGGTGAACCTTCATCAGCTCCACATCGTCTTTCATGTCATGACCGGAAATCGACCACAATTCTTCCAAACATGGCGGGTCGGTAACGACGGTGGGGCCGCCATCGAAGATGAAGCCGTCACGTTCCCAATAATAGGCACGGCCGCCGGGCTTGTCGCGGGCTTCGATCACGGTCGTCTGGATGCCTGCCGATTGTAGCCGCATGGCCAGCGCCATGCCGCCGAAGCCGCTGCCGACGATGCAGGCGGTTTTGCTGGTCGCGCCGGTTTCCACCGGCTTCGATTGCGTGGACGTTTCGATATCGAAGGTGGGGGCGGAAGTGCCGCTCATCCGATTTTCTCCTGTTGCGCCAGCAAGGGCGCGCGTTTGGTGGCAAGGGCGGTCATCGCGCCCGTAATGGGAACCGGGGGGCGACCGATCAAAAGGCGGGCCTTGTCCGACATCGTGAGCTGTCCGGCATAGAACCGTTCGATCAATTTGTCGTCCAGGCGATAGGTATGCTGGAACACACGGTAGCGTTCCTCCGGTTCCGCCGCCCCGAACATCATCGAACCCAGCAGGCGATAAAACGCGGTGTTGCGCCAATGATCCTGTGCGCGCCGTTGCAGCTTCGCCGCCAGATCGTCGAGCGGATCGGGATCGTCGGCAATCGCGATGGCGGTCTGCACGGCGAAGGGCAGGGTGTAGCTGGTCAGTGGATGCACGAAGCCGCCGCGTGCGCCCGCGGTCGCCACGCCGGGAATGGCCGCATCGCGCTGAAACGCCGCGAAATCGCCGCCGGTGATGACGGGCAGGATACCGGTTTCGGTTCCGATCGTCTCACCTGCATACCCGTGTTCGCGGCAATAGGCGTCGATCCGTGCGCCGAATGCGTCGCGATCCACCGAAGGCGTATCGTCGTAATAGGTGTCTTCGATGAACACTTCGTTCGGGGCGAGGGGAAGCGTATAGACGAAGCGGCAGGAGCCGTGCTGATCGACATTCGCGTCCATGATGCACGGGCGTTCGATGCCGTGCGGTCGATCGGTGCGCAGATGCCGCCCCATGAATACCTGCCATCCGCCGGTCAGATGCGCGCTGCCCTCCGGACCACGGCAGTCGATGACGGTCTGTGCATCGATGCGCGTGCCATCCTGCAGTTCCACGCCCGTTCGGTCGAGCGACGATACCGCGCAGCTGGTATGGATCGTGTCGCGTCCCAATTCGCGTCGCAGCAAGGCGTCGAATTCATTTGAGGCGAGCGATCGGTACGTCGACTTCAGCGTACGATCATAGGCGGGAAAACGAACATCGTATCCATACCACATATTGGTGGCGAAGGGCGCCATCAGCGCACGGCCGGCTTCGTCCAGATCGCTGTCGAACCAGCTCCACCGGTGATTGCCGCCCAACGTGTCACCGGCCTCGATCAACGTAACCGTCAGTTCGGGCCGTCGCCACCGCAGCGCCAGCGCAATCAGACCCCCGGCAAGCCCCCCGCCGACGATGGCGATGTGCGTCGTTCTGTCATTTATCTTCGATACTCGCGCGGCCATCGTCGATGTCTCTACCCGATTGGTCACCACGCGCAATTGCATTGCTCGCAATCATGCGTGCAAACCTATCCGCCGCCGTCAGTGGGCAAATGCCAGCCCGTATTGTTCGAAAACCGACCGCATGGCTGCCTGCATCCGCGCTTCGTGGGCCGGTAGCATGGGTTCATTTTCGAAACGCGCCCGCAACGCGGCGATTTTCGGTACGAGGTCGAGGAATTTCATCATGCCGGAGTTGGTGCTGGCCGCCTCATTGGCCCGCGCCTGCTCGGTCGCGCTCAACTGGCTGTAACCCCGTTCTCCTGCGTCCATTAAATTGCGTTCCATGTTCTCCGCAGTGATTGTTTTGTCCTGGATCGCCGCACCCAGCGCTCTATCGTAGTTGAGGGTCTGATTGGTGACGGCGATCACTCGCTGGCCGATGTCGGACTCATAAAAACCCAGTGCATCTCGCGCCTCCTTTTCGGTCAGACCGTCGCGCAGCAGAGCAATAATATCGGGTCCGGCAAGTTTGGTTATACGCAGCGCATGATCTTTGAGCATGGGCCTCACCGATGTCGTCAACGCTTCGATGAAACCGGGATTGTCGACCTCGACCGAAGCGAGGGCGGGCATTGCGGCGAACTGCCCCTGCATCGCCCGAACGATCGCATCCAATTCGGCCTCCTCATCCGATGCAGAACGAAGGAAGCGGTAAAGATCGTCATGTACGTCGCGCGTTATGGCAATATCGGTGGGTGCCTGGTTAGCGCCATCAGCGGCTTGCGCGCTGAGCGGTACCGGCACACAAACCAAAAGGATCGGTAGATTGAATGCAGTTCGTTTCATAGGCGTACGACTTTTTACGGGTTCGTATGGTCTACAAACCGGAAACCCGCCAACTTCCATCTGATTGGCGGGTTTCCGGTATTCGTCAATCCTCTTCCGCCCGCGCACCCTTCGCGCCTTCGGCCAGTTCCGGACGCGGTTCGGGCATTTCGGCATCGCGATCGCCGGTTTTAAGGTAGGTGTCGAACCAGTTCATCATGCGCAAATTGTAATCATATTGCGCAGCCGCCCGTCGGTTGCCGTGACCCTCGCCGGGATACAGCACCAGACGCACAGGCGTGTCGGGCTTGCGCACCTTGATGTTGCGATACAACTCGTAACTTTGCGACGGGGCAACGCGCGTATCTTCCGCACCATGCATAATCAGCAGCGGCGTTTCCGCCTTTTCGACGTGATAGATCGGGCTGACTTCCAGCATGCCCTGCCAGTCTTCCCACGGCCATTTCAGGCTGTGCACGTTGAACATTTCCTGCGGAATATCGGTGGTGCCGAATTTGCTGATCTGGTTGGAGATACCGACGAACATCACCCCCGCCGCGAATTCATCCGACAGGGCTGTGGAGGCCCAGCCGGTGGCATAGCCGCCATAGGAACCGCCGGTGATACCGGTGCGATCGGCATCGGCGATCCCTTCGGAAACGAGCGCGCGTTTCGCATCGACGAGATCGTTGAATTCCTTGCCCGCATAGTCGCCCTGATGCTGTTTGGAGAAGGGCGTGCCGTAGCCGGTGGAGCCGCGATAATTCGGCTGGAACACGGCATAACCCTGACCCGCCGCAACCTGGCCGGGCCCGGAATAATTGGTAGTCCAGCCATTGGAATCATGCGCTTCCGGCCCGCCATGCACGTCCAGGATCAACGGCGCGCCGCCGCGGGGAACACCACCGACCGGCAGCACCAACACGCCTTCGACCTGCTGCCCGTCGCGCGCGTTGAACGTGAAAGTGCGCTGTTCGCCCATGTCGATATCCGACAACCACGGATTGTGGCTGGTCCACCGGGTGAAAGTATCGCCGTCCAGCACATAGAGCTCGCTCGGATGC
Source organism: Pontixanthobacter sp. (assembly GCA_049682975.1). Taxonomy (GTDB): domain Bacteria; phylum Pseudomonadota; class Alphaproteobacteria; order Sphingomonadales; family Sphingomonadaceae; genus Pontixanthobacter. The sequence continues at coordinate 2,086 of JBAUIN010000096.1, read as the reverse complement.
ATCGGACTGTGCGCGTCCACCGCGATCCGGTTCCCCCCGACCTCGACATCGGTGATGATCAGGCCCTGCGGATCGATCTCCCGCACCAGCGATCCATCGGCATTGTGAATGCGCAGCACGCTCTGCGCGCCGATATGCACGGCGGCCACAATGCGGCCATCGGCCATATATTCGGTATCCACGACCGCTTCGGGTGCGTTGGCGTTGTGAATCGTGAAATCGCCGGTCGATACGTCGACGAAATGCAGCGTGGTAGCCGCCGGATCGTTCACATCGATCCCCGCGATCATCGCCAGCTGCGTGCCATCGGGAGAAATTTCCACATCGCCCAACTTGCCCGGCGTTTCCACGACAGCGCGCACGCGGCCATTGGTCAGATCGACGATATTGACGCGCTTCTGGGTATAGCTGTCATCGACATTGGGGGTCGGTGCCGTCTGAATAATCGCCGTGCGCGCATCGGGCGCGATTTCGAACGCGCTGACATAGCCGGGAATGTTCAGCGCCTGCGGTTCGGCATCCACCTCATCGCCGATATCGGCCCGGAACATCCGGTTGAGCTGCGCCTCTTCTTCATAGACGATCGCATTGAAGCCGGCCTTTTCTTGCGTTTCGCGCATCTCATCTTCGGGCGCGCCGACCAGCAGATGCATGTGCGACCCATCCGGCGCCCAGACGTAGGAGCGGACATCGCTGTCTTTCACCGCAGCCAGCTTGCGCTGCGCCCCGCCATCGACGGGGATGCCCCATACGGCGCGATCTTCATCTTCCTTCGACCACAGGAAGCTGATCATGCGGCCGTCGGGCGAAAATGCGACGCCGCCCGGATCGACATCGGCAGGCAGGAACATGCGGGCATTGTTCGGTCCGTAGGCGACATGCAAGGCGCTGCGACTTGTGCCGTTATCTTCGCCTTCGGTGACGTCGGGTTTGCTACTGGTGGTATAGGCGACGCGGCTGCCATCGGGCGAAACTTCGATCGTGCCGACGCTTTCCAGCTTGGCCACGTCTTCCGCCGTCATCGGGCGTGCGGATGCTGTGGTCGCGGCGATCGAAACCGACCCGAGCAGTGTTGCGGTCAGCAGAAGTTTGCGGTTCATTTTATGCGACATGATTTTACGGGACATGGGGGCAGATATTCCTCTCGTGACGAATTTATAGTTGCAGGGGATACCAAATTGTAACGGCAGCGCAATATGCGCATAAGGCGGGCGTTATCGGACCGGACCGGCCTGCGCGAAATCACGCTAGCTTTTCGGTACGCTCCGGCCTGCTGCTTCTGACGCTGCAATGGCACGCCGCATGATGTCCGATGCATCGCCCGCATTCTGCTCTCGCGTCAGAATGGCGAGCGTCGCCAACTGATCGGCGTCGAGCGGAGCGATCGCATCCAATTGCATCATGCGTTCCCGCGCGACCGCGCGACGCCCGTCGCCAAACGCCATCGAAACAAGTGTTCGTCGCGCCTGAATTTCCCGTTCCAGCGTCATCGCGCGGGTTGCAACCATTCCAGACAGTGCGACTTCACGGGACGCATCGTTTCCTTCCGATTGCGCAAAGGCATATTGCCGCTTCGCCCCTGCCAGGCGTTCATGCGGAGTGAAGCGTGTGTCCGATGTCAGGGAGGCCAATGTGTCTTGCGCCGCGCCTACATTGCCTTTCGCATAAGCGGTGTCGGCCTCGATCATCAGGCAGGCGGCCTTGCGACCGATCAGCGGATCGTCGCTGGTGCACGTACTGGTGCGCGTGATGCGCACGCTTGCACCCTGATCCATACCGCTGCCCGGCGTCAGGTCCCGCGTGCCGGTATTAGTGGCGATGCCGGCATATTGCACGAACGGACGCTTCGCGATCCGGCTACCGAGCAGGACCTGAGGCCGGTCCTCTTCCACTTCGCCGGTTACGACGATCGTCGGCTGGTCGACGGGTTCGGATTGTGGTTTGTCCGGCGGCGATTTATTCGGCGGCTCGTCCTGTCCCATCGCGGGGGCTGTCGAAATCGCGCAGATCATCACGCCGAATGTCAATGATCGCAGATGTGTCACAACAGATCTCCCCGCCCCGCCACTTGCGCCGAACGATACGC
>JBAUIN010000095.1:0-7493 GCA_049682975.1 Pontixanthobacter sp. | reverse complement strand
CGCGACATTGAAAGGCACGAGCGATTACAAGGATATTGCCGATAGCGATGTCGTGATCGTAACCGCCGGCGTTCCGCGCAAAGACGGGATGAGCCGCGACGATCTGTTGGGCATCAACCTCAAGGTAATGAAAGCGGTCGGTGAAGGTATTAAGGCGAATTGCCCCGATGCTTTCGTGATCTGCATCACCAACCCGCTGGATGCGATGGTCTGGGCCTTGCGCGAGTTTTCCGGCCTGCCGCATAACAAGGTCGTCGGCATGGCCGGCGTGCTCGACAGCGCACGGTTCCGCCATTTCCTGGCCGAGGAGTTCGACGTGTCGATGGAAGACGTGACCGCTTTCGTTCTGGGCGGCCACGGCGATACGATGGTGCCGATCCTGGAATACTCGACCGTAGCGGGCATTCCCGTGCCGGACCTCATCAAGATGGGTTGGTCCACTCAGGAGAAGATGGACGCCATCGTCAAACGCACCCGAGGCGGCGGTGGCGAGATCGTCAAACTGCTCGGCAATGGCAGCGCGTTCTATGCGCCTGCAACCAGCGCGATCCAGATGGCCGAAAGCTACCTCAAGGACAAAAAACGCGTCCTGCCCTGCGCCGCATACCTTGACGGACAATACGGCGTGGACGGCCTGTATGTCGGTGTGCCGATCGTAATCGGCGCGAACGGCGTCGAACGGATCGTGGAGATCGAACTGAACGATGAGGCGAAGAAAGGCTTCCAGGTCAGCGTCGACGCGGTCGAGGAATTGCTGGAAGCATGTAAGGGGCTCGACAGCTCGCTTGCGTAGGGACGGTAATATGCTTCTTCGAACCATTTCTTTGGCCGCTGTTGTGACAACGGCCATTGCCCTTCCGATTGCCCCGGCATCCGCTAAGGAAATCGAACGACAGCAGATCGGGCAGTTCGCGGCGACCGACCGTGCGCCTCGTACGCGGACGGAGTGTATCGACCGTGAGAGTGTCGTTCTGGCTAGCGGCGAAAAAAGCAGGCTTTGCACCGAATGGCGCACCGAAGCGCAGATCTATTATCGCCGCAGCTATCTCGTGCTGGATGGACCGGCCAAATCACCCAAGGCCGATCGCCGCCCGGTGGAAGCCTGCATGCAGCAGGCCGCAGCTGCGGCGCAAACCGACCGTGCGGAGGAAGGCACCGCGCGCCTGTTGCCATCGGCCAGGCTTGCATTCACGCAATGTCTGGCGCGCGCGAAGGTGGGCAATCCCGTCGATTTCACCCTCACCATCGATGAACGGGCCGACTGGAGCGGCTGGCGCTGATCCGAGCTCCCATGCGTTGACCATTTGAACACAATCTAAGGAAGACCATCCCGATATGAGCATTCTCGTCGACAAGAACACCAAAGTCATCACACAGGGCATGACCGGCGATACCGGCACGTTCCACACGCAGCAGGCACTGGATTACGGCACGCAGATGGTCGCGGGTGTAACGCCCGGCAAGGGTGGCACCAGCCATATCGGCCTTCCCAATTTCAACACCGTGCGCGAGGCGAAGGCCGAAACCGGCGCGACCGCATCCTGTATCTACGTTCCGCCACCCTTCGCCGCCGACGCGATCTGCGAAGCAATCGATGCGGAAATCGAATTGATTATCGCCATTACGGAAGGCATTCCGGTTCTCGACATGGTGCGGGCCAAGGCGGCACTCGAAGGCAGCAAATCGCGCCTGATCGGCCCCAACTGTCCAGGCATTCTGACACCCGAGGAATGCAAGATCGGCATCATGCCCGGCAAGATTTTCAAGAAGGGTTCGGTCGGGGTCGTCTCGCGCTCCGGCACACTGACATATGAAGCGGTGCATCAGACCACGATGGTCGGCTTGGGCCAGACCACGGCAGTCGGCATCGGCGGCGATCCCGTAAACGGCACAAACTTCATCGACGTGCTCGACCTGTTCCTCGACGATGAGGAAACCAAATCCATCATCATGATCGGCGAGATCGGTGGCAGTGCGGAAGAAGAAGCCGCCGAGTTCCTGAAGAACGAAGCGGCGAAGGGGCGCAAGAAGCCGACGGTCGGCTTTATTGCAGGCCGCACCGCCCCTCCCGGACGGCGCATGGGCCATGCCGGTGCCATCGTATCGGGCGGCAAAGGCGGCGCGGACGACAAGATCGCAGCAATGGAAGATGCGGGCATTCGCGTATCCCCCTCCCCCAGCGAACTCGGCACCACGCTCGACGCGATGCTGAAAGAAATGGCCTGATCGCCTTTGATCCGATGGTCTCTACCGAGTGGGCATGCGGGGGCGTAAGAAAGACAGACGATGGGTAACGAGAACCAAAGCTTCCTTCCCGACATGACCGATCAGGATGGTCCGCAACCCGGCCCCAGCTGGAGCAATCCGCGCTGGTTGGCGGAAGTCGCGGATACCGATGCCGATCTTATACAGGCGCTCGATCCGACAACCATGAAAGTGGCCGTCGAAAAGGCTGCCAAATCGGCTGGCAAGGCGATGGATGCTTCCGCCGTCGAGGAAGCCGCAGGCGATTCCATCCGCGCGATGCTGATGGTTCGTCTGTATCGCGTGCGCGGGCATCTGGCAGCCAATCTCGATCCGCTTGACCTTGCCAATCGCGAAATGCCCGAAGACCTCACGCTGGAGTGGCACGGGTTCGAAGGGCAGGAAGACCGCGAAGTCTTCGTCGGCGGGGTGTTCGGTTACGACTGGGTCACGGTCGGTGAATTGTTCGACGTGCTGCGCCGGACCTATTGCGGCAATGTCGGCCTCGAATACATGCACATCGCCGACACCGAAGAGCGGCGGTTCTTGCAGGACAAGTTCGAAAGCCCCGAAGACACCATCCAGTTTACCCCCGAAGGCAAGAAAGCGATCCTCGCTTCCGTCATTCGGGGCGAGGGATACGAAAACTTTCTCGGTAAGAAATATGTCGGCACCAAGCGGTTCGGCCTGGATGGCGGCGAAAGTATGATCCCGGCGCTAGAGGCGGTCATCAAGCATGGCGGCCAGGCGGGCGTTCGCGAAATCATTTACGGCATGGCCCATCGCGGCCGTTTGAACGTGCTCGCAAACGTCATGGGCAAACCATACAAAGTCATCTTCCACGAATTTTCCGGCGGCAGCGCCAATCCGGAGGATGTCGGTGGATCGGGCGATGTGAAATACCACCTCGGCACCAGCACCGATCGCGAATTCGACGGCATTTCCGTGCATATGTCGCTGGTGCCCAACCCCTCCCATCTGGAAGCGGTCAATCCCGTCGTCCTCGGGAAAGTGCGCGCGCAGCAGGCTGTGCGTGACGATCTCGATGCGAACGAGCAAGTGCTGCCCGTTCTGATCCACGGCGATGCGGCATTTGCCGGACAGGGCATCGTGTGGGAATGCCTCGGTTTTTCGGGCGTGCGCGGATACAACACCGGCGGGTGCATCCACTTCGTCATCAACAATCAGATCGGCTTCACCACCAGCCCGCAATTCGCACGTTCCTCCCCCTACCCGTCCGACGTGGCGAAGGGCGTTCAGGCGCCGATCCTGCACGTGAACGGCGACGATCCCGAAGCGGTAACTTTCGCCTGCAAATTGGCAGTCGAATATCGTCAGAAATTCAAGCGCGACATCGTCATCGACATGTGGTGCTATCGCCGGTTCGGCCATAATGAGGGCGACGAGCCAAAATTCACCCAGCCGCTGATGTATGATGCGATCCGCGAACATCCCAAGGTCAGCTTCCTCTATGCCGATAAGCTGCTGAAAGACGGCGTGATCGAAGAGGGCACCGCGCCGCAATTGCGCGAGGAATTCGACGACCTGCTGCAGGGCGAATTCGACGCGGCGAAGGATTACGAACCCAGCAAGGCCGACTGGTTCGGCGGGCGCTGGTCCGGCCTGTCCAAGCCGGCCGATCCCGAACATGCCCGCCGCAATGTCGAAACCGCCATCGACAAGAAACTGTTCGACAGTCTGGGCCGCACGCTCACCAAAGTGCCCGACGATCACGATATCCACAAAACGCTGGGCCGTGTGCTGAAAGCCAAGGGCGAAATGTTCGAAAGCGGTACCGGCTTCGACTGGGCCACTGGCGAGGCTCTCGCATTCGGCAGCCTCGTGGCGGAAGGATATGGCGTTCGCCTGTCCGGCCAGGACTCCGGGCGCGGCACATTTAGTCAACGGCACGCCGTCTGGATCGATCAGAATACCGAAGACAAGTATATCCCGCTGACCACGCTGCCCCACGGCAAGTTCGAAGTGTATGACAGTCCGCTATCCGAGTATGGCGTGCTGGGGTTCGAATATGGCTTCGCCATGGCGGACCCCAAAACGCTGGTTTTGTGGGAGGCGCAATTCGGCGATTTCGCCAATGGCGCGCAGATCATGATCGATCAGTTCATCGCCAGCGGCGAGGTCAAATGGCTACGCGCCAACGGCCTCGTGCTGCTATTGCCGCATGGGTACGAAGGGCAGGGTCCGGAACATTCGAGCGCGCGTCTGGAACGGTTCCTGCAATTATGCGCGAACGACAATATTCAGGTGTGCAACATTACCACCCCGGCGAATTACTTCCACGTTTTGCGCCGCCAGATGCTGCGACCGTTCCGTAAACCGCTGGTCATCATGACGCCCAAATCGCTGCTTCGCCATCCGATGGCCCGCAGCGATGCGGAAGATTTCATGGGCGATCGGCATTTCATGCGGATCAAATCGGATACCAAGGATATCGCCGACAAGGACGTGCGTCGGCTGGTCCTATGTTCGGGCAAGGTCGCCTACGATCTTATCGAGAAACGCGACGAACATGATATTTCCGACATTTCCATCGTGCGGATCGAGCAGATTTACCCCTTCCCCGGCGAACCGTTGACGAAACGGATCGCCCGAATGGACAATCTGAAAGAAATCGTGTGGTGTCAGGAAGAACCGAAGAACAACGGTGCGTGGCATTTCGTGGATCGGCTGATCGAGGAATCCGCACTGGCGGCGGATAAAAAGCTACGCCCGATCTATGCCGGCCGCGAGGATGCTGCATCGCCTGCAACCGGCCTCGCCAAGCGGCACAAGGCGCAGCAGGAGGCGTTGATCAGTCTCGCGCTCGATCTGTCGAACATCGGCGAAACCGCCAAAGTCACTATATTACGTCCGCCTGAAGCGGAAGGCTGAGGAAACTCTATCATGGCAACCGAAATCGAAGTCCCCGCTCTGGGCGAATCCGTCACCGAAGGCACGATCGGCGAATGGCTGAAAAAGCCGGGCGATGCGGTCGCCGTCGATGAACCGATCGTCAGTCTGGAAACGGACAAGGTCGCGGTCGATGTTCCCTCCCCCATCGCCGGGGTCATTCAGGAATTGAAAGCGGAAGTCGGCGACACGGTCGAAGTCGGCGCCGTGATTGCCACCGTGGAAGCCGGCGGTACGCCCGCTGCGAAAGGCGAAGAGGCGGGCCGCGCAAGCGAGGATGCCGAAGACGGCAAGGCCAAGCGTGCTGCAGATGACGATGGCGACGCACAAGGTGGCAAGCACAGTTACAAAAAGGGCGAGAACGAAGTTCGTCAGGATCCCGCCGCCTCCGACGCGGCGCAGGCTTTGTCCCCCTCGGTTCGCCGTGCGGTGCTGGAACATGGCATCGATCCGTCCAGCGTAAAGGGCACGGGCAAGGATGGCCGCCTGACCCGCGAGGACGTAATCGCCGCTGCGAAAGCCAAGGGCGAAGCGCCTGCGAAGACGGACACCGAAAGCCAAACGCCTGCGAAAACCGGGCAGGCGGAAGTGCAAACCGGCGCGCGCAACACGGAACGCGTCAAAATGACCCGCTTGCGCCAGACGATCGCCAAGCGCCTTAAGTCTGCGCAGGACAACGCCGCCTTGCTGACGACGTTCAACGATGTCGATATGACGGCGGTCATCGAAGCGCGCACGAAATACAAAGACCAGTTCGCCAAGAAACACGATATCAAGCTGGGGTTCATGGGCTTCTTCGCGAAGGCCGCGCATCTGGCGTTGAAAGACGTGCCGAGTGTGAATGCGCAGATCGAAGGGGATGAGATCGTCTATCACGATTACGTCGATATCTCGGTGGCTGTCAGCGCGCCCAACGGTCTGGTCGTTCCGGTCGTGCGCGATGTCGACAAGAAGGGCTTCGCCCAAATCGAAAAAGACATCGCCGATTTCGGCGCGCGCGCGAAAGAAGGCACATTGACGATGGACGATATGTCCGGCGGTACCTTTACGATCTCCAATGGCGGCGTATTCGGCAGCCTGATGTCCACCCCGATCATCAATCCGCCGCAAAGCGCGGTTCTGGGCCTGCACCGGATCGAAGATCGCGCCGTAGTAATCGATGGAGCAGTCGTGGTGCGTCCGATGATGTATATTGCGCTGTCCTACGACCACCGGCTGATCGACGGGCGCGAGGCGGTCACGGCGCTCAAGATCATCAAGGAAGCGATCGAAGATCCCACGCGGATGCTGATCGACCTATGATGCTCATACGCCCAGCCATTATCGCCGTTGCCGCTTTCATGCTGACCGGATGCGATCTTGCGAAGGAGCAGATCGGCGGTCAGGTTCGCACCGCCGTGGTGGAGCAATGTCGATCGGTGTCCGACGGGCTCGGCATCGCTGGCGACTTCGTCTCCCCCATATGCGAATGCACTGCCGATACGCTTATGGAAAAGAACGCCGAGCAGATGACACAAATCGACCGTGCGCGCGTCGAAGAAATCGTTCGCATCTGCGCGCAGGATACCGGCGCCGATGTCGCCGCACCTCAAAACGATACTTCCATGGAGAATTCCGGTGGCTGACCAAAAATACGATTACGACGTTCTTGTTATCGGCGCCGGACCCGGCGGTTATGTCGCCGCCATTCGCGCCGCGCAATTGGGTCTCAAAACCGCATGCGTCGAAAGCCGTGAGACGTTGGGCGGTACTTGTCTGAATGTCGGATGCATTCCATCCAAGGCGCTGCTGCACGGCTCTGAATTGTACGACGAAGCGACTACCGGCCACATGGCGATGTGGGGCATTCAGGCCGAAGCGAAGCTGGACCTCGGCACGATGATGGCGGAGAAGGAAAAGGCCGTCGGCGAACTGACGGGCGGCATCGAATTCCTGTTTAAGAAAAACAAGGTTACCTGGATCAAGGGACATGCCGCGTTCAAGGACGGGCACACTGTCACCGTGGGCGACGACACCGTTACCGCCAAGGATATCATCATCGCGACGGGGTCGAACTGCACCCCCCTGCCCGGTGTCGAAATCGATGACGAGCGCATCGTCGATTCCACCGGAGCGCTGAAATTGACCGAAGTTCCCGAACATCTGGTCGTGATCGGCGGCGGGGTGATCGGCATGGAGCTGGGATCCGTCTGGCGGCGTTTGGGCGCGAAAGTCACCGTGGTCGAATATGTCGATATGCTGCTGCCCGGTTATGACAAGGATGTGCGCAAGGAAGCGGCAAAGATCTTCAAGAAACAGGGCATGGACCTGAAAATGAAGAGCAAAGTGACGGGCGCATC
>JBAUIN010000094.1:0-8631 GCA_049682975.1 Pontixanthobacter sp. | reverse complement strand
GCCACACGGCGAACGGTCAGTTCGGCAGTGGCACGCGCCAATATGTGCATGATGCCGTCGACACGGTTGATCGCCAGCCAATGGGCGAAACACGGCAGCTGCATGTCGCGCCGCCCGCGCACCTATTTCCGGATCACCCAGATCCTGTGGAATTCGATCGTTTTCCCGCAAGCCGATCGATTATCGCGCGACGATGCGCTGACGGCCGGAATGCTGCGGGACGGATTCGTGGATGCGAACCCTGCCTGGCCGAGATCGGCAGTAGGCATCGACATGAACCGGCGTGGATGGCTGCGCGAATTACGGCTGTGTTATGGCGAGGATTTCATGCCCAAGGCGTGCGATCGGCGTCGCTACGGTCCTGCGGATGACAGGCGCCTGAAAATCTGGCGCGGACTTTAACGCCTGGCGCGAAAGAAATTGCGGAGCAGTTCGGCGGCTTCCGTTTCGTAAAACCCGGTATAGATTTCGGGCCGATGGAGGCATTGCGCCTGATCGAAGATACGCGCGCCATGCTCCACTGCGCCGCCCTTCGGGTCCGACGCGGCGTAGTAGAGCTTATCGATCCGGGCATGCGCAATCGCCCCGGCGCACATGGCGCAGGGTTCCAGCGTTACCCATAATTCGCAATCGGTCAGGCGTTCCTGCGTCAGCGTTGCCGCCGCCTGCCGAAGCGCCACGATTTCGGCATGGCCGGTCGGATCGGGCGTTTTTTTCGCACCATCGCCCCGCGTATGATTGTGCCCCTCTCCCACGATCGCACCGTCGCACACGACAACGGCACCGACCGGAACTTCGCCGATCGATGCCGCTTGCTCGGCCAAATAAATGGCCCGTTGCATGAAAGGCAGTGGAAAGAGCGGGCGCCGTGCAGTCATCCGCTCAAACGCCCGCCAAACCGCGCCCTTATGGGTTTATTCGGTTTCGCCGGTAACCGGCTCGCCTTCCGCGTCACTCGGGCCATCGACATCGACGTCCAGCGTAGGCACTTCGACCGTTTCGGTGCCGGTATCGACATCGACTTCGGGACCATCGACGTCGAATTCAGGCAGATTGCCGCCTTCCACATCGACTTCGGGCATATCGCCTTCTTCGGTCTGATCGACGTCGCAGGCGGCGAGGGTAAGCGCGAAACCGGTGGCGGCGAGAAAAGCGAAAGACTTCTTCATATTCAATTCCTTCATAATGTCTGATGTGTAGCTACGTCACAACGATGGGTAAGGCAATGGCCGCAATCTGTTGACGGAATCACGGATGGTGGTTATGCGCCCGCCTTTCACGGATTGCTGCAAAAATCAGTCCGATACCGAGTTCTAGCATCCAAACGAGAGATACAGCATGTCGCGCATTTGCGAACTGACCGGCAAAGGTCGCCTGACCGGCAACAATGTAAGCCACGCCAACAACCGGACCAAGCGGGTGTTTCTGCCGAACCTGCAGCATGTCACGCTGTTGAGCGAAAAGCTCGATCGCGGTTTCAAATTCCGGGTTTCGACGCATGGGCTGCGGTCGGTCGAACATAATGGTGGGCTCGACAACTGGCTGCTGAAGACCAAGGACGAAAAGCTTTCGAAGAACGCGCAGAAGGTGAAGCGCGAATTGAAGAAAGCGGCGAAGACGGCGGAAGCTGCCTGAACGCGAACGGCTCCGCCAACCTGACGATAGTGTCGGGCCTTCTGGATCGCAGAGCAGTTACTTCGATAAATTGTTTGCAAGGCGCGCGGTTGAACTCTCGCGCTTTTTTGCGTTCGATTATCCGCCCGGTTGCCATTGTAGTTTAAGCAATAGATTGCGCTGGAATACGGAATTGTTGTCGTCCGATATCAGCCACAGGTCGATGACCCCGTCATTGGACCTCTGGATCGCCAACCCTTCGTAATTGTCTGTGATCGCCGGGTCTGTGATCGACGCAATCACCTTCCCCCGCCAGACCGACCCGCCGGTCAATTCGCTTGGATCGGCTACGACGATTGCGCTTGAAAAGCGTATCGGCAAGGCAATGTGAAGTTCTCGGGTAAGAATTGCGATCCGCCCATCCGGTAGTTGCGCCGCATCGACCGGGCGATGACCGCTCGGTGGCGCGAAGCGGTGGGTCGTCGACGGCGCATTCCCCGTTGGATCGCCGGCAAACAGCACGACCGGAAAGACCCCATCCCGATCCGGTACTGCACCTTCCGAAATGACCAGGAACCGGCCATCATCCAATCGCACCATGCTTTCCGGCCCGGAATTTCTGGTCCAGCTTTTCATGGCCGCGGGTTTAGAAATCTTGTGGTTTCGAAAAGTCGCGTCGACACGTTCGATCGTATTTACCCGTTCGAATGCAGCCCAAATACGCCCCGTTTCCGCGTCATGCGTTAGCGCTTCCAAATCGGCTGCAAATTTTTGAGCGCCCTGTCGGTTCGGAAATATCGTGAATTGCGCAGCCTGTGTATGACGCCCCGCTTCGGGTCGCCGAAACATCGTCAATGCGCCTCGGTCGCTTCCGGCAAGGAAGCTGTGGTTGTCGCGCATGATGAGCGCCGAGTAACCGCTTGCCAGGCTGTTCGCGCTTCGTAGATGCCATGCATGCGTCAGCACCGCCTCCCCCGTATCGATTGTATCGACGGGAAGTGGGGTAAAGGACACGAGAGGCGAATCGTTATCCGCCTTGGGCGAGGAACGCACCCATGTACCGGGCGCAATCAAGATCGCCAGCATCGTAAGCGCAAAAAGGCGGGGGCGGTTCATGCGGTTCGCAAACCCGTTGCGATCAATTCGTAACGATCAGGGCATCGGTCCGGTAAACAATAGCGGATCGAGCCGGGCATCGCGCCATTTCAGGCTCCAATGCAAATGCGGCCCGGTGGCGCGGCCGGACGCACCGATATTTCCAAGATACTGCCCTTGTTCGACCCGGTCGCCTTTTTGAACGGCAATCTTGGACATGTGCAGAAATGCGGAATTCAGACCCTGTCCGTGGTCGATGATAAGCAGATACCCCTCCAGCGAAAATGGCTTGTCCGTCGCCAAAGTCACGACCCCGGCAGCCGGGCTGACGAATGGCGCACCGCTGCCACCGGGTGCGATATCGATGCCCGAATGATAACTGCCCGGTTCGCCGCGATAGATACGCTGCGAACCGAAGCGCCCGGAAATGCGCCCGGTTACGGGCCAACGGAAATCCTGCCGCCATCCATCGCTGTCGGCATTCGCTTCGCGCGCGGCGTAGATCTGTTCGAGTTCGGGGCGACGCCGCGCAAGAAAGGATGCGCTTGGTCCGCCCGAACGGCGCGCGACATTGACGCGTTCGATATTCCAGTCGCGCGCAGAGACAGCCAGGGTGCTTTCCACGCTGCGCCCATCGCCGGTTACGGCGCGCAGGGTTGCGGCGGGCCCGGCATCGCGATCGAATGCGGCGAAGAAACGCCCATTTTCATCGAAGGTCAGCGCCTGTTCGCCCAATGTCGCCGACACGGTTCCCGCCGGTACCCGACCGCGTATCCAACCACCTTGGGTAAATTCCCCGTCATACAGGAATGTCGCCGGTCCAACCGGTTCGGGCGGTGGCGGAGGTGGTGGCGGCACGGGTAGCGGAGGGGGCGGCGTGGCGACGACTACGGGCGGCTGGCTGCGTGGTTCGCTCGATTCGGGAATTGCGCCACTGCAGGCGGCCAGGGCCATGGTGGCGGCAATGCCGGCAAACCGCCAAATGGCGTGCATCATGTCGCGTCCATCAGGCGACGTGTCGCGATATCCGCACTGGCATAGGCTTCCTGCAAATCAACGCTCCAGTACCGTAATTCTTCCAATGGAATTTCGGCAGCGGTGACTGCGCAGACGACATGATCGCCGGATCGCACGACCTGGAAACTGTTCGGGCCGAAAACGAGCTTGGCGGCTTTATTGCTGGAGGACATGAGCATGTCCGGTCCTTTAGCAAGACATGCCTAGCCGAACAAATCCGATTGTTGCGCGCCATCCTTCGATCTCGGTTTACGTGGTTTAGGGCGTTTGGGCGGTATGGCCGAGCCATTACCCGGCGCGGCGTCCAAAACCCCATCGGCAAATTCGATCGCGATCCGCGGCTGTTTTTCGGCCGCCGCTTTGCTGCGCAAAAGAGCGCCTGTGTCGTCCTTTACCATAACGAATCCGCGCTGCAGCGGCGCCTTCGGGTTCAGCGAACGGTACAGCCGATCCAATGCCCCGAACCGATCGCTATCGCGCCCCAATCGCGTCGTCAGCATTTCGGGGGCCAGCCGGTTTGCGGCGAGGCGTTGATCGGCATCTCGTAATCCGCGCTGCAACATACGCGGGTTCAGGCGCAGTCCCGCAAGGCGCGTATGTCCATGAGCGGCGCGATCCTGCAGGCCGCGGCGCAACCGGTCGGTCGCATCGTCCAAACGCTGAATATGCGGTTGCAACAGGCTTTCCGTTTTCGGCAGCCGTTTGGACCGCGCCTCCAACCGCTCCCGCCCCAAAGCAACCGGGCGGGCGATCGCGCGTTTCTTGCGATAGGCGAGATCGTCCAGCGTGGCGGCCAGTTCCGCACGAACCGGTACCGCCATTTCGGCGGCGGCGGTCGGAGTTGGCGCGCGCCGGTCTGCCGCGTGGTCGGCCAATGTCGTGTCCGTTTCATGCCCCACTGCCGAAATAAGCGGGATGGGACAGTCCGCGATCGCACGCACGACCACTTCTTCATTGAATGTCCACAAATCCTCGATCGAGCCGCCGCCCCGTGCGACGATCACGATGTCGGGGGGTGGAATGTCCGGTGGCAACTGGGAAAAACTGCTAATTGCCGCCGCGACCTGTTCGGCGGAACCCTGCCCCTGAACCAATACCGGCCATACCAGCACATGCACGGGAAACCGATCTGCCAGCCGATGCAGAATATCGCGAATGACCGCCCCGGTGGGCGACGTGACGACCGCGATAGTGCGTGGCAGAAAGGGCAGCGCGCGTTTGCGATCGGGCGCGAACAGCCCCTCGGCTTCCAGACGGGCGCGCGTTTTCTCCAGCAGCGCGAGCAATGCGCCCTCGCCCGCGATTTCCATCGATTCGATGACGATCTGGTATTTCGACCGGCCCGCATAGGTCGTGAGTTTTCCGCTGGCGATCACTTCCAGCCCGTCTTCCGGCGTGAACCCCATACGTCCGGCACTGCCGCGCCACATGACGCCGTCGATCACCGCCTTTTCGTCTTTCAGCGCGCAATAGAGATGGCCGGAGGCCGCGCGTTTGACCCCCGACAGCTCCCCGCGCAGGCGGACATGGCCGAACCGGTCCTCCACCGTGCGTTTCAGCTTGGCCGAAATCTCGGTTATCGATAACGGCGCGGCATTGTCGCCTTCGCGCTCCCGCGCTACCAATCCGGCGGAATACGTATTGTCGGAAAGTGGGGCAGGCATGAATATCCTATTGCTGGGCGGCGGTGGACGCGAACATGCGCTGGCTTGGAAGCTGGCGCAATCCCGTTTGCTACAGGCGGACGGCGATGAATTCTACGCTGCATCGGGAAATCCGGGAATTGCCGAATATGCGACATGCGTGACCCTGGATATGGGCGACCATACCGCAATGGCCGAATTTTGCCGCAACAAAGCAATTGGGCTAGTCGTGGTCGGCCCCGAAGCGCCACTGGTGGATGGATTAGGCGACACCTTGCGAAGCGCCGATGTCGCCGTGTTCGGTCCATCGAAAGCCGCCGCCCAGCTCGAAGGGAGCAAAGGTTTTACCAAGGATCTGTGCGAACGCGCGGGCATCCCGACCGCGAAGTACGTCCGCGCCATGTCGCTGGCCGATGCGGTCGAAGCCTTGGAAAACTTCACGCCACCGTATGTCCTGAAGGCCGACGGTCTGGCGGCGGGCAAAGGCGTGGTGATCGCCGAAACGCGCGGCGAAGCGCATGAGGCGCTGACGGGGATGTTTTCCGGTCGTTATGGCGGCGGGCCGGAAGGAAGCGATGCGCAGGTTGTCATCGAGGAATTTTTGCAAGGCGAGGAGGCAAGTTTCTTCGCATTTACGGATGGCACTGCGATTCTGCCCTGCGGCAGCGCGCAGGATCACAAACGGGTGGGCGAAGGCGATACCGGCCCGAATACCGGTGGCATGGGCGCGTACAGTCCCGCACCGGTATTGACCGATACGCTGCAAGATCAGGTCATGCGCACTATCGTCGAACCGACGGTGCAAACTCTGCGCGACGAAAACATGTCATATTCGGGGGTTTTGTTCGCGGGACTAATGCTGACGGCGGACGGGCCGAAGCTGATCGAGTATAATTGCCGGTTCGGCGATCCCGAATGCCAGGTTTTGATGATGCGCATGCAAAGCGACCTTGGCGAAGCGATGCTCGCCTGCGCGACCGGCAATCTCGCATCGATATCGGCAATTCAGTTCACGGATGAAACCGCCCTCACGGTCGTTATGGCGGCGACGGGGTATCCCGACGCCCCGCGTAAGGGTGGTGCCATCGATCTGGGGGACATATCGACGAATGGCGCAAGGATTTTTCACGCCGGTACACGCGAACAGGACGGCCGATTGGTCGCCAATGGTGGCCGCGTCTTAAGCGTGACCGCGATGGGAGCAAATGTTACAGAAGCGCAAAGTGCTGCTTACGATGCGGTCGATGCAATTGGATTTCCCGACGGCTTCTGCCGCCGTGATATCGGTTGGCGCGAGGTCGCAAGAGAGAAAGGGTAACGCACCGGTCGCAACTGCATTCCTATATCTTAGCCTACCCCAACCGGTCCGCCACCAGCTTTGCCAAATCCGCTTCGGAACGCGGGCCGTAATGCGAAATAATTTCCGCCGCGCAAACCGCACCGCGCGTCAGGCAATTTTCTAGATCCTCGCCTTTCGCATAGCCTGACAGAAAACCGGCCGCGAAAAGGTCGCCCGCGCCGGTGGTATCGACGATCTTCTCAACCGGCTCGGCGGGAACGTCCACACGCTTTCCATCCGATACCGCCAGCGCGCCATCGGCGCTTCGAGTCACCACCAGCGTCGGCACCTTGTCGCGCAAGGCGCCAATGCCCGCTTCCAGATCGTCCTTGCCGGTCAGCGTCGCCAATTCGAGGTGATTGACGAACAGAATATCGATCAACCCCTCGTCGATCAGCGCGCGGAAATCATCGCCATGGCGTTCGATCACGAAACTTTCCGACGCGGTGAAAGCCACTTTGCGGCCCGCATCGCGTGCGACCTGAATGGCCCGACGCATCGCACTACGCGGCTCTTCGGGGTCCCAGAGATAGCCTTCCAAATACAGGATGGCCGCATCGGCGATCGCCGTATCGCTTAATGCGGCAGGGGGCAGGAACTGGCTGGCACCCAGAAAAGTGTTCATCGTCCGCTCACCATCCGGCGTCACGAAAATAAGGCAGCGCGCAGTCGGTGGCTCGCCCTCGCGTGCAGGCGTATCGAAATCAATTCCGGCAGCCCGAATGTCGTGACTGAACACATCGCCCAGCTGATCCTTCGCCACCTGCCCGATGAACGCACATTGCGCGCCCAAATTCGCCAAGCCGGCCAGTGTGTTGGCGGCCGAACCGCCGGAAATTTCCTTCGCCGGCCCCATCGCTGCATAAAGGTCCCGTGCGCCATCCGCATCGATAAGCGACATGCCGCCTTTCGCCATTTCCAGTTCGTCGATCAGCGCATCGTCGCACGGGGCGATCACATCGACGATCGCATTGCCGATGGCGATGACATCGTATCGGGGGGCATTGGGCGTATCGGTCATGGCAGGATCTCGTCCGTCTGAATTGGGAATGCCGCGCGCCTAGCCCCTCAAAGCTTCGCGGCCAAGTGAATTGCCGCATTGCGATTGACGGGAGAGGGCGAAGGGCGGCAGGCATCGAACATGCTGCGTATTCCCGTTGCCTTCGCCCTCTCCCTTGCACAACTGCGCGATCCGGCAATGATCCGGATTCTGGGCAAAACGATCGCCATAACAATTGCCGTGTTCGGCGCACTCGCAGCGGTAGCCTACACGGTCCTGGATACGCTATTTGTACAGGCGGGCATGTTTGCGGGGCAGGAATTGACCATCTTGCTGACGGTCATGCTGACGCTGATCGGCGGCTGGCTGCTCTTTCGCATCGTCGCCCTGCTGGTTATCCAGTTTTTCGCCGACGATATCGTAGCTGCTGTCATGCGCCGTCATTATCCCGACACGGACGATGCGAAGCATGACCGGAATTTGCGTCTGGAACTGGCGAACGGATCGACCGCTTTGCTACGTACGGTCGGGGTGAACGCTTTGGCCGCGCTGGTCGCCGTGCCTTGGATCGGCACAGGCATCGGCCCCGTTCTGGTGTTCGGTATCGCCAATGCGTGGCTCATGGGCCGCGATTTCCAGGATATCGTCAAGCCGGCGAAAGGACCGGACGGTTCGCAAACCGTTGGCATCGGTGCAACGGAACGCTTCATATTGGGCGCAATTGTCACATTGTTACTCGCAATCCCTTTCGTAAATCTGCTGGCCCCTTTATTGGGCACGGCCAGTGCGGTGCATCTGGTGCATCGAGGCCGAAAGACGAACGAAACATGATCCGAATTGCGCCCCGCCGCCCCATCGCCATGATCCTGCCAATCGCGTGTCTCGCCGGTTTGAGTGCATGCGTAGGTGCAGGTGGCGGCGCA
>JBAUIN010000093.1:0-3588 GCA_049682975.1 Pontixanthobacter sp. | reverse complement strand
GTCGGCTATGGCTGCACCACTTGCATCGGCAATTCGGGTCCGCTGGCCCCGCCGATCAGCAAGGCGATCAACGGTAACAACATCGTCGCCGCGAGCGTCCTGTCGGGCAATCGCAATTTCGAAGGCCGCGTGTCGCCCGACGTTCGGGCCAATTTCCTCGCATCGCCACCGCTGGTGGTGGCCTACGCGCTGAAGGGCACGGTGACGGAGGATATCACGACCACGCCACTCGGCCAGGACCAAGAGGGCAAGGACGTGTTCCTGAAAGACGTATGGCCGTCGAATGCGGAAATCAGTAAAATCCGCTCCGGCTCGATCGACCGCAAGATGTTCGAAGACCGCTATGCCGACGTCTATAAGGGCGACGAGCATTGGCAAGCGATCGATGTAGTCGGCTCCGACACCTACCAGTGGCGTCCTGGCAGCACCTATATCGCCAACCCGCCTTATTTCGACGGCATGGACATGACCCCCGCGCCGATCACCGACATCACCGACGCAAAACCGCTGGCGGTGTTGGGCGATAGCGTCACCACCGATCACATCAGCCCTGCCGGTGCGATCAAGGAAGACAGCCCTGCCGGCGAATATCTGATGAGCAATCAGGTCGCGAAGGCGGACTTCAATTCCTACGGCTCGCGCCGTGGCAACCACGAAGTCATGATGCGCGGCACCTTCGCGAATATCCGCATCAAGAACGAAATGGTTCCGGGCGTTGAAGGTGGTTACACCACCTATGATGGCGAACAAATGGCAATCTACGACGCCGCGATGAAGCACAAGGAAGACGGCACCCCGCTGGTCGTGATCGGCGGCAAGGAATACGGCACCGGGTCCAGCCGCGACTGGGCGGCGAAGGGCACGATCCTATTGGGTGTGCGCGCCGTGATCGTCGAAAGTTACGAGCGTATTCACCGCTCCAATCTGATCGGCATGGGCGTGCTGCCCTTACAGTTCAAGGAAGGCGAAACGCGCAAGACGCTGAAGCTGGACGGCGACGATACGTTCTCAATCAAGGGACTGGCCGATCTCAAACCCGGTCAGGATGTCGAGGTCGAAGTGACCCATGCCAATGGTGATACCGCCACTTTCACCGCGCAATGCCGGATCGATACCGCGAACGAGATGGAATATTACAAGCACGGCGGCATTTTGCATTACGTGCTGCGTAATTTGGCTGCCTGATCCAAGTCTGATAATGATTATCGAAGGGGCTTCCGTCGCGGAGCCCCTTTTCGTTCCATTTATTCCGCCTGATCGAACAGACCGTTCTGGGTTGCCGCCGCGTTCGATTTTGGCGCGGATAGGCCGAGATGTTGCCATCCGCCATCATTGAGACACCGGCCCCGCGCCGTGCGGGCGATCAGGCCGAGCTGGATGAGGTAAGGTTCGACCACTTCTTCCACCGTGTCGCGCGGTTCGGCCAGACCTGCGGCCAGCGTTTCGACGCCGACCGGACCACCTTTGTAGATGTCGGCGATCATCCGCAAATAGCGGCGGTCCATCGCATCGAGACCGAGGCGGTCGACTTCCAAGCGGGTCAGCGCCTCATCCGCAATGGTTGCCGTTACCACGCCATTGCCCGCAACATGAGCAAAGTCTCGAACCCGCCGCAATAACCTTCCTGCGACACGCGGTGTTCCGCGCGCCCGTCGCGCAATTTCACGCGCCCCGCCGGGTTCGATCGCCATGTCGAGCAGCTTCGCCCCGCGGGTGACGACTCGCTCCAGCTCGTCCTCGGTATAGAAATTGAGCCGCACGGGAATGCCGAACCGATCGCGTAGAGGCGTGGTCAATAGCCCCTGTCGGGTAGTCGCACCGACCAGAGTGAAGGGCGGCAAGTCGATCCGCACGCTGCGCGCGGATGGCCCCTCCCCGATCATAATGTCGAGCGCACGATCCTCCATCGCGGGATAGAGCACTTCCTCGACCACCGGGCTGAGACGGTGGATCTCGTCGATGAACAATACGTCGCCCGCTTCCAGATTGGTCAGCAAAGCGGCGAGATCGCCCGCCTTCGCTACGACCGGCCCGGAAGTCGCACGAAACCCTACCCCCAACTCTTTTGCCACGATCTGCGCCAGCGTCGTTTTGCCCAACCCCGGCGGCCCGAAAAACAACACATGATCCATCGCCTCGCCGCGAGATTTCGCGCTGTCGACGAATACGCGTAAATTCCCCCGCGCCGCCTCCTGCCCGATGAATTCCTCGAGCGATTTGGGGCGCAACGCCGCATCCTGGTCTTCAGGCTGGCGGATAGGAGTATGAATAGGGGTGGGTTCAGTCATGGTCCTTTGGCCAATGCTATAGTTCGAGCTATCCAATAAGCGCACCCTGCGCCGAGATGAGCCACCATATCCTTCCAATCGCCTACCGAAGTTTCGTCTATGATGGGAACCAGCACTTCCCAGACGATTCCGGTCATCAACGTCGTCCAGATCGTCATGCTAAAATTTCGGTAACAAGGGCCGAAGAGTTCATCGAACGCTGAGAGCGATAGCAGAGCGGCGGGTAATACTATTCCAGCGAGAAAGTCCGTAAAGTGGTGGCCGAAAAACCCATTTTCGGGGCGCAGGTATATCTGAAAAATCAGATAAACGACTAATACAATGCCGAATATGACACGGTGAAATAGACGCAATCGTCCCCACATGCCGCCGTCGTTATTTATTTTGCATAATAACGGAGCATCGTCGGAGATCAAAACGGGTTCACCGTGTAGCCGTCCTGCTGCAGCTGCGCGTGCGCGGTCATCGCGGATAACGCCAGTTCCACCCCGGGGATCATCTCGTCATAAGAGTATCCCGGTCCGGCCAAACTCTGTCCGCAGATGATGAACTGCACATCGTCCGCCAGCATTGCGCGCACCATCGCACCGCTTGGGTTCGTATCGCCGAAATCGCGTGCCTTGCGCCGTTCGTCGGTCAGCAAATCGAGAACCGCGGTTCCGTGAAGCACCACCGCAATGCGGATGTTCTCGCGAGGCACGCCCACCGTCACATGCATATTGATGAACCGCGCCGCCCTTTCGATGCCGCGATTGCGTTCTTCGCCTTCGGCCTGTTCCGCCACATCGAAGCTGTGACTGAACGCGGCGTCGGCGGGTAGCACGGTCATACCCGGCACTTCGACATGCGGTCCGAAATCGTCGAACACCGGCCCAAGCTGAAAGTCGGGTGTCGTTTGCGCTATAAGCGGGCTGGCAAAGGCCAGACTGATCGCCGTCGCCAAAAAATATCGTATCGAGCCGGTCATTTCTCCAATCCTTTCAACCAGTTGAAAAAAGCATCATCGCTTTCCTCGTCATCCATATCCGGCATATCGCGGATCAGGCTTTCCGCAGTCGGCGGGACCGTCACGCCATATCGCGCCTTCAACCAATTTTGCAAAGCGCGGGGCGGTTCGGGCGGATCGGGCCGCTCCGCGCAGTCGTCTTCGTAATCTTCCTCCGGATATTCCTTTTCCCAAATTTCCAGCGGCGTACGGTCGTGATTGTCAGGCCAACATAATTCGTCATATCCGATGGCAAGCGCGCGCAAGAAATCGAGCGGTTCGTCGACCATGATACCGATGGATGTCGAACCCGAC
>JBAUIN010000092.1:0-3792 GCA_049682975.1 Pontixanthobacter sp. | reverse complement strand
GCCGATAATCTGCGCGATGTGTCCGATAGCCACGCCGATCTGATCGCGCTGACGAACCGGTGGCTGGGCGGTGCGCTCGACCCAAACGTCGAGGATCTGTTTGCCGCCGCACCCTATTCCCGGCGGCAGGTCCAGCGTCTGGTGGAACGTTTCTTCGGCTTGTCACCCAAAGCTTTGGCGCGCAAATATCGCGCGGTGCGGGCCGCCATGCTGATGTCGCTGCCGCAATTGTCGGACGAAATGGATGCGGAACTGGCCGAGGCGTTTTACGACCAATCGCATATGATCCGCGAGATACGCCTGTTCGCCGGTCGCACCCCGGCGAAACTCGGCGATGATGACAGCCCATTCCTTACCGAAATGCTCGATCCGAAGAACCTTCGCGAACTCGGTGGCTGATCGCGCCGAGTGCTAACGACTCGCAACAGGGGATTTGACGTTGAAAGCAGGGGTTTGCGCCCTTAGGTCGTAATCGGATCGATTTGGTCCGATTAACGCGAGAGTGCTCGATGCGCCTGTCCAACCTTGCCGATTACGCCGTTGTCACGATGACCGCCGCCGCGCGTCATTGCGGTGGTGCGCGCGTATCGTCGGCGGCGCTGGCAGCGGAAACCGGGCTGCCGGCGCCGACCGTGCAGAAGATCGTCAGCAAGCTGACGGCGGCGGGATTGCTGCGATCCTCGCGCGGGGCGGGTGGCGGTTTGCAGCTAGCACGTCCGGCAGCAGCGATAACATTGGCCGACATTATCGAAGCGGTAGAAGGGCCGATCGCGCTCACCGCATGCGTCGATACGGGCAAGCATGATTGCGCACATGAAACCATGTGTCAGGTTCGCCCGCATTGGGGTGTGGTCAACACCGCCGTTCGCGGAGCGCTGGCGAATGTGCCGTTGACGCAGTTCTCGGCGGTGGCGCGATGATACAAGTTTTTACACGAAGACACGAAGATGCTGTGTCTGCGCCGCAGGCCTTTCAAGAATTCAACGTCGTTCTGCCCAAACATCTCGCAGATTTACTGCGGCTTCGCCGCGAGCACGAAATCTTCGCGTCTTTGCGTGGCCACAATCTAAAAAAGATAACATCATGAACGAACAGACCAAACTCGACACTCGCCCACCGGAGCAGGATCAGGCTGCCAAAGCCGCGGCCAAATCGCTCGAAACCTACGAGCATGGCTTTTCGTCGGACATCGAACAGGAATTCGCGCCCAAGGGTCTGAACGAGGACACGGTACGCTTCATCTCGGCCAAGAAAAACGAGCCGCAATGGATGCTCGACTGGCGGTTGAAGGCGTTTCGCATCTGGCAGGATATGCCGGAACCCAATTGGGCGAAATTGGGTTATCCCGAAATTGATTATCAGGATGCGTATTATTACGCGGAGCCGAAGAAGAAAGAGACGATCGAGTCGCTCGACGAGCTCGATCCCGAAATCAAGCGCGTTTATGACAAGTTGGGCATTCCCATCGCCGAACAGGAAGTGCTGGCGGGCGTAGAAGGCGCACGCAAAGTCGCGGTGGATGCGGTGTTCGACAGCGTTTCGGTAGCCACCACTTTCCGCAAGGAGCTGGAGGCGGCGGGCGTCATCTTCCGCAGCATTTCGGAAGCGATCCGCGAATATCCCGATCTGGTGAAGAAGTGGCTCGGCAAAGTCGTGCCGCAGCGCGACAATTACTTCGCGACGCTGAATTGCGCGGTCTTTTCGGATGGCACCTTCGTGTACATTCCCGAAGGTGTGCGCTGCCCGATGGAATTGAGCACCTATTTCCGCATCAATGCCGAGAATACCGGACAGTTCGAACGCACGCTGATCGTGGCAGAAAAGGGCAGCTATGTCAGCTATCTGGAGGGCTGCACCGCACCGATGCGCGATGAAAACCAGCTCCACGCCGCGGTGGTGGAACTGGTCGCGATGGATGATGCGGAGATTAAATATTCGACCGTCCAGAACTGGTATCCTGGTGATGCCGAAGGCAAAGGCGGCATCTACAATTTCGTGACCAAGCGCGCTCTGTGCCAGGGCGACCGGTCCAAGGTTTCCTGGACGCAGGTCGAAACCGGCAGCGCGGTGACGTGGAAATACCCCTCCTGCGTGCTGAACGGCCGCGACAGCGTGGGCGAGTTCTACTCCGTCGCAGTAACCAACAATCACCAGCAGGCCGACACCGGCACCAAGATGATACATAACGCCTCCGGCACGCGCAGCACGATCATTTCCAAAGGTATCAGCGCGGGCAAATCCGACAACACCTATCGCGGGCTGGTCCGGGTAGGTGCGAATGCGGAGAATGTGCGCAATTTCACCCAATGCGACAGTCTGCTGCTGGGCGGCGAATGCGGCGCGCATACCGTGCCCTATATCGAAGTAAAGAACCCGACCGCTCAGATCGAGCATGAGGCGACCACCTCGAAGATCAGCGACGACCAATTGTTCTACGCCATGCAGCGCGGCCTGGGCGAAGAAGAGGCCGTCGCGCTGATCGTCAACGGCTTCGCCAAGGAAGTGATGAAGCAGCTCCCGATGGAATTCGCGGTCGAGGCGCAGAAGCTGCTGGCGATCTCGCTTGAGGGGAGTGTGGGGTGAGCCTTGCTTTTTCCATATTGCTTTTCACTGCAGCGGCCAACGCGCAGGTTGCGGACGATCCCGTATTCCCCGAACCCGCAATGTTCATCAATTTTGCAGAGTTCGGAATTGCGCCGTTTGGCTATAATCGTTGTTTGACCGATTACGGTTGGCACGTTGTTGCGAGCACCACTCTTTCAGTCGATGAAGTTCTCGACGAAACAATTCGCGATTGTCGTATTGTGCGTGACGTCGAATATAAAGCTACGGTCCGCGACGGCTCAAGAATGAGAAAATTGATTGAATTTGGCGCTGACGAAAAGGGGCGCGACCTACCGAACGAGGCGACCTTCAGGGTGGCAATTATGCGTTTATTCGATCGAACTTCGTCTGTTTGGTCGACCAACATTCGTGCGAGCTTTGAGGAATTTCGCGGATCAGCCGCATATGACCCAGATGCATACATGGAAGGCTATCGGGCAGAGGTTCGAGCAGGAAAGCTAGACTGGACCTTGAATGATGAATGACCGCCAAACCCTCACTCTCGGCTCAACCGATACCGCCAGGACCGACAAGACCGCCGGATGGAACATATCCGAAGCGCGCAAGGACAAGCTGCACGATCGCGCGCGGTTCAATCGGCGGCATCCGTCCGAGGCGCATAAGCGGCTTTGGGGGCTGCTGAAGGACAAGGGTGTCGGCTTCACCTTCAATCGCGAGGTTGTGATGGGTTCCTCCGTCGTCGATTTCGCCTGCAAGACCCGCTGGCTGGTGGTCGAGATTTCGGGTGAAAGCGAGGCGGATACGCAGATCGAGGCGTTGTCCGACCGCAAGCTGCGCGACGTCGGCGTACGGGTTCTGCGGTTCTCGCGGGACGAAATCATGGGCGATCTCGAACCTATCCGTGAAGCAATCGCGACCGAACTGGACAAGCCGTTCGACAAACCGCGCCCCGCCCCCAAAAAGCACAATGACGATATGCATCACCGGAGCCGTTATTGATGGCCCATTTCCCTATTCCATTCGAGAACACCACATCATGCTGAAAATCGAAAACCTTCACGCCACTGTCGGCGACACGCCTATCCTGAAGGGCCTATCGCTGGAAGTCGGCGCGGGCGAGATCCATGCGATCATGGGGCCGAACGGGTCGGGCAAATCCACCCTGTCCTACACTTTGGGCGGACGCCCGAATTACGAGGTCACTCAAGGCACCGCCACGCTGAACGG
>JBAUIN010000091.1:0-5114 GCA_049682975.1 Pontixanthobacter sp. | reverse complement strand
ATGCCTACGCGGCATTGCTTGCATCCGGATGGACGGATGCCGTCCGCACTCTCAACCCGCGCGGCGGGGTGTGGACCTATTGGGATTACCAGGCCGGGGCTTGGCAGCGCGATCACGGTTTTCGGATCGACCATCTGCTCCTTTCCCCGGAACTTGCAGACCGGATGCAAGCGGTCGGTGTCGATAAGGAATATCGCGGGCGGGAAAAGGCTAGCGACCACACGCCGGTTTGGGTCGAGATACGATAGTCAAAAAATTAAAAGCCCCCTTCCCGATGGAAAGAGGGCTTTTACAAAACTTCGCAATGTTCGGTGTTATCGATAGAATACATGAGTTTTGATACGCGCACGCTGCGTACGGTTCCGGCTCCAGCGCGGGCGGACGTAATTTGCATGGAAATACAGCGCATCGGCCGCTTCGCTTACCCAATCGCCCTCATGCGCGATCCGGGCGATGGCCTTGGCACGCTTCCATGCTGTCGATCCGCGTTTGATTTTCGGCATCGTGCCGTTTTTCACGAAACTGAATTGCGAACGCTGATATACGACGCCGCAATAGCTTTCAGGGAATTTGCGGGATTCCGAACGATTGATGACAACCTGCGCCACGGCGAGCTGACCTGCCAGCGGTTCGCCGCGCGATTCGAAATAGACCGTGCCGGCGAGACACCGCATTTCGCGCGACAGTTCGTAATCGGTATCAGTCTGCGCGACCAATGCGCGGAGACTGTCGGCTTTGGTCAGGCTGGGTGTGGGTTCGATGGTTTCCGGGTCGACCGGTTCGGGGACCGGTTGCACGATTTCCTGCGTCACGAAAACGGGCATCGTGTCTTCGGCAACGACCCCTGTCGTCGTATTCTCGACTTCGACGCCTTGCTGCGCGTTTGCACCGGAGAACTCGGCGCCGGCAACAGTCATTCCGAACGTAATGGCAACTGCTGCAAATCCTGCGAAATATCTCTTACGAGCCATGTATCTACTACATTGAGCGGTGAGCGGACACTGGCGCAGGCGGGACCCGGTTGCGAAACAAGATTTAAATTATGGGTCGGAAAAAAGGGCCTGCCGGCCGCCCCCCGTCTGCGTGCTAATCGATCGGACCCCGTGTCCAACAACCGCCTGCGCATCCAGTGAGTGCAGCCGAGATAGTTTCAAATGAAATCAAGTCAACCTATTCATGCTGCACTGCGGCAAAGCGTTCCGCTCCTGCGATATCCAGTTCAAGAACCCAGATGTCGCTATCCTGCTGCCGTCGACGGGCGATATATTGATCGAATGCGAGCGAATCCGTCGGATCCTGTTCACGCGTCATTTCGAACCGGCGGCTGCCATCCATTTGCGGCATGCGTTCATATAAGCGGGTGGGCTCTCCATGTGCAGTCGTAATCAACAGGATCGAACCGGCATCGCGCTCGCCCTTCGCCAGAACGGTCGCAAACCCGCCTTCGGCCTGAACGGCGCGGATCAACGCCGATATTTCGAGATGGGCGGGCAGGCGATCGTCCATGGGGATGCGCTTCCGATCAATCTGCGCTGTAACCCGGCAAGCCGGACAGGGCGATATGCGATCGCATGAAGGTGCCGGTACCGCGCCCGATCTCATCGCCCTCTTGATCGATCAGCCGGGATTCGGCCACGAACACCCGGCGCCTGCCGCTCACCCAGTGGCCCTCCGCCACGACTTTCCCAGCTCGCACCGGTTTGGTAAAATGAAGATTGAACGACGTCGTTAGCAAGAACCGGTCCGTAACCAGCGTATTCGCGGCATAAAACGCCGCATCATCGAGCATCTTGAAATAGATCGTACCATGCGCCGCGCCCGCGGCATGGTACGATTTCGGAGTTACCTCGAATTCGAGGCGCGCGCACCCCTCTTCAGGGATAAGCAGCGCCGACTGGAACAGATCGTTCACTGGCGCAGCATCGTAAAGACGCTCCAGCGCCCGATAATGCAAATCGGCGCCGTGCATATCAGGCTCGGGCGCGCATGTATCGTCGGACATCCTGCCGCTCCGTTCGCGTATCAGTGCGGCTCGACCCAACCGATCGAACCGTCGCGGCGTCGATAGACCATATTATGCCGACCGGACTTTGCGTTTTTGAAGAACATCGCATTGGTATCGCGCAAATCCAGCATCATGACCGCATCTGCCACGCTGGCCTCGGGTATATCGGTTTTGGTTTCCGCGACCACCAATGGCGCATCGGCGGCTTCTTTCTCCTGCGTATCAGGTTCTTCGTTGGCAAAGACGGTGTAGGCCGCCTCTTCCTCCTTCATCGCATGCGCCGCCTGTGCGTGCCGGTCCTTGATACGGCGCTTGTACCGGCGGACTTGCTTGTCGATTTTTTCCGCCGCCTGATCGAAGGCCTGATGGGCGTCATGCGCTTCGGCATGGCCTTTCACGGTCAGCCCCTGCATCACATGCGCAACAATGTCGCACGCAAACGCGCCCGCAGGAGCCTTGCCAAAGGTAACGTGGGCGGAAATCGCACCGCCGAAATATTTCTCGACAATGGAATTAAGTCGGTCGGAGGCATGGTCTTGCAACGCGCTGCCGGTTTCCACCTGGTGCCCTGAAACCCGAATATCCATGCATCTGTCTCCTTTGCGTGACGATCGCCCAACTCGCCGATCATTTATTCCAAATGGGCGTTTCGATCTGTTTTACGAATGCCTGATGACGCGAAAGCTCTGCCGCCGTCGGAGCATGGGGGCGCGGAGTGCGGAAAGGGCGGTCGTTTGCGAGCGCGCGCGAAGGCGCCGGCTCCGGCACTGCCTCCAGCTCGGCTGCAAGCTCCAGCCCGATCTGCCGCCCGCCCGTCAGTTCGATATACACCTGCGTCAACAGTTCCGCATCGAGCAATGCGCCGTGTTTTACCCGGTGACTGCGATCGACGCCGTACCGCGTACACAGAGCATCCAGCGATAGTTTTGCCCCGGGATGTTTACGCCGCGCGATTGCGACGGTGTCTATCATCCGATCCATCGCGATCGGTTCGCGATCGATCAGCGCCAATTCATTGTTCAGAAAGCCGAAGTCGAAGGCAGCATTATGTGCCACCAACGGCGCATCACCGATAAAATCCAGCAATTCGTCAACGCAATCGCGAAATAGCGGTTTTTGCGACAGAAACTTTTCGGACAGCCCATGCACCGCCTCCGCGCCAGCCGGCATATCGCGCTCCGGGTTGTAATAGGCGTGAAACGTCTCGCCCGTTTCCACCCGTCCGATCATCTCGACGCAGCCGATCTCGACCATGCGATCCCCTGTTTTGGGGTCAAGGCCGGTGGTTTCGGTATCGAATATGATTTCGCGCATGTCTTGAACTATCCCCCTGCAAACGCTTTTGCGCAAGGGCCGAAATCTAATCGTTCGATAGCGCCGCCGATTGCGCGAGTTCGGCTATCAATGCCGCGACTTGCGCGCGCGTGCGGTCCAGCGTAACGCCGGTATTGATGACATGATCGGCCCGTGCACGTTTATCGGCGTCGGGCAGTTGCAGCGACAATATATGTTCGAACTTCTCCGGTGTCATTGCGGGACGTGCCAGCACGCGTTCGCGCTGCGTTTCCGCAGGCGCCGAAACGACCACGATATCATCGACGGCATCATGTCCGCCCTTTTCGAACAATAGCGGGATGTCGAACAACACAAGCGGTGCATCCGCATGTGCCGCCAAAAATTCCGCGCGACGTTGAGCCACGGCCGGGTGAATGATGGCTTCTAGGCGTGCGAGGAGATCGGGGTTTGCGAACGCCTGTTCGCCCACGCGATTGCGATCCGCACCATCCTTACCGGTGCTGCCGGGAATAAGAGCCTCAATTTGCGATAGAAGCGCACCGTTCGGCCCTTGCATCGCGCGCACTTCGGCATCAGCATCGAACACCGGCACGCCCGCTTCCGCAAACATTGCCGCTACGGTCGATTTTCCCATACCGATCGATCCGGTCAATCCGATGGTTCGCTGGTCGATGGGCCTCTGGCCGATGGTCCGCTGTGTCATGCCGTCAGCAGGGTCCGGAGTTCGCCGTCATGTTCGCGCGGCGGTTGCACACCGAAAAACAGCTCGAACGCGGCCGCGGCCTGCCCAACCAGCATTGCGAGCCCATCGACAGTTTCAAAACCGGCCGCTTCAGCCGCTTGCAGAAACGGAGTACGAACGGGGTCGGTTACAATATCATAAACGATGGAACCGGGTGGAACATGCGACATATCGAAAGACAGTTCCGGTTGTCCCGTCATTCCCAGCGGGCTGGTATTCACGACGAGATCGAGGCATCCGACCCTGTCGTCGAACGCGAAATCGGTAGACGTCGCGAAATGCGACAAGGGCGGAGTGTGATGTTCGCCATGGGGATCCAGTGTGTCTAGGATCGCGCGTGCCTTCGCCGGATCGCGCCCGGCCATCACGATGGTAAAATTATGGTCGAGCAGAGCGGCGGTTACTGCACGCGCCGCGCCACCGGTACCGATGATGCGCGCCATGCGGTACAGATGGTTCATCCGCAGCGTATCACGCAGCGGTTCGAGAAAACCCGCGACATCGGTGTTGTAGCCCCGAACACCATCCTCCTGCTTGACGAGCGTATTTACGGCACCGATCTTCTTGGCCAACGGGTCGAGGGTCGAACATAAGCGCGCCACGCTTTGCTTATGTGGCATCGTCACATTGCAGCCGCGCCAAGCCGTGTTGATGCGGCGCGCATCGATATATCTTCGGAGCCGTTCAGGTTCGACCCGCTCTGCGCGATATGTCGCATCGATACCCAACCTGGCGATCCAGAACCCGTGGATCATCGGGGATTTCGACAAGGCGATCGGGTCGCCGATAACCGTCGCATGAGGAACGGTCCGGTCCGGGTCCGTCACTGAACCAACACCCGATATGTGCGCAAGGCGTCGAGAACCGGCAGAAGCGGCATCCCCAGAATCGTAAAATGGTCCCCTTCCACCCGGTCGAACAATTGCACGCCGCGCCCTTCGATCCGAAATACGCCGACGCAATGGGACACTTCGGGCCATTCGGCATCAAGATAGCTCTCGATAAACGCCGAACTTAGGGAACGCACATGCAACCGGGCACTCGCTCCATGCTCCCAAACGATCTTTCCGT
>JBAUIN010000090.1:0-4280 GCA_049682975.1 Pontixanthobacter sp. | reverse complement strand
AGTTCGTCTTCGAAATTCAACCCGCCGCCATCTTCCGGCTCTTCCGTGACCGCATCGACATAGTCGGGCTTGCCCTGCGTGCGCCAGTGATCGGCCACCGCCTCGACCTCTTCGTCGGATACGAACGGGCCATGCACGCGCACCATCGCGCCGGTGTTGGGTTTGTAGAGCATGTCGCCCTTGCCCAGCAATTGTTCGCTGCCCTGTTCGCCCAGAATGGTGCGGCTGTCGATCCGGCTGGTGACCTTGAAGCTGATGCGGGTTGGCAGGTTCGCCTTGATGACGCCCGTGATCACATCGACCGATGGCCGCTGCGTCGCCATGATGAGGTGGATGCCCGCGGCGCGCGATTTCTGGCTGAGGCGCTGGATCAGAACCTCGATCTCCTTACCCACCGTTACCATGAGGTCGGCCAGTTCATCCACGATCAGCACGATCTGTGGCAATGGTGCGTAATCGAGCTGTTCTTCCTCATACAGTTCCTCGCCCGTTTCGGGGTCGAAACCGGTCTGGACCCGGCGACCGAGCGGCTTGCCCTTGGCAATCGCGCCGCGCACTTTCTCGTTGAACCCGGCGATGTTGCGGCTCGAAATGCTGCTCATCATGCGATAGCGGCGCTCCATTTCCTCGACCGCCCATTTCAGCGCGCGGACCGATTTGTGCGGTTCGGTAACAACGGGGGAGAGGAGGTGCGGAATATCGTCGTAGGTCTTCAATTCCAGCACTTTGGGGTCGATCAGGATCAGGCGGCATTCCGCAGGGGTGAATCGGTAAAGCAAGCTGAGCAGAATGCAGTTCAGCCCGACCGACTTGCCCGATCCGGTCGTGCCCGCAACCAGCAGATGCGGCATCGCGGCCAGATCGGCGACGATCGGTTCGCCTGCGATATCCTTGCCCAGAATGATCGGCAGCGCGCCTTTGGTATCGACGAAATCCTCGCACGCGGCGAGTTCTTTCAGCACCACCATCTGGCGGTCGGCATTGGGCAATTCGATGCCCATCACTGTCTTGCCCGGGATGGGCGACACACGCGCGCTGATCGCCGACATATTGCGCGCGATGTCTTCCGCCAGACCGACCACGCGGGCGGATTTGATACCGGGGGCAGGCTCCAATTCGTACATCGTCACGACCGGCCCGGTGCGAACCGCCGTGATCTCGCCCTTGACGTTGAAGTCTTCCAGCACGGTTTCCAGGAGGCGGGCATTGCGTTCCAGCGCCAGCTTGTCGAGTTTCGGCGCGGTGTCCTTGGGCGGTTCCTGCAACAGATCGAGGCTGGGCAGTTCGTAATCGGCGAACATGTCCGCCTGCTTTGCTTTGGCGAGCGGCGCTTTCTTAGGCGGCTTGGTAGGGTCGGTAATCGTCGGCGAGCGGCGCGGCGGTTGTTCGATCACCGGTTCCTCATCCGTAGTGTCGGACGCTGCGGATTTCGCCCGGATTTTGCGCGGGGAAACGGTGTCGCCGCCCGTGTCGGCTTCGGTCCGGTCGCGGCGAAGAAATGCGGGCAGGGTCAGCAACTGGGCCCAATCGATTGCAAATACCCGAGTCACCAAGAACACGCCGCCGGCCAGGCTGGCCAATGCCAGCGCGAGGATGATCCAGCCCGAAGCCGCCTCCGGGAAACGCCCTGCCACCGCTTCGATCGCGCCCGCCCCCATCAGGCCGGTCAACCCGCCCATCGACGCGGGCAGGCTGCCGCCCGGTCCATCGAAGGTCAGCGACAACACCGCCGACAGCAGCGCCATCGCCAGCAACAACAGGCCCAGCGGCGTCCACCAACGCGTGTCCGTGTCGACATCCTCATCCTCAACATCGCGCCACAATTTGCGCGCGCCGATATACAGGAGCGGCAACAGCAAAATGGCGGACAGACCGAAGGCGAACAGCACCCGTTCCGCGCTCCACGCGCCCGCTGTGCCCATCCAGTTCGCAATATCGCCGGTCGCGGCGGCCGTAGAGGGGCTGGCATCGGTTTGTGTGTAGCTGAACAAAGAGAGGGTCAGGAAAATGGTCGCGCCCAGCAGCAACGCCGCGCCGGTCATCTGCGCGGCCCGTCGGAAGGAGCGCCGGAATGCGGCTCTCCAATCGGCAGTTTTCCTGTTTGCGACCGCGCGGGTGGCCATCATCGTTCCCATATTGCCTTGGTTTGTTCTACCATGGCCCCTGCGGGACTTGGCCGTCAAGAAAGACCGTCGATCGCACCCCATCTGGGCCAGCCGAGTTGTCGCGCACGGGCCGCGTTCATACCGCCCAGCGCGATGACCGGCGCGGCCGATTTCGCGGCGAGCATTCGGAACCGTACATTGCCGAGTGGTTTTGCTTTCGTATGCGATCGCGTCGCGAAAACCGGCGAGAGGAACACCCCGTCGGCCCCCGCCCGGTTCGCGGCGACAATCTCCGGCCAGTTATGCGCGGTGGCCAGTTTGGGCATGGCGCCCGCGCCGACTATTCGGCCGGGCGGGCCATAGATGCCATCCGCACCCCATCGTCGCGCCAAGGAACCGTCATCGGATAGAATGACGGTGTGATCGTATCGCTGGGCAATGACGTGCAATACATCGAAGCGTTTGCGCCGCTCCATGGTCGCCAGATGATAGTGACGAAAGACGAAGCCCGATCCGCGCGGCAGTGCACTCAGCGCATCCTCCAGTCGGTCGTCGTTGCGCGCGTCGCTCAGCAGCCAAAGGCCGGGCAGCGTCGAGGGGGCCGAAGTCTGGTCTTGTGCCATCGCGGCGCTATAGCGGAGCCTATGGAGAATGCATCAACACCGCTCGCCGAAGTGCGCCAGAAAATCGCGAAGACCGCCGGGATCGCCCGGCGCGAAGCGGCGGACATCACGCTGATCGCCGTCAGCAAGATGCATCCTGCCGAACGGATCGTCCCATTGCTCGACCAAGGGCACCGCGTGTTCGGCGAGAACCGCGTGCAGGAGGCGCAGGCGAAATGGCCCGATTTGCGCGAACGCTACGACGGAGTAGAACTGCATTTCATCGGCCAATTGCAATCGAACAAAGCGGACGATGCGGTTGCGATGTTCGATTGCATCCATTCGCTCGACCGGCCCAGCCTGCTGAAAGCGCTGGCGAAGGCGATGGACAAAAGCGGCAAGCGAGTGCCGTGCTTCATCCAAGTCGACATCGGCGACGAGGATCAGAAGGGCGGCGTGGCCATCGGCGATCTGCCGGACTTCATCGCGAAAACGCGCGCCGCCGATATTCCGATCGCCGGGCTGATGTGCCTGCCCCCCGCCGACATCGAACCCGCGCCGTTCTTCGCGATGCTGGCGAAATTGGCGGACGAACAAGACCTTCAGGGCTTAAGCATGGGCATGAGCGGCGACTATCCGACAGCCATCATGCTCGGCGCAACGCATATCCGGGTCGGCACCGCCCTGTTCGGTGCGCGCGCTTAATTATACGTCGCTGCGCTCTCAATGACGGAATTCCCTAGCTCACAAAAAAGGGGCGCCTGCATGGACGCCCCTTTTTCATAGTTCGATACGGTGTAGCGTTAGAATTCGAACCCAGCTTCGATGCCGAGTACCCGGCCCTTGACCAAGGGCGAGAACGTGCCGGCGGCCGGACGCGGATCGAACGGACGATTGACGCCGTTCGACAGCGGCCCACCGAAGGGCACCTGCGTATCGCCACCCGCCTGAACTTCATCGAGGAGGTTCTTGCCATAGAGCGACAAGCTCAGCCCTTCGACCGGCGTTTCATAAGTTACGTTTACGTCGAGATTGACCGAATCCTGAATGTACCCGAAATTGTTGTCGGTATAGGCGAATTCGTCGCGGAACTGCAGGTTGGCGCGACTCACCAGCGAGCTGTTGCCGAAATCCAGTTCGTTTATCACGCCCACGCCCCAGGTCACTTCGGGAACGCGTGGCAAACGCAGATCGAGATCTTCATCGTCCAGATCACCATCGCTGGAAATGTCGAAGCGGATTTCGTCGTACTCGTCGTTGATGAGGCCGAGATTGGCTGTGAACAGCAGCCCGTCCGAAACGCGCATCCGTGCTTCCGCTTCGAACCCGTAGATGGAGGCATCGGCGGTATTGAGGATGAACTGCGACACACCCGCGGTCGGCGAACTCTGGTTCACTTCGCGCTGCATGTTGGCGATATCGGTATAATAGGCCGCCATGTTGAGCGTGAAGCTGCGGTCCAATGTCTGGTATTTCAGACCGACTTCGTAATTGTCGACTTTCTCTTCGTCGAAATTGAAATCGCCGCCGGTCGCTGGAACAACGACGTTCAGGAAAACGGCAGGGTTGGTAA
>JBAUIN010000089.1:0-11429 GCA_049682975.1 Pontixanthobacter sp. | reverse complement strand
GCGCTATTCGCCGATGCCGACAAGCGCGAATTGGAACTGAACCCACTAACCCGTCTGTTTCGCGGCGATGATACCGATGCGGACCGGCTCGGCGATTTCCTGACGGATTCCCTGTTCTATGCGAGCCGGCTGGATACGCAGCTTAATATGGCGCTTCTGGCGCAGATCGACCGGACCAAGCTGAACCCGACCGATCAGCTGGCCTACGATGTCTTCGCCTATAATCAGGATCAGGCGATGAAAGGCAGCACCGATGAAATACGCGCGCTGACCGAAGTGCGCCCGGTCAACCATTTCAGCGGCTTCCACACCTTCTATCCCAATTTCGCCAGCGGCAAAGGGGCGGCGCCCTTCAAAACGCTGGCGAATTACGAAGACAATCTGTCGCGGCACGACGATTATATCGCCATTCAAGGCCGCGCGATCGACAAGTTTCGCGAAGGTATGGAAAGCGGCGTTCTGGAAACGAAGCTGACGATCGGCAATGTGATCGAGCAATTGGATACGCAGCTGGCCGTGCCGGTTGCAGAATCGCAGTTCATGGGGCCGGTCGGCATGTTTCCCGATGATTTTTCGGATGCGGATAAAGCACGCCTGACCGCCGCGTATCTTGCCAAAACGCAGGAGATTTACGCCGCCCATGAAACCATGCGCGACTTTCTGCGCGACGAATATCTGCCCGTTGCCCGCGAAAGTGTGGGCCTGTCGCAGATGAAGGGCGGGGAGAAGGTCTATGCGCAGCTAATCGAAAGCACCACGACGCTGCCGCTGGAACCCGATTATCTGCACCAGTTGGGGCTGACCGAAGTCGCCCGGATCAAGAACGATCTGGAAGCCATTAAAGCGGAAGTCGGGTTCGATGGAACGCTCAATGAATTTTTCGATTATGTCCGCACGGACGACCAGTTCAAACCGGAAAGCCGCGAAGCGCTGACGCAGACATATTACGACATCGGCAAGCAGGTCGATGCCAAGATCGACGATTATTTTTCGCTAACGCCACAATCCGATCTGCGCATCGAACCCTACGATCCCTCGATCGAGCAATTCAGCGCGGGCGGTTCCTATCAATCGGGTACGCCCGACGGGTCGCGCCCGGGTACATTCTATTTCAATGCCTACGATCTGCCCAGCCGTCTGACGACCGGGAATGTCACGCTGTACTTACATGAAGGCGCGCCGGGGCATCATTTCCAGATCAGTCTGGCGCAGGAAAACGAGGATCTGCCCAACTTCATGCGTTTCGGCGGTACGACGGCATTCGTCGAGGGCTGGGCGCTGTATTCGGAAACTTTGGGCTACGAAATGGGCTTCTTCGAAGACCCGTGGAACCGTTACGGCACCTTGCAGGACGAACAATTGCGCGCGATGCGGCTGGTGGTCGACACCGGTCTGCATTCGAAGGGATGGAGCCGCGAGAAAGCGATCGCCTTCATGCTGGAAAATTCCGGCATGACCGAAACCGAGGTCGTTGCCGAAGTCGAACGCTACATCGCGATCCCATCGCAAGCACTTGCCTATAAAGTCGGCGCGCTGAAAATTCAGGAACTGCGCGCCAAGGCCGAGGCGGCATTGGGCGATGATTTCGACATCAAGGCATTCCATGCGCAAGTTCTCAATACCGGCGGTCTGCCCTTACCGGTGCTGGAAGCGAAGATCGACGGTTGGATTGCGGCCCAGGGTTGACGCGGCCAAAGGTTGACGCGGCCTAGGGCTGACGCGGCCCAGTCAGGGCGTTTCGCTCTCTGACGCGGTTCTCTTCATATGCGCCGCGATGCGGCCCCGCTGAACGTTGCCATCGACATCGTTCCGGCGCATGGCATAAAGTCCCTGCAACATACGCCTGTCGAACGCGCTCATTTGTTGCGGCAAAATGCTGGGATCGGGCGCATCGAATAATCTTAGCAAGGAGTCCTGCCGCGTATCCTCCCAAGCATCGTGTTGCAGCTTCAGCAAGAGATGCAGGGTCATGAAATCGGCGATCTGCGACAAAGTTTTGCCTTCGGTGCGGTTTATATCGATGACAAGAAACGCCGTTCTTATGCTCGCGGATGTGCTGCGCGACAGGCGGGTCGGTATGTTCGTACGCACGACCGGTGCAGATATATCGGCGATCGTGTCGGCATTTGCACTGCCCGGTCGCTCGTCGATAAAACGGCCGGAAACAGTCGCCAGCCCGACTCTTTCCCAGGAATAATACGGGCGGCCTGGTTCCAACAACCGGTCACGCCGATAGACGGACAGGCGCCCGAAATAAGCCGGGAATTTCTTGCGCATCTCTACGGCCAGACGATGCGGTTCGTCGATGAAGATAGTTACGGCATTGGGCGCGCATGGCGGTTCGGCGACCTTTACCCCGGCCTCGATCGCATTTTTCAAAACCAACTTCTTTAAGGTGCGGGTATATTCCGGATCGAATCCCATTATCAAAGGACAGAACGGGCTTTCCATGCGTGGCAACTGATCGGCTGTCTCGCCGAGCAGTGATTGCAATTCGTCGCGAACCTTCTTGCGCGACCCGGTCACTACGATGGTTGGCTCAGGGATCGGTTCGGGTGCCAGCGCGCGGGTCGCAACGCGCGATGCGTCCGGTTCCTGGGCGAAAACAGGTGCCATCGCCGTAAAGACGGCCATGAGAGCCACGCAAATTAGCCTCGAATATACCATCTGACCGACTGCCTCGAATAGACATATTGAACCCGTTCTGTGTCAACCATAACAGACCGCGCGAATTAAAACGCGCCTATGTGTAACCTTTTTGGCGACGGTATCGAATATGCATGTGCGGACATGCTTTTGCGTGCCCGTTCGAATGCCTTATGGCGGATACATACTTGGGGACAGAAATCATGGAATTTACCGCACGCCGCAGCGCGCAGATCGCTGCGACATTGTTGATCGCGATCGTGGTCACGCAGCTTGTTTATTTTGCGCTTTCGAGCGCCGGAATGGATATCAATCGGATGATTATCTGGACGACCGAGGCGGTGGCGTTCCTGGGCATTTCGGTTTTCGCAATGATACCGCTGGCGCGCGGCTCGCAATTCTCCGCCGCTTGGGCCGCGATCGCCGTGGGCGGCATGTTGAACGTGATACAGGTCGGCATGGGCCTCGCCATGTTCGGTCCGGTGAAGGATGCGGGCGAGGCGATGGCACCGGCGTTTCAGGCCATTCTGGCAGGCGCGTTCTTCCTGTATTTTACGGGCAAGTTTCTGTTTGCAGCGGCATCGATTGTCATCGGCCTCGGCTTGTTTCGCGAAGCCAAGGCGGCCGCGAAATTCGCCGGTGTCCTTGCTATCGTCGGCGGGATCGCGGCGCTGTTGGTCAATCTATACGCCATGGCCGTGGGTATGGATGCCGTATTCCTGGCGGGCGCGACCGGTACTGCGGCGACCCTGTTTCTTGGCTTTGCCATCATCGCGGCGAATGTTCGGGCCCGGGAGCCCGCAGCCGTCGATTAACGACCGGTGGGCAGCGGATGAGAGACACATCCGTTTTCCCTGTTTCGCGTGGGCGAAGGGGGCGTTAGGGCGCGGGAATGACGCCTGCACTGCAATCGACCCCCTCGCTTCCCCTGCCACCACCGATCGACGAGATCTGTGGGCAGGGTCCGGTTGCGCTCTTTCTCGATTTCGACGGGACGCTCGTTCCCATCGCCTCAGGTCCCGATGCCATCGCGGTGCCTGCCGATCTGGGCGCCCGACTGGAACAGCTCGCTGCACGCCTGGATGGCAGGCTCGGCGTCGTTTCGGGTCGGGGGTTGGACGATATCGATCGCCATGTCGGCGCTATGGCAGTCGCGCGGGCTGGATCGCATGGCGCACATCGGGTGACGGCTGACGGAACTGTTCTGGGCGACGATCCCGCTCCGCTCGGCGCGAATATCGTAGGCGAGTTGCAGGCGTTGGCCGCTCGTTACGAAGCGCTGTTCGAAAACAAGGCGCACGGCGCTGCCATCCATTATCGCAAGAAACCCGAGCATGGCTCGGCGATCGAAGAACGGGCCGGCGTCATCGCGCAGACACATGGCCTTACCGTGAAGACGGGCAAGTGCGTGGTCGAGCTGGTTCGTCCCGGTGCGGAGAAGGGCGGGGCGGTCGCGGCGTTCATGGCGCAGACACCGTTTGCCGACAGCCGTCCGATATTTGTGGGGGACGATGTAACCGATGAAGACGGGTTCGCCGCCGCGACCCGTTTCGGGGGCTTCGGTATCGCCGTTGGTGAAAGACAAGCGCGCGGGGCACGATACGCCTTGCCCGATGTGAAGGACGTCCATGCATGGCTGAAACTGTAACCGCTTCCGCACCCCCACCCACACCTATCCCCACGTCCACACATACACCCGATCTCGATCTCTGGCCGATCGGAAACTGCCAGATCAGCGGGCTGATCGACAAACGCGGCGCGTTGGTCTGGGGCTGCATCCCGCGCGTCGATGGCGATCCCACCTTTTGTGCGTTGCTGAACGGTGACCGCACGGATCAAGGGGTCTGGCGTTTCGAACTGGAGGGGCAAGCCCGCGCGACGCAGCAATATATTCGCAACACGCCGATCCTGCTGACCCGCCTGGAAGCGGACGATGGCAGCGTGGTGGAAATATTGGATTTCTGTCCCCGGTTCGAGGGGAAGGGGCGCATGTACCGCCCGGTCGCCTATGCCCGCATCGTGCGTCCGATTGCCGGCAATCCGCGCATCAAGGTCGTGCTGTGTCCGATGAAGAATTACGGTGCGCAAGAGGCGGACACTACGCATGGCACCAACCATATCCGGTATCTCACCGGTCCGCAGGGTTTGCGATTAAGTACCGATGCGGCGGTTGGATATATTACCGAAGGGCGCAGTTTTCGGATCGAAGGCGACCTGCATTTCTTCCTCGGCCCCGATGAGCCGTTTACCGGCAATTTGCGCGAAGAAATCCGGCGGATGGAGCAATCGACGCGCAAATATTGGCAGCATTGGGTGCGCGGCCTCGCCACTCCGTTCGAATGGCAGGACGAGGTTATCCGCTGCGCCATCACTTTGAAACTGTGCCAGCACGAAGAAACCGGTGCGATCGTCGCCGCGCTGACGACATCCATACCGGAGGCGGCGGGAAGCGAGCGCAACTGGGATTATCGTTTCTGCTGGATCCGCGATTCCTATTACACGGTTCAGGCGCTCAACCGGCTCGGCGCGCTCGACGTGTTGGAGAAGTACCTCGCATATCTGCGCAATATCGTCGACGCGGCGAAGGGCGGGCAGATCCAGCCGCTCTATTCCGTGATGGGTGAAAGCGAACTCGATGAAACGACCGCCGCGAACCTTGCGGGCTACCGCGGGATGGGGCCGGTGCGGATCGGCAATGCCGCCTATAAGCAGGTGCAGCACGATTGTTACGGGCAGATCGTTATGCCGACCGTGCAGGGTTTCATCGACAAACGCCTGCTGCGCATTGCCGACGATACCGATTTCGCAAGCCTGGAAGAAGTCGGCGAAATGGCCTGGCGGATGCACGACCAACCCGATGCCGGCCTATGGGAATTTCGCACGCGACAGGAAGTGCATACCTATTCCGCCGTGATGAGCTGGGCCGCCTGCGACCGGTTGGCATCGACGGCGAAGCTTCTCGACAAGTCGGATCGTGCGGATATGTGGCAGGAACGGGCGGACACGATCCGCGACCGCATCGAAACGGAAGCGTGGGTGCCTGCCGACGGAAATGGCGGGCAGGGCCATTACAAGGCCAGTTTCCAAAGCGACTATCTCGACGCCAGCCTGTTGCAGATGATCGATCTGCGATTCCTGAAACCCGACGATCCGCGCTTCCAATCCACCTTCGCCGCGATCGAGAAAGAGCTGCGACGCGGCGAACATATGTTGCGCTATGCAGCGGAGGATGATTTCGGTGCGCCGGAAACCGCTTTCAACGTATGCACTTTCTGGCTGATAGAGGCACTGCATCTGGCCGGTCGGTCGGATGAAGCCTACGCCTTGTTCTGCACGATGCTGGAACATCGCACGCAGTCGGGAATGCTCAGCGAGGATCTGGATTGGCAAACCGGCGAGCTTTGGGGGAACTTCCCGCAGACTTACTCGCTGGTAGGGATAATCAATTGCGCCGGCCTTCTATCCCGTCCGTGGAGCGAATTTCGCTGATATTATGATCTTTCCTGCATGACCCGCCTGGTGATTATCTCCAACCGCGTCGCCGTCGCCAAGGCGCGCGGTGCGGCCGGGGCGCAAGGGGGGCTGGCTGGGGCATTGAATTCCGCACTGGCGAAACACGGCGGCATCTGGTTCGGCTGGTCCGGGGCGGAAGCGGACGAAACCACCGGCGATATTCAGCTTAATTCCGACGGCGGTGTGACGACCGCGACGATCGATCTAAGCCATCAGGATATTGATGAATATTATAACGGCTATGCCAATTCGACTCTATGGCCGTTGTTTCATTATCGCCTCGATCTGGTCGAATACGAAAACGCGACGGGGCGCGGTTATGAACGGGTCAACGAAACCTTCGCCGCCAGCGTGACGCCTTTGATCGAAGCCGACGATCTGATCTGGGTTCACGATTACCATTTGTTGCCCTTGGGCGAGCGGTTGCGCACACAAGGTGTCGAAAATCGCATCGGGTTCTTTCTGCATACGCCCTGGCCGCCAACCCGGCTGTTCGTGTCACTGCCGCATCATGAACGGCTGGTGCGCGCGATGTTGGATTACGATGTGATCGGGTTTCAGACCGACGAATGGCTTGGCAGCTTTCTGCATTATTGCGAGAAGGAATTGGGCGCGGAGGTGAACGAGGATACGGGGCGTATTCTATTCGAAGGGCGCGAAGTGATCGCCCGTGCCTATCCGATCGGGGTCGATTGGGAACATATCGAGACCCAGGGGAAAACGGCCGAAGCGCGGCAGGCAGCGCAGCGTTTGCTCGCCAGTACGCGCCATCGTATCACCATGATCGGCGTCGATCGTCTGGATTATTCGAAGGGGTTGCCCGAACGGATCGACGGAATTGCCCGCTTTTTTGACAAGAACCCGGAAAGTGTGCGCGATCTGGTATTCGTCCAGATTGCACCGCCCAGTCGGGAGGATGTGGAAAGTTACCAGGAAATCCGCGCGGAACTGGAACAGAAAACCGGTCAGATCAATGGCGCGCGGTCCGAAGTCGACATCGTGCCCATCCGTTACGTGAATAAAGGGCACAGTCTGGCCGAACTGTGCGGTTTCTACTGGGCTTCGAAAATCTGTTTGGTTACGCCGCTGCGCGATGGAATGAATCTGGTCGCGAAGGAATATGTGGCCGCGCAGGACCCGGACGATCCGGGTGTGCTAATTCTGTCGCAATTTGCGGGCGCGGCGCACCAGCTGAACTGCGATGGCCAGGGGGCGGTATTGGTCAACCCGCACAGTCCCGACGACATCGCGCGCGCCATCCGGACCGCGCTCGACATGCCGATCGACGAACGCAAACGGCGATACGAAGCTATGGTGAAAACCGTGCGCGAAGACGATATTCACGGCTGGACGCAGAACTTCGTAGGCGATCTTCGCGGCGACTGACGCTGCGATCTATCTGTTCGCGCGCTTGCTTGTCGAAGGCTTGCGATCGGCGGCTTTCGCGGGGGTATTCGTAAGAAGCGTAACGACTTTCGCGGTCGGAATATCGGGTTGCAGCGGATCGATATGGCCGCGCAGATCGGTGAAACTTTCCGATTTTTCGGGCTGCGAAAAGAAATAACCCTGCGC
Organism: Pontixanthobacter sp.; assembly: GCA_049682975.1. GTDB lineage: Bacteria > Pseudomonadota > Alphaproteobacteria > Sphingomonadales > Sphingomonadaceae > Pontixanthobacter. The sequence goes on along the minus strand of JBAUIN010000089.1, from coordinate 3,698 downwards.
CTCGGTACAGCCATGGGCGCGCAGATGATCGAGCTGTCCTGACAGTTCGACCCCCTCCGCCGTCGTATCCATACCCAGGCTGGAAGCGAGATCGGTAACAGCGCGAATGATCGCCTGACATTCGGGATTGTCGTCCAGATCGGCAACGAAGCAGCGATCGATCTTGATCTTGTCGAACGGGAAGCTGCGCAGATAGTTGAGCGAACTGTACCCTGTCCCGAAATCGTCGAGCGCCACGCGAACGCCGAAATCGTGTAGCTTGTGGAGAGTGGCGATGTTTACCTCGCTGTCATGCAGCAATACGTTCTCGGTAATCTCCATTTCCAGCCGGTCGGGACTGATGCCTGCCGCCGCGATCGCATTGAACACGGTGCCGAGCAGGCTGGCGCTGCGCATTTGTGCAGGCGACAGATTGACGGATACGCGCAGATGTTCGGGCCAATTGGCAACTTCCTGCGTCGCGGCGCGAATGACCCACTCGCCCAGATGCACGATCAGACCGGTTTCCTCGGCGCTCGGAATGAAGTCGTCGGGCATTACGATGCCGCGGGTCGGGTGGTTCCAGCGCAGCAGCGCCTCGTACCCGACGGTTCTGCCGCTATCGATATTGACGAGCGGCTGGAAATACAGCTCGAACTGGTTGTCGGACAATGCGGCGCGCAAATCCATTTCCAGCTCGCGTCGGTCCTGCGCCGCCTTGTCCATACCCGGTTCGTAGGACGCATGTCGGTTCCGCCCATCCGCCTTCGCCGCATATAGCGCCAGATCGGCCTGTTTCATCAGAATGTCCGCATCGCGCGTTTCATCGGTCAGATGGGCGATGCCGATGCTGGTCGATGTAACGACTTGCGAAGCGTCCAGAATGCAGGGTTGCGACACCGCTTCGATGATCTGGTCGGCGACATTATAAGCGCGACTCTGTGCATTCTCCCCCGACACCAGCACCGCGAATTCATCGCCGCCCAATCGCGCGACGACCATGTCCGTATCGACGATATCCTCGACCCGGCGGGCCGTTTCGCACAGCAGTTTGTCGCCGATCGGATGGCCTAGCGTATCGTTCACCGATTTGAAGCTATCGAGGTCGAGATATAACACGGCAACGCCGTTCGCCCCCCCTTTGCGGGCGATGGCGCGTTTGAGCGTATCGGCAAACAGGAACCGGTTCGCCAGCCCCGTCAGCCCGTCATAATGCGCCATATAACTGACGCGTTCCTCCGCGCGTTTCTGTGCTGTCACATCGGATGCCATGCCGCGTAGACCCCAATCTTCCATCGGCTGCGCGCTGATCGTCCACCAATGCGGCGCCCCGTCGCGCGTCAATTTGATCGTCAGATTGCGGAAGCCCTGCCGCCGTTCGATATATCCCTGCAGCATGTTCTTCTCGGTGCTTTCATCGAACAGATCGATGAAGCGCATATCGTCGAGCACAGCGGGATTACGCCCCGACGCATCGCCGAACCGGTCGGAGGCGGTCAAGATGAATCCGTTATCGTCCACCTGCCACAACCAGTCGGAGGACTGAACCTGATAATCGTTCAAGAGCAGTTTGACCGTTTCGTTCGTTGCGCGCAGCCGCTCCTTACCCTCCACCCGCGCGGTGAACATTTCCTGGCGCGCATAACCGCCGCGAATAAGCAGAATAAGATAGCATGCCAGGAACAAGGTACCTTGCAATTGCGGCGAATGCGGATGCACCGACAGCGCGATAAGCCCGCCAAATGCCAGCGGCGTGACGAAAAACGTGCCGGCCCTGGCGAGCGACGTATATGTGGTGACGGATGCGCCCATCATACCGCCGCATAGGATCAGCAGCAACGCGAACTGGGTCGGCGTGGCGACGAAGGACAAAAGCGCCGCGCCGATGCCCCAAATCGTTCCATTGTACAGCGCGATCGCTTCGATCCAGCGTTTCTGTCGTTGGTAATGTCCGATCGTCTTGTCGGCGCGGGCCGATCGTCGAACCACGATCAATCGCCATACCGCACCCACGACGATGGCCGCCATCCATATCGCTACCGATGTTCTGTAAGCTGGCGACCATAGCGCCCAGGTCGCAATTGCCGCGTTGAACAATCCCGCGGCGGATGCGGCCGGTGCAAAACGAAAGTTTTCCTCCACCTGGTCGCGCAACAGGGCGAGGGACCGGCTTTTCCCCGGCAACAGCAATTCCGTTCGCGCCATCATGGCCCCTTCCGTACGAACGAAGACCGATACGTAAGGGACAGTAAAGACGGCGTTAACGCCGTTCGCAGGGCCGCAGAATTTCCTAGAGCAATCGTGACCTTATATGTCAGCCGCGCATTTCGATTTGCACCGGCATATGTGTGAAACCATGCAGGAACGGGCTGGCGAGCCGGGTGGGTTTGCCCTGTGGAACGATACGCCAGTTCCGGCGCACGATCTCTTCGATCAGCGTGGCGATCTGTATTTCGGCCAGCTTCGCACCGACGCAGCGATGAATACCGTGTCCGAAACCCAAATGCCGCCGCGCATTCGCCCGGTTTACGTCGAAGCGTTCGGCATTGTCGAAAATCGTCTCGTCCCGGTTGGCGGAAATGTACCACATCACGATCTTCTCGCCTTTCGCGATGTGCTGCCCGTTCAGCTCGGTATCGCACGTTGCGGTACGCCGCATATGGGTAACGGGCGATTGCCAGCGGATGATCTCCTGCGCGGCATTGGGAATGACCGACGGCTCGGCATGCAGCGCATCCAGCTGATCGGGGAAGCGATCCAGCGCCTCCACCAAACCGCTCATGGAATTGCGGGTCGTATCGTTACCGCCCACGATCAGCAAAGCAATGGTCGCCAGTCGCTCCATCGGTGTCAGATTGCCCAACGCATCGGAATGCACCATGCGGCTGAGCAGATCGTCCGTCGGTTCCGCCGCGCGCCGTTCGTCCATCAACGCATCGAACCGTGCGAGCATTTCCTGCATCGCCACACCCCAGCGCGCGCGGTACTCCTCATTCTGCGCATCCGCGGATACACCACCGGCGTAGTCGGACCAGCGTTTAAGATCGGCCCATTCGTCGAACGATATGCCGAACAGGATGCACAGCATGCCCATCGTCTGCGGAATCGACACACGCTCCACCCAATCGAACGTTTCGCCGATCGGCAATGCATCCAGCAATTCGGCGCAGCGTTCGCGCACTTCGACTTCGCGCAATTTCATCTGACTGGGGGAGAAAGCGGGGGCGATCACCTTGCGCTGCGCGGTATGCACCGGCGGATCGGCGGCGATGAAGTTGGGCAGATTGCTTTCGGGCGGCGGATCGCTGATCACGATATTGCCATTGGTGTAGCTGGACGAAAACTTCGCAGGGTCGAGTTCCACTTTCGCCAGCAGATCATGCGTTACGACCGACCAATATCCGCCATAGGGACTGTCCGGACACCAGCTGACCGGCATTTCGGCCCGCAATTTGGCGAAGGGTTCGTGCCAGCGGTTTTCGACATACAGCGCCTCTTCGCTGACATCGAACGGAGCGACGGCTTTTTCGGTGGCGGCGGCCTGGCTGGCCATAACGTCATTCTCCCTTTGTCGCCGACATCGTGTGCGTGCGGCTTTACGCGAATGTCGCATAGGTCTATGCCAATGTCATCCCCGGGGAGCCATGCGGCTGAGAGGGGTGGGTAGCGCCATCCGACCCGTCGAACCTGAACCGATTAACATCGGCGGAGGGAGCGGG
>JBAUIN010000088.1:0-1796 GCA_049682975.1 Pontixanthobacter sp. | reverse complement strand
CATACGGTCAACGAACGCCTGCGCCACGCGCGTCGCAAGCTGGACGTATCGAGCAGTCGGGGCGCAGCACGTATGTTATTGGCGAAGGAGGGGGCGGCGGATGGCATCGAAGACCCCCAATCTTGTGTACCCGAAGAATTGGGGGATGCCCCGGCAGGTGTTTGCGATGAATACAGCGATGTGCCGAATGTCGGCCAGCGCGGGCGGCAACGCCCCGTATTCGTCATTGGAGGAATTGCCATCATGTCCATCATAGCTGCTTCGCTCGCCCTCGTGCTCGCTCCCACGCTCACAACGTACGATCCCGTATCCGCCCCGGAACTGGCCTCGACCACCGAAGCCGCTACGGAGGTCGAAATCGAAAATACCGCGCGCGAATGGCTTGCTTTGGTGGATGCCGCGAATTGGGAGGAGAGCTGGACCGAAGCAGGCTCGACCTTCCGTGCGCCCAATACGCTGGAAAGCTGGACCGATATCTCCGAAGCCGTGCGCACGCCTTTGGGCGATGTGCTGTCACGCGAAACCGGCAATCAGGTCGACGTTCCCGCCCCGCCCAAGGGCTACCGCGTCATCCAATTCCGCACGTCTTTCGCCAACAAGACCGCCGCTATCGAAACCGTATCGCTGGAACGCGAGAACGGCGAATGGCGGGTGGTCGGATATTATATCGCTTAATGACCGGGCCGTGCGGATGCTGGCATGGTTTGGCTGTCCCGCTGTTCGCGCAGGGCCGATATCTCGTATCGTAGCGCGCGTAGTTCGCCAAGAATTTCCTCGCGTTCGCCATGCGCCTCCTCATCGGTTGCCTCGGACATGGCATTGACGATCACACCGATAAACAGATTGAGCACGATGAAGCTGGTGATGAGGATGAACGGCACGAAAAATGCCCAGGCATACGGGACTACCTCCATGACCGGCCGCACAATACCCATCGACCAGCTTTCCAGGGTCATGATCTGGAATAGAGAGTAGAATGACAAACCCATCGTCCCGAACCATTCGGGGAAGGCGGTCCCGAACAGCTTCGTGGCCATGACTGCGCTGATATAAAACAGCAGTAGCAGCATCACGATGACAGTTCCGATGCTGGGGATCGCGCTGAATAGGCCGACGATGACTTTCCGCATGCTGGGCACCACGGACACCAGCCGCAACGCCCGCAGGATGCGGAACGCTCGCAGCACGGAAAATTGTTGGCTGACCGGAAAAAGGGCCACGCCTACGATTACGAAATCGAAGACATTCCAACCATTCTTGAAGAAGCTGAAGCGATAGACGAACAGTTTCAAAGAAAGCTCGAAAACGAAAATAGCGATTGCGATGCGATCAAGTGCGGAAACGAATTGGCCATATTGCGACATGATTGACGAGGACGTTTCCAACCCCAACCCGATCGCATTAATCACGATCACCGCCGTTATCGCGTTTTCGAAGCGCCGCGATTCGACGAATGCGCGCATTTTTTCACGCGCCGATGAATAGGAGGAGGTTAAGGACATTGCAGCGATGATATAAGGTTTGGATCGAGGTAGAACAGGGGCAAGCGAGCGGTCCGGCTGTGAATATCACTAAGGCCAGGAATGTCTCGATGGGGGGTGGAAGCAACAGCGGGAAGCGGGCATTCGTTGTAGACAACGAGCACCCGCTTCCAACCGGTATCATGTTTGCTAGAATGCTTTCTGCCAGCCGACGGTCAGCATCCAGTCGCCCGCCATTTGCGGGCCGTTGAGATCCTGATGCACCGCTTTGCCAAGTTCCACGCCCAACCTATGTCCGGCCAGCGCGCCATGGGT
>JBAUIN010000087.1:0-2245 GCA_049682975.1 Pontixanthobacter sp. | reverse complement strand
TCCGGTAATGCCGCCGAGTATGAGCGCCGCGATTACGCGCTGCCACAGGGGTATTGCGAACCAGGTTTTGAACATTGCGACCCCTTGCGTTGGAACAACGGCCTTATCTGCCGATGCGCGCAAAGTCCTTCCGGCAAAAGCGCCGATCAGTCAAACCGCCACCTGTTGCGATCACCGTCTTTCGCGATCGATCCCGTCGTGCCGGTCAGGGTGGGATCGCCTGAAAGCAGCCGTTCGATGGCGGACGCATCGTCCGGCGGAACCTGTGCGAGCGTACGGGTGCCGCTGTCGGTTTGCGCCACCACCACGCCCATTTTCGGTGTGCCATCCCGCGCAAACAGGACCGTATAGGTTTGCAGCGTTGCGGACCCCGCATAATTCAGGTCCATCGCGGGGACTTCGCCGCGCGCTTCATCGGCCTGTTTCTGGAAATCGAAATCGTGCGGGAATATCCCTTCGGGTTGCGGTGTCTTGGTCAACAGGATCGTGTGGTTATGCGTCGCATAGCCACCATTGGCGAACAGAATGCCATGCGTTCCCTTTTCGCGCAGCACGTCCACCATGCAGGCGGCGGCATGGGTCATGTAATTGCCGATCGGCCCGCCGCCGAAGGTAAGGCCGCCGAACTGAGTGATTTGCGTGTCGTCGCTGAGCCCGAGAATACGGCGCGCCATTTTCGGGACGATCGGGAAGCAGGAATAGAGTTCCCAATGATCGACATCGTCCACCGATAGGCTGTTCAATGCGAGTGCACGGGTAAGCGAAATTTCCATGCTCGCCGAGCTGGCGTATTCCGGGCGCATCAGCGGATCTTCCGCTTCATGCGCCGCCGCACCTCTGCCGATATAGATCAGCCGTTCTTCGGCGATGCCCGCTTCGCGCGCCACGGCCAGACTGGTTACGAGTAACGCGGCACCTTGATTCACGGCGGCGTTGGCGACTTGAAACTTGGTGTAGGGGAACGCGATAGGGCGGTTGTCGGCGGTTATGTCGATAATATCCTGGGCGGACCGTTTGTCCCGTATCCACGCGCCCGGCGTTTTGGCGGCGACGCGCGACATGCCCGCCCATAGTTTGCCGGATTCTGCTTGCGCTTCTTCCAGGGTCTGACCGTAGCTTGCGCGCGCGGCATTCTCGAACAGAGGGTAAACATCGGTCGGCGTGTTGAGGCCGTAAGTGTGACGTGGTTCTGGGTCGACGGGCATGCGTTTGGGATACGGTCCGGTATCGCCGCTCGCTTCCGCTTCCTTGCGCCGCATCGCCGCGGTTCGCAGAGCTTCCGCCCCGCCGATCAGCGCAACTGAGGCTTCGCCGCGCCCGATGGCGTTGGCCGCCTCGTTCAAAAGCAGGATAGGGCTGTCACCGGTGGGGGAAGGCGTCTCCCGCGCGAATTTAGGCGTGAGTCCAAGCTTCTCGGTAACAGCCTCAGCCAGTTTTCCGTCGAATTCACCGAAACCGATCTGATTGATCAGCCCCATCCAGTCGGTGTGTGCGAGAATGTCGACACCGGCATCATCGCATGCTTTCCGAGCGGCCGCTTCGATCAATTGGACTGGGTTCAACCCATCCGCGCCCTTGAATGGGCGATCGTTGATCTGGCCCGTACCGACGATCACGGGAATGCGGTGCGGATCGCCCAGTTCCATAACGCCTTATCCTTGCACGACTTCCTGTTTGATCGCGCCGAATATGGAATGCCCATCCTTATCACGCATCTGGATTTTTACGGTATCGCCCGGTTCCATAAAGCGGGTCTTCGCCTCACCATCGCGTATGGTTTCGATCATGCGGATTTCCGCGATGCAGCTATAGCCTGCGCCGCCTTCGCTGACGGGCTTGCCGGGGTCACCATCCGGCCCCTGATTGGAAATCGTGCCCGAACCGATAATGCAGCCGGCGCCCAGATTGCGGGTTTTGGCCGCATGCGCGACCAGCTGCGCCATATTGAACGTTGCATCCTTGCCGACTTCGGCGCGTCCAAATGGCTCGCGGTTGTAATCGACTTCGAGAGGCAGATGGATGAGGCTTTCCTTCCACGCATCGCCCAACTCGTCCGGCGTAACCGCGACGGGGGAGAATGCGCTGGAGGGTTTGGATTGGAAAAAGCCGAAGCCCTTTGCCAGTTCGCCGGGGATCAGACCGCGCAGCGACACATCGTTCATGATCATGATCAGCTTGATGTGATCCGCTGCATCCTCGACCGACACGCCCATCGGCACATCGTCGGTAATTACGGCGACCTCAC
>JBAUIN010000086.1:0-9520 GCA_049682975.1 Pontixanthobacter sp. | reverse complement strand
GACAAAGCCGCAGTCACTTCCTCGTCGCGTTTCAGCAGGTCGAGCAAGGACAATTTGCCATCGGACTCCCACACTTTCATCGCATTGCGCTGAACCAGCCGATAGGCGTTGTCGCGTGTTGTCCCGGCTTGCGTTAGCGCGAGCAACACCCGCTGCGAATGGATCAGGCCGCCCATCCGGTCCATATTCGCCTGCATTCGTTCGGGATAGATTAGCAGCTTGTCGATCACACCGGTTAACCGCGCCAGCGCGAAATCGAGGGTAATGGTCGCATCCGGTCCGATGAAGCGTTCGACGGAAGAATGTGAGATATCGCGTTCATGCCACAGCGCGACATTCTCCAGCGCGGGCAGGGCGAAGGCGCGGATCATACGCGCCTGTCCGGTAAGGTTCTCGGTCAGGATCGGATTGCGTTTATGCGGCATGGCGCTCGATCCCTTTTGGCCGGGCGCAAAATATTCTTCCGCCTCCAGCACCTCGGTCCGCTGGAGATGCCGGATCTCGACTGCCAGCCGTTCCACCGAACTGGCGATGACAGCCAGCGTGGTGAAATACATCGCATGGCGATCGCGCGGGATGACCTGCGTGGACACGGGCTCCGGCGTCAGACCCAGCTGTTCGGCGACATATTCTTCCACCGATGGATCGATGTTCGCGAAAGTGCCGACTGCGCCGGAAACGGCACAGGTGGCGATCTCTGCGCGCGCCGCAATCAGGCGGGTTTTGCATCGATCGAATTCGGCGTAGGCTTGTGCCAGTTTCAACCCGAAGGTCATCGGTTCGGCGTGTATGCCATGGCTGCGCCCGATCGTCGGCGTATATTTGTGTTCTTCCGCGCGCCGTTTCAGCGCCGCCAGCAACGCATCGAGATCGTCGAGCAAGATGTCGGACGCTCGGCTCAATTGCACGGCCAGCGTGGTGTCGAGTACGTCGGAACTGGTCATGCCCTGATGCATGAAACGCGCTTCCGGCCCGACTTCGTCCGCGACCCAATCGAGGAAGGCGATAACGTCGTGCTTCAGCACCGCTTCCTTCGCGTCGATCGCGGCCACGTCGATCTTCGGATCGGTCGCCCACCAATCCCATAGCGCTTTCGATCCGCTTTCCGGCACCACGCCCAATTCGCCCAATTTCTGCGTCGCATGCGCTTCGATCTCGAACCAGATGCGATAGCGCGCGTCCGGCTCCCAGATGGCGGACATAACGGGGCGGGCGTAGCGGGGGACCATTGCGATTACTCCAGAATGTCGGGGCCTTTACGCGCGGCCCTGCTGTTCGGCGCGGCTAGAACCGGACACGCCGTGTGGCAAGACACGGGGGCGGGCTATCACCATTCTGCATTATCGGGTTTTGCCTAGATCAATCCTTTGGCTTTCAGCGAAACATGCCCGTTACGGCCGATAATGACGTGGTCATGTACGGTAATGCCCAGCAGACGCCCGGCCTCCGCGATGCGTTTGGTGATATGGATGTCGGCGCGGCTGGGTTCGGGATTGCCGCTGGGGTGGTTGTGAACGAGAATGAGTGCGGTCGATCCGATATCCAGCCCGCGGCGGATGACTTCGCGCGGATGGATGGCCGCCTCGTCCACCGATCCATCGCCGACATGATGATCCTGAATGAGTCGGTTGCGCGTATCGAGATATAACACCCGCACGCGCTCCACCGTCAGATGCGCCATGTCTATGGTGAGGTAGTCAAGCAGAGCCTGCCAGCTGCTTAGAACCGGCTTTTCCGCGACTTCGCTGCGCGCCATTCGGCGTGCCGCGAGCGCCACTGCTTTCAGCGCCGCCGCACTGGTCTGACCGACACCGGCAACGCTTTGGAGGGCATTGGGATCGGCATTGAGCACGCTCGCCAGCGAGCCGAACCGAGCCAGCAAAGCCTTTGCCACCGGTTTGGTGTCGCCTTGTTTTATTGCGGCAAACAACAAATATTCCAGCACTTCGTAATCGGCCAGTGCCTCCGCGCCGCCCGTCAGCAACCGCTCCCGCAAGCGCGCCCGATGACCGGCGCCTTGGTGTTTCGTTGCTATGGCAGCGTCTTGCGGCAATTTGTGTCATTCCGTCTAAATAGGGTTGCGGGTAAAGCCCGCGCCGCAATTCATTGCCTTTGCAGGCGCTTGCGCGCAAGTAGCAGCGCATGACGCCGCATCCCACCCATTCGGTCGATCAAATCGCGGATGCGCCGGAGGGGAAGGCCGATCGTGGCTGGCGTTTTGCGATGGGGCGCGCTTTCGTACTTTTGATATTGCTCCTGTTTACTTTGGTCGTCATCGGCTGGATCGAACGCGATCAAATTGCCCGCGACCTGATCGGCGAACAGTTGGACGAGCTGGGCATTCCCGCCACATACGACGTCGAGCGGATCGATACCGAACGGCAGGTTCTCGCCAATGTCGTCATCGGCGATCCGGACAGTCCCGACCTGACCATAGAGCGGGTCATCGTAACGCTGGCCTATGGCTTCGGCGTGCCGGAGATCGCGACGGTCACGCTGGTCAAGCCACGTTTGTATGGCAGCTATCGAAATGGAGCGCTGAGTTTCGGCGCGCTTGACCCGGCGCTGTTCGGAAATGAAACCGAGGATGGCGGCTTGCCCGCGCTCGATATTGCAATCCGCGACGGGCGCGGGTTGATTAAGACGGATTTCGGCGACGTCGGATTGAAGCTGGAGGGAGAAGGGCCATTGGACGATGGCTTTAAAGGGACGCTGGCAGCTATCGTGCCCGAACCCGAAATGGGCGGATGCCGCGCGGGCCGGGTAAGCGCCTACGGAACGATCGAAACCGCCGGTGATGATCTGCAGTTCCGTGGGCCGCTGCGCATGGCAAAGCTGCGCTGCCCGCCGTCTGTAAACCTCACGAGTTTTGCCTGGCAGACCAATGCAACGATCGGGTTGAATGATGGCATGTTCGAAGGGCGGGGTCGCATTGCCGCCGAAGCGATCGAAACCCAGTTCGGCGATTTAAGCGCGGTTTCCGGGCCGCTCAAATTGCGCTTCGACGATAAAGGCGTCCTCGCAAATTATGACGTGACGGGCGAAAATTTACGTACGGCCGAGTTGCGCGCCGCGACGATCGATCTGAATGGCACGATACGCACGGACCGCGCATTTACGACTGCCGAAACCGAAATGGATCTGGCCGCGACTGATATGATCCTTGGCAATACGATACCCGCCGCTATCGCGTCACTCGCCACATCGGTCGATGGAACGCTGGCAGCGCCGCTGCTTTCGAAGTTCCGCCGCGCGACGATAGCAGAAACGCGTGGCAGCCGGTTGCGCGGATCGGTTTCCGGGCGATGGGAAGCGGGCGCGCTTTCGGTCACCGTGCCGGAGGCGGTTCTGCGTAACGCGTCCGGCGGTTTGCTGGCATCCGCTTCCCGCATACGCTACGCGAATTCCGGCGCCGGATTGCCCAATATCTCAGGCAACTTTCGCGTTGCTGGCGATGATTTACCCCAACTGGCCGGGCGGATGGAGCAGACGGGCAGTGGCGCATCCTTCCGCCTGCAAATGCAGCGATATTTGGCCGGATCGAGCGCGTTGGCCATTCCGCAAATGCAGATCAGTCGCACCCGCAATGGCGGCTATCGCTTCGACGGTTCAGTGCGCGCGAGCGGTCCCCTGCCTGGCGGGAGGGCAAGTAATCTGCAGATGCCCGTATCGGGGCAATTGCGCGCGAACGGCGTTATCGATCTATGGCAACGCTGCACTCGCGTGGCGTTCGACGGGTTATCCTACGCCAATCTCCGGCTCGACCGACGCAGCCTAACTATATGCCCGGCCCGCGGGCGACCGATCGTACGCTTCGGTAACGGACGGCTTGCCATTGCCGCAGGACTCCCCTCGCTCGATGTGGCCGGATCGCTCGCGGGAACACCGATCCGCGTCAAAAGCGGTCCGATCGGCTTTGCCTATCCCGGGGCTGCTTCCGCTCGCGACCTCTCCATCGTTCTCGGCCCGGATCGCGGTGCTGCGCGGTTCGATATTAGCGGCCTGAAGGCCCGGTTCGGCCGCGATGTCGATGGCACGTTCGAAGATGCCGACATCGCCATCACCGCGGTACCGCTCGATCTATCCAAAACGGAAGGGCGCTGGCGCTATTCGAACGGCGTTCTTGCGATCGACGATGCGCGCTTCATCCTGTCGGACAGAAACGAAACCGGCCGCTTCGTGCCGCTGCCGGTGGTCGATGGACGATTGCGACTGGAGGACAATATCGTCACCGCAACCGCACGGGTGCTTGCCCCGACCGATCGCCGCCCTGTGACTGGCGTGTCGCTAACTCATAATTTGTCCACCGGCGCGGGATCGGCAGATCTGGATGTCAGCGCGCTTCGGTTCGACGATGGGTTGCAACCGGACATGCTCACACCCCTGCTGCTGGGTGTCGTCGCGAATGTCGATGGAATCATCCGCGGCACGGGGCGGATCGACTGGAGCGGGCAAAGCGTGACCAGTTCGGGTGTCTTCTCGTCGGATGCGCTCGATCTCGCCGCTGCCTTCGGTCCGGTGAAGGGCGCTTCCGGCACCATTGCCTTTACCGATCTTCTCAGTCTGACGACCGCGCCCGATCAGCGCATCGATGTCGCTTCGATCAATCCGGGGATCGAGGTCGAGAACGGATCGGTCGCCTTCAGCCTGCGCGATGGAAAGTTCTTGGGCGTATCGGGGGGTTCCTGGCCCTTCATGGGCGGAACATTATATCTGCGGCCCGTGGAACTGAACCTCGGCGAAGCGGAGGAGCGCGATTATCTGCTGGAAGTGGAAGGGTTGGATGCCGCCCTGTTCGTCGAGAACCTGGAACTCGGCAACATCGCCGCCACCGGCATTTTCGACGGTGTGCTGCCGCTGGTGTTCGACGAGGAAGGGTTCGGGCGGATCATAGGTGGACGATTGCAATCGCGCCCGCCGGGGGGCAACGTATCCTATGTCGGTGAACTGACCTATGAAGACCTGTCACCGATCGCGAACTATGCGTTCGAGACCCTGCGCAGTCTCGATTACGAATCGATGAGCATCGCCGTCGACGGCCCGATCACGGGAGACATCGAAACGCGGGTGCAATTCGATGGCGTTACGCAAGGGGAGGGGACGAAAACCAATTTCATAACCCGCGAAATCGCGAAACTGCCGATCCGGTTCAGGGTGAACATCACCGCGCCGTTCTACAAACTGATGGGCAGTCTGAAATCGATCTACGACCCGGCCGCCGTGCGCGATCCGCGCGAGTTGGGGCTGCTGGAAGATGACGGTACGCGGTTCCTTGTGCCTCAGGGCGGTCCCGCAGACGGCAATCCGGACCCCGCCACGCCGGACACTCCCGCAGACGACGATCCCGATACGCCCGCTATATTGCGCGGCGACCGCAAACCCATTCAGTATCCAGACAGCGAGGATAAGCCATGACTATCTCCAAACCCAAGGCATTCGGCCGTGCCGTGTTTTTGATGACGCTGACGTTGCTTTCGGCAGGATGCGTGACGGTAAATGCCCCGTCGGAGCCGATTGTGATCGAACTAAACATCAACATCACGCAGGAAGTGATCTACCGGCTGGCGGAAGATGCGGGTAATACGATTGAGGAAAATGCGGATATTTTCTAACGCCGCCGGCGTAAGGATACCGCGATAGGAACGATGATTATGAAAAAGTCCCTGCTCATTTCAATCGCCGCGGCAGTCGCCCTGACCGGTGCAGCCGGAACCGCTCTGGCGCAGCGTGATCCCGGTTACGCACAGGCGCGTTCCGCCGGTCAGGTCGGTGAGAAGATGGATGGCTATCTGGGTATCGTCGGTACCGAAACGGCCGAATTGCAGCGCATCGTGCGCGACATCAATATCAAACGCCGCGCCGTTTATGCCAATCGGGCCAAGGCCGCGAATTCCACGCTGGAGGAATATGCATTTACTGCAGGCTGCCTTGCGATTGCCCGCACCGAAGCGGGTGAGAAATATCAGACACCGAGCGGCGGATGGGCTACACGCACTAGCGCCCCGCCTCAGCGTGACAGCCGCTGCGCCGGGGTTTGATCGTTCGCGGGCGGATTTGGACATCTAATTACGTGCTATCGACAGGCTCCCACGGTTGACTTGATCGGACCCCCCGCCTAATGGGTCCACGCCCTCGGCGGGCAGCTATTTGCCCGTGCCGCGAACCTAATTACAGGAGCAAGGCATGAGCGACGAGAAGCCCGCACGGGAATTCATCGCCGAGGATGCGCGAATCGACACGCTGGATGCGCGGCTCACCGCCGCAAAACAGCGCGAAGAGGAACGTAACCGACCGCAGGGAACCGGCGCCGATGCGAATTACAGCAGCGGCAATCGGGTTCTGGCGGATCTGCTCGGCGGGATTCTTGGTGGATTGGTTATCGGCGGAACGATCGATTATTTCGCCGGTACATCGCCCTGGGGTCTGTTGGTGATGCTGTTCCTTGGGATAGGTGTCGCGTTCAGAAACATTTTCCGAATGGCGAACACGCAATCGGACGAACCACCCCGCTAACCGGCGGGGCTGGCCAGTGCGAAACAGCGATTGTTCTACACGCGTAGGGGCGTTCAAGACGTGGCAGCCGAACCTGGCAAAGTCGATCCGATGAAGCAGTTCCAGATCGAACCCCTGATGGGTTCGCAAGGTTGGGAACTGGCCGGATACAACATCGCCTTCACCAACAGCGCGCTGTGGATGGCGATCACGACCGTCCTGCTGACGCTGTTCGTCGCGGGCGGCATGAAGCGCGAACTGGTGCCAGGCCGCTGGCAGATGATGGTCGAAAGCTTCACCGGCTTCATCGACGACATGCTGGAGGCGAATATCGGCAAGAACGGGCGCAAATATGTGCCCTATATCTTCTCGCTGTTTATGTTCATCCTGTTTGCCAATATTCTGGGCCTCCTTCCGATCGGACTGTTCGGCCTGCATCCCTTCACCTTCACCAGCCATTTCACCGTGACCGGCGTTCTTGCGATCCTGAGTTTCTCGATCGTTCTGATCGTCGGTTTCTGGAAGCACGGCTTCAAATTTTTCAGCCTGTTCGTGCCGCACGGGACACCGTGGCCGATGATCCCGGTGCTGTTCCCGATCGAACTTATTTCCTTCCTGGTCCGGCCCTTCAGTCTAGCCTTGCGTCTTTTCGTCGCAATGATGGCCGGACACGTATTGTTGAAGGTTTTGTCGAGCTTCGTCATTTCCGGCGGGAATGCCGGTGCAGGCTTCGCCGCATTGGTCGGCCTGCCGACATTCCTGCTCATGATCGGGATCAGTGCGTTGGAAGTCCTGGTCGCCGGTATCCAGGCCTATGTCTTCGCGTTGCTAACATCGCTGTATATCAACGATGCCGAAAACCTTCACTAAACCATCCCTCAATCTACACGATTTTTCCAAGGAGTAATTACAATGGACGCAGAAGCAGCAAAGCTACTCGGTGCGGGACTCGCAGCTATCGGTGCCGGCATGGCCGCATTGGGCGTGGGTAACGTGTTCGCATCCTTCCTCGAAAGCGCGCTTCGCAATCCGGGTGCGGCCGACGGTCAACAGGGACGTTTGTTCATCGGCTTCGCGGCTGCCGAACTTCTCGGCCTGCTATCCTTCGTGGTTGCGATGATCCTGATTTTCGTCGCCTGATCTGGCTGACGGTCGGGCGCCATCCGGTGGCCCCTACCGTCGCCCGATGACTATTTCCGCCTGTATTTGGACGTCCGCCCATGCCTCAAATAGCGCAGATCATGGAAACCTATTCCAGCCAGATATTCTGGCTGTTGGTGACCTTTGGCTTCGTGTTTTTCGTCGTGGGCCGGGGCATGGTTCCCCGGGTGATGGAAACCATTTCGGAACGGGACGGGCAAATCGCCGCCGACCTCAAGGCCGCCGACGAAGCGCGTACAAAAGCGGATGAAGAAGAAGAGGCGTGGCGCAAGCGTGAGAACGAGAATCGCGCCGACGCTCAGGCCGTGATCGCCGATGCAAAGGCGAAAGCTGTCGCGAACAGCGATCGCAAACTGGCGGCTGCACAGGATCGCCTCGACCAACGAGTCGAAACCGCAGAAGCCGACATTGCAAACGCCAGGTCGAACGCTCTGACCGAGGTCGAATCCGTCGCGGCTGAGGCTGCGCAGGACATCGTCGCCCAAATGGCGGGCATCAAGGTAACGAAGGCGGACGCATCGGCGGCAGTAAAGAAGGCGATGGTTCATGCTTGATCCGATCATGATGATGGCCGCCGCCGCGGCAGTCGGGGAGGGTGCTTACAACCCCGGGCCCACATTGTTCGGTCTGGACACGACCTTTTGGGTTTCGCTGTCCATGCTGTTTTTGATCGCAATCATGCTGTGGAAGAAGGTTCCAGGTATGATTACCGGCGGACTGGACAATCGCATCGCCGCCATTCGCGAACAGCTCGACGAAGCCAAGAAACTTCGCGCCGAGGCGGAAGCGCTGCGCAACGAATATGCGGATAAGATTGCCAACGCGGAGAAAGACGCGGTTGCCATGACCGAAGCGGCGCAGCGCGAAGCCGATGGCATTCTCGCCAAGGCGGAAGAAGACAGCGCCATTATGGTCGAACGCCGGACACGGATGGCGGAAGACAAGATCGCCGCTGCCGAGCGGGATGCGGTCGATGACGTTCGCCGTCGCGCCGCCACGGCGGCGACTTCGGCATCCAAGCACCTGATCGCGCAAAAGCATACGAGTGCCGCCGATGCGCGACTGGCCGACGAGTTGATTTCGGGCCTCTAATTTTTCGATGCGCGGTGTTTAGCGCTTACAACGTGCTAAGCACCCGGTTTCAGTATGAGTTTGCCGACCAATTCGCGGTTTGCCATCGCGGAAAACCCGTTGCGCCATTGCGATAATGGCAGCACGCGGTCGATGGCGGGATTTATCGAGCCGTTACTAGCCAATTCGGATACTGCATTCGCAATCCGCTGACCGCGTTCGGGGAAGCGTCGCGCATATTCGCCTGCCCGAACACCGACGATCGAAAAGCCTTTGATGAGCGGAATGTTCGTCGCGATTTGTGCGATGCGGCCACCAGCGAAGCCAACGACCAGCAGTTTGCCGCCGAATGCGACGCAGCGCGTGCTTTCCTCGAACACGTCCCCGCCAACCGGATCGCAGACGAGATTGCACAAGGCGCCGTCGGTAATCTTAGTGACCTGCTCGCGGAACCGACCCTTGGCTTCGATCACGGCGTCGGGTTCGTAGAGACGCGCAATTCGGTCCATCTTTTCCGGTGACCCGGTGGCCGCGATAATTTTCGCACCGAAATGCCGGGCCAGATCGATCGCGGCCAGAGACACGCCTCCGCTGGCCCCATTGACCAGCATCCATTGCCCTGCGCGCAGATCGCCTAATTCGACGAGCGCGGTATAGGCGGTGGTGTAGGCTGCGCCCAATGCGGCAGCCCTTTCATAGTCAAGGCTGTCGGGAATGGGCCGCAGCGCCCCCGCCGGAACGACGGCGAAATCCGCCATCGCCCCGGTTTTCGCACCTCCCATGACCCGGTCGCCCA
>JBAUIN010000085.1:0-2126 GCA_049682975.1 Pontixanthobacter sp. | reverse complement strand
CTGGACCCGCTGGCGCAGGGCGTGCTGCCGATCGCCTTGGGCGAAGCGACGAAGCTGGCCGGGCGGATGCTGGATGCAAGCAAAATCTACGAATTTACCGTGCAGTTCGGTGAAGAAACCTCGACAGTGGATAGCGAGGGCGAGGTTGTCCTCACCTCCGATCGCCGCCCGCCAATGTTGGCGATCGAGGGGGTGCTGGACCATTTCGAAGGCGAGCTGGATCAGGTGCCGCCGGCATTTTCCGCCATCAAAATCGATGGGAAGCGTGCATACGATCGGGCGCGTGCGGGTGAGGATGTGGAGTTGAAAACGCGGCGAGTCACCATTTACTCTTTAACGACCCATCGTCATCCCCGCGAAGGCGGGGACCCAGAGACACCAGGCACCGAATTAGACGTTGCGGATTCCCACGCTCGCGGGAATGACGATACTATTCACTCCACCTTCCAAACCACTCTCGGCCGTCCGGACCCCTACGACCCCGGGGCACCGCTGGAACTGGCCGACGCCGTCACGCTCACCGCGCATGTGAGTAAAGGCACTTATATCCGCAGCCTCGCGCGCGACATCGCGCACGCGCTCGGCACGGTCGGCCATGTCACTTATCTGCGCCGCTTAAAGGCCGGGCCGTTCGACGAAACCCGCGCGATTTCGCTGGACAGATTGAATGAAATCGGTAAGGGCGCGCCACTGAAAGACGTAATGCTGCCGCTGGAGGCAGGGCTGGACGACATCCCGGCTCTTACCCTCACGTCCGAACAGGCAGCTTCGGTCCGCCAGGGCCGGGTCTTGACCGGACAGCCCCATACCGACGGGCTCTATTGCGCCATGTACCGGGACATTCCCGTCGCACTGGTCGAGCTTACCGATGGCGCGATGAAAATCGTGCGGGGTTTCAATCTTCACGATGTCGCGGAGTAAAATATAATGACGATCAGCGCGAAAGAAAAGCAGGACGTAATCAAGGAACACGGCCAGAGCGACGGCGACACCGGTTCGCCCGAAGTGCAGGTGGCTATCCTGACGACCCGCATCCGCAATCTGACGGACCATTTCAAGTCCAACCACAAGGACAACCATTCGCGCCGCGGCCTGCTGACCATGGTCAACAAACGCCGCAGCCTGCTAGCCTATCTGAAGCGGATCGATGTGCAACGGTACAACGATCTGATCCAGAAGCTGGGTCTGCGTAAATAAGAATTTCGGAACGGCTCCCACCTGGGGGCCGTTTCTCTATCGGGCACCCGGTCGCAATTCGGCGGCGGGGCCTGACGGGACCGAAAACGGTTCCACACCGGCCCGGGCCGGACCACCCGGAAACAAGAAGGCCCCGCTACGGCAATATGGCCCGCGGGTACGATTTAAGGAAAATACATGTTCGACAAGAAAACCGTATCGATTGAGTGGGGCGGCAAAACCCTCACCCTCGAAACAGGACAGATTGCCCGTCAGGCAGACGGTGCCGTTCTGGCCACCTATGGCGAAACCGTGGTGCTGTGCGCCGTGACCGCCGCGCGTAATGTGAAGGAAGGGCAGGACTTCTTCCCGCTCACCGTGCATTATCAGGAAAAATTCTCTGCCGCCGGCCGTATTCCCGGCGGTTTCTTTAAGCGTGAAGGCCGCGCGACCGAAAAGGAAACGCTGACCAGCCGCCTGATCGATCGCCCCGTGCGTCCGCTGTTCCCCGAAGGTTTCTACAACGAAATCAACGTGATCTGCCAGGTTCTGTCCTATGACGGCGAAACCGAACCGGACATCGTCGCAATGGTTGCAGCCTCCGCTGCACTGACCATTTCGGGTCTGCCTTTCATGGGGCCGATCGGTGCGGCGCGTGTCGGCTTCCGCGATGGCGAATATGAGCTGAACCCGTCGCTTTCCAATGCGCTGGACGATGATGGTCGCCTCGACCTGGTGGTCGCCGCGACCAACGACGCGGTGATGATGGTCGAATCCGAAGCGAAGGAATTGACCGAAGAAGAAATGCTCGGCGCGATCATGTTCGCGCATGACGAAAGCAAAAAGGTGATCGGCGCGATCATCGATCTGGCCGAACAGGCTGCGAAAGAGCCATGGGAACTGGACGCTGTCGAAGACAAGTCCGCAACCCTGGAAGAACTGCGCGGCGT
>JBAUIN010000084.1:0-5663 GCA_049682975.1 Pontixanthobacter sp. | reverse complement strand
TCGCGTTGATTATCGGTCGGCAAAGCGGCGATCGCGCCCCGCTCGTCCGCCTGCATTCCGAATGTCTGACCGGGGACATTCTCGGCAGCCTGAAATGCGATTGCGGTCCGCAATTGAACGCCGCGCTGGCGGCAATGGCCAAGGAGGCTTCGGATGGCGGCTGGGGTGTACTGCTCTATCTGCGGCAGGAAGGGCGCGGGATCGGCCTCATCAACAAACTGCGCGCCTATCGTTTGCAGGATCAGGGGTTCGACACGGTCGATGCGAACCGGCGATTGGGCCTCCCGAACGAAGCGCGCGATTTTCCGGTGGCGGCGCGAATGCTGGAACTGCTGAACGCGCGAACCATTCGCTTGATGACGAACAATCCGGCGAAAGTGGATGCGCTGGCGGGGGCGGATATCAACGTGGCGGAACGCGTGCCGCACCAACTGCCCGACAATCCGCATAATCGCGACTACCTCGCCACCAAACGCGATCGATCGGGACATATCTTGCAATGACCGCCATCACTATCAGACCCGAAGCGGCTGGCGATGAAACCGCCATACATGCGCTGACTGCCGCCGCTTTCGAAGGTACGGCGCATAGCAACGGAAACGAACCGGCCATTATCGACGCATTGCGCAGTGACGGGGATCTAAGCTGGTCACTGGTTGCGGAAACGGAGGATCGGTTGGTCGGCCATATCGCGTTTTCGCCAGTGACGATAAGCGACGGCACTTCAAATTGGTACGGTCTCGGCCCTGTATCGGTGCTACCCGAATTGCAAGGCCAGCGGATTGGATTTCGGCTGGTCCAGCGTGGCATTGCGGATATGCGACAGAAAAACGCATGCGGGATCGTCCTAATGGGCGATCCGATATTCTATGGACGCTTCGGCTTCGAACATGATCCTGTGTTGACGTATAGCGGAGCCCCGGCAACGTATTTCCAACGTCTGGTGCTGGATGGCGATGAACCGAGCGGCGAAGTCACTTATGCGAAAGGCTTCGATGCAACCGCCTGAACCTATGTCCATTTCCCGATAGACTGTCCCATTCGCACAACGCTGAGTGGTTCCAATGCGTCCGACCATTCGACCTTGCCCGGTTCGAACAGCAGAATTACCGTCGACCCCAGTAGGAACCGCCCCATTTCCGCACCTGCGTTCAATCGCGGTGCGTCCTGTCCGAAATCGTCATGCACGACCTGCTTGCCATGCGCCTCGACCAGACCGCCCCAAACCGTCTCGATACTGGCGACGATCATCGCGCCGACCATAACGCTGCCCATCATCCCATGCGGCGTATCGAAGATACTGGAAAGCCGCTCGTTGCGCGCGAACAGCCGTTCCACACCAGCAGCCGTGGCAGTATTGACGGAGAACAGATCGCCAGGGATGAAGGTCGTGCTTTTCAACGTACCGCCGGTGGGCATGTGGACCCGGTGGTAATCGCTGGGTGAGAGGTAGACGGTGATGAAACTGCCGCCTTCGAACCGATCGGCCAACGCGGCATCGCCGCCCAGCAGTTCTTTCGCAGTATAGCTCTGCCCCTTCGCCTGAACGATGCGGCCCTGTTCGATCCGCCCGATCTGGCTCACCGCGCCATCGGCGGGGCAGATTACCTCCGTCGTCGCATTGGCTAACGGTCGGGCACCGGGTTTCAGGCTTCGCGTGAAGAAGTCGTTGAAATTGCGATACTGTCCCTCGGGCCGCTCCGCCTCGTCCATATCGACATCGTATGCTTTTACGAAACGCGAAATAAGCCGATCGCGTAACCATGGTCGTTCGCTGCGCGCGATGCGCCCGGCAAATTTCGACAGACCATGCTGCGGAGCGGCGTGTTGCGCGCGAATGAAATTCTTGCTCATCGAAGCTGACTGTCCTTGCTGCCACGGCGGTTGATGCCGGATATGCGCGCCGTGCCATCGCGTTCCGATTGACAGGCGATACAGGTTCGCACGCCGGGTAGCGCTTTGCGGCGTTTCGCAGCAATGACTTCACCGCAATCGTCGCAATATTTCGCGCTTTCACCATCGGGCATTTTGGCCCGTGCGGCCTTGACCGCATCGCTTACCGTATCGTCGATCTGATCCTGCACCGCGCCATCGCGCGCCCATCCGCCTGCCATCATACACTCCTTTGTAAGGATATAACGAGGAGACGCGGGCGGATGTTCCGCCGAAGCATCGTCAGCATTCAGTTATCCTGGATTGTCCGCAGGAACGCATCGCCGAATGCCGCCAGTTTCTTCGCGCCGACTCCGCTGATCCGTCCGAAATCATCGAGCGTTTGCGGGCGCTGTGCCGCCATATCGCGCAGGGTCGCGTCGTTGAAGATGATGTAAGGCGGCACCTGCGCTTCCTTCGCCAGATCGCGGCGCAGATCGCGTAATGCCTCGAACAGCGGATCACCGACCGGGTTGGGCGTTACGTCGCGACCGCGTGCTCTACCTCGCCCCCCGCCGGTGCTTTTGGGCGGTATGACGATCTCCACCGGCGCGTCGCCTTTCAGGATCGGCGGGGCCGCGCCGCCCAGCGCCAAACCGCCATGTTCGGTCGACACCAGCGCGCCGCGGGCCTGCAAGGCGCGCGACAGAGGTTTGAGCATCGCGGCATCCTCCCCCATGACGATGCCGAACACGCTCAGCCTGTCATGCCCGCGTTGCGTGATCCGATCGTCAACGCTGCCGGTCAGCACTTTCTGGATATGGCCGAAACCGAAGCTCTGTCCGGTACGATACACGGCGGACAGGAATTTGCGCGCGATTTCCGTCACGTCGGTCACTTTAGGCGGGTGCAGACAATTGTCGCAATTACCGCAGGTCGCAGGCGGGTCTTCGCCGAAATGCGTAAGCAGGATCGCACGGCGGCAGCTAGGCGTTTCGACCAGAGCGGCCAACATGTCGAGTCGGGCGCGCTCATCCTCCCGCCGGTCTTCGGGCAGTTCCGCCACGCGCTGACGGGCGGTCGCGAAATCGGCGGCGCCCCATAGCATCTGCGCCACCGCCGGATCGCCGTCGCGCCCCGCACGCCCGGTTTCCTGATAATATGCCTCGATCGATTTAGGGATGCCCGCATGTGCCACGAAGCGGACATCCGGCTTGTCGATGCCCATCCCGAACGCGATGGTCGCGACGATCACCATATCCTCCGACGCCACGAATGCCGCCTGGTTCGCCGCCCGTTCTTCTGCAGGCAAACCGGCGTGATAGGGCAGGACGGTCCGCCCGGTCGACGCCGCCAGCTTCTCCGCAATATCCTCCACCTTGCGCCGGGTGGGGGCATAGACGATGCCCGGCCCCGGTGCCTCCGCCATCAATGCCGCGACCTGCCGCACCGGATTGTCGCGCGGGCGGATGGTGTAACGGATATTCGGGCGATCGAACCCGGCCAGCACCAGCCCTTCCGTCGGGATGCCCAATTGCGCCAGAATATCCGCCCGCGTGCGCTCGTCCGCCGTTGCGGTGAGGGCGAGGCGCGGCACATCTTCGAACCGGTCCATTAGCGGGCGCAGCTGGCGATAGTCGGGGCGGAAATCGTGGCCCCATTCGGACACGCAATGCGCCTCGTCCACCGCGAACATCGCGATCGGGCTGGAGGTCAGGAAATCGCAGAACTGCGGCTGGCTGGCGCGTTCTGGCGCGACATATAACAAGTCCAGCCCGCCCGCGCGATAGGCATCCATCGTTTCGCGCCAATCGGCGTCGGCGCTGGTCAGGGTCGCCGCCCGAATGCCATTGGCGCGCGCCGACCGCAGCTGATCGTGCATCAGGGCGATCAGAGGCGAGATGACGATGCAGGTTCCCGGCAACATGGTCGCGGGCAGTTGATAGGTCAGCGATTTGCCCGCCCCGGTCGGCATGACCGCCAGTGTCGAATGGCCGCCCATGATCCGTTCCAGCACCTGCGTCTGCGATCCGCGAAAATCGTCGAACCCGAAAATTTCGCGCAACCGTTCACGCGCATTTTCAAGCGATGCGGCGGGGCGTTCGGTTGTAACAGGATCGACAGACATCGCGGCATCCATGGCAGAGCCGTATTGCCACGCAAACACCCTTCCCCACAGTTTTGATCGTGGTGCTTTTTACAATGGCCCATTAATTCAAAATAGTGTAAGCGGCGCGCATATACGGTCGATGTCAGGAGTTCACCGCATGAAGAAATTCGTATCCATCGCTCTCGCATCAACGGCGGCACTTGCCCTGTCGGCATGCGGATCGTCCGAAGATGCTTCCGTCGAAGCGGAAGCGGAAAACGTCGAAATTCCCGCTGAAGAAGCGGTTGCCGAGATCGACGAAATGCCGATCGAAGACAGCGGCGCCGTTCAGTCCGGACCGGCCGCCGTGCCGACATCGGAAGCGGATCGCGACGATGAAGCGCCGCGACCCTCCGTCGCGCGCGAAGCCGACGATGCCGGTGCCGCAGCCGCCGCAGCCGCAGCCGATGTGCGCGCAATCGCTCGCGACGCCGGGCAGCGCGGAGAAGAGGCCATTCGCCGTGAAGGAAGTGCCGCCGTCGATCGCGCGGCCGAAGCCGCACGGCGCGAAATCGAGAACTGATCTCTTTCAGCTCTCGTAGATGAGGACAGGCGGGCGATTCGTTTCGGCGATTCGCCCGCTTTTTCTTTAGCCGATTGGCGCTATGCTGTCGCGATGAGGAACATCGCACTTACGATCGCCGCATTGTCGGTCGCGTCCTGTAGCGCGGGCGACGATGGATCCGCGCCCGCCGTACCGACGCTGGACGAGGAACGCGCGCTCGGCGATGCCGCCGAGATGGTGGAGGCGGGACGGCCTGGCGCGAAAAGCTCCGATACCGACAAGCGACAGGATTGACGCGGCAGCGTTTCACATCGACTATAATCAAAATCATCGCTTCGAGGGAGCATTGCATGACCGAAACCGCCGCACAGATTTCCGCAGATGGCGGAATGGACGCCGAAACTTTCGCACAATTTATCGAACAGTTGCAACGCTATGTCCGCGAACGGCTGATCCCGGCGGAAGAAGACGTGATCGCGAACGATCGCATCCCTGAGGATTTGCTGGACGAAATGCGCGACATGGGTCTGTTCGGCCTTACCATGCCGGAAGAATATGGCGGGTCGGGCATGAACGTGCCGCAATATGTCGAAACGATCCGCGTGCTGAGCTACGCGCTGCCCGCCTATCGCTCCATCACCTCGATCAATCTGGGCATGGTATGTTCGGCGCTGAAGAAAGCGGGCACGGCGGAGCAGAAGCAGGAATGGCTACCCCGTCTTGCCGCCGGGGAAATCGCCTGTTTCGGCCTGACCGAACCGGGCAGCGGATCGGACAGTGCGGCGATGGCGACCACCGCAAAAAGGCAAGGTAACGGCTACGTCCTCAACGGCTCCAAACGCTACATCACCAACGCGCCGCATGCGAAACTGGGGCTGATCATGGCGCGCACGCGTCCCGATGCACAACCGCGCAACGCCCATGTCAGCGCGTTTCTGGTCGATATGGAATTGGATGGGATCAAGGTCGGCAAGCCCGACCGAAAGATGGGACAGTCGGGCAGTCACATCGCGGATATCTATTTCGACGATGTGAAAGTGGCCGGCGACGCTCTGCTCGGCGGCGAAGAGGGCAAGGGTTTCGCGACCGCGATGCAAAGCCTCGACAATGGCCGCCTGTCGGTCGCGGCGGCCAGTT
>JBAUIN010000083.1:0-4116 GCA_049682975.1 Pontixanthobacter sp. | reverse complement strand
TGGTGGAACTGGCGATAGCGGCCCTTTTGTGGGCGCTCGTAGCGGAACAGAGGACCATGTGTCGCCAACTTCAATGGCGCGTGTTGCTGCCAGCCATTCGTTACGAAAGCGCGTGCGATGCCCGCGGTGAATTCGGGCCGCAGGGTGAGCGAATCTCCGCTGCGATCCTCGAACGAATACATTTCCTTCGAAACCACATCGGTCGTTTCGCCCAGGGGCCGGGCGAACACCTCGGTTTTTTCGAACACCGGCATCTCGGCGCGGCGAAAGCGATAGAGTTTGCGCACGCGCTCGAACGTTTCGACCACGAAGGCGAACGCTTCCGCCTCCGGCCCGAAGATATCCTGCGTGCCGCGAATGGCTTTTGGCGTTTCGTTACTCATAAGCAATGCCGCATAGGCTCTACCGAATTGGCACACAATACGCCCATCCGACCGTAACACCCTACCGCAATGCAGCATTTCACCCTTGGCCTCGCCGCCATCGACAGCTATCCGCCCCTCACCCAATTTCTGGGCTTCGCAGACGAGGCCCAACCAATCGAAAGAAAAATCATGGATATCAGCAAGATCGGCATCGGCGACAATCCGCCCGAAAGCCTGAACGTCATCATCGAAGTGCCCACCGGCGGCGAACCGGTGAAGTATGAATTCGACAAAGCATCGGGCGCATTGTTCGTCGATCGCATCCTGCACACGCCGATGCGCTATCCCGCCAATTACGGCTTCATTCCGCACACGCTTTCGCCCGATGGCGACCCGCTGGATGCGCTGGTGATCGCGCGCAGCCCATTCATTCCCGGCTGCGTCGTACGCTGCCGCCCGATCGGTGTATTGAATCTGGAAGACGAGCATGGCGGGGACGAAAAACTGATCTGCGTGCCGATGGACACGACCTTCCCGTATTATTCCGACATTGCCGAAACCAAGGATCTGCCCAGCATCATCTTCCAGCAGATCGAGCATTTCTTTACTCATTATAAGGATCTGGAAGCCGAGAAATGGGTGCGCGTCGGCCAATGGGGCGATGCGAAGGAAGCGAAGCAGGTGTTGCTCGATGCGATCGACCTAGCGAAGAATGAAGGCGAAGCGAAGCAGGACGAGCCGGAGCCAAAGCTGGACTGACGCCAACTTTTCGGACCGCCTATTCCTTTGGACGGTCATCGCTTAGCAAATCGTCGCTGCCGGGGTCGGCGGCCCGTTCGGCATCGACCATTTGCGCAATTTCGTCTTGCGGCCGGACATCTTCATGATCCGGTTCGGCTTCGACCGGGTCGCGCGTCGTCGCCGCTTCCGGTTCCGGTTTCGTCTTGCGTGATTTGGGCGACGGCGAATCCGCCGATGGCTTATGCTCGATGTTCTCGAACGGCAGTGGCATAGTGCGTTCGTCGAAACGCAGGCGGTAAATGGGTTCGGGAAGGCCGAAACCTGCTTCTTCCAGCGCCGTCTTGACCGCCGCGATCGCCCGACTACGCCCCTTGTGCCAATCGGCCTCGCGCTGATCGATCCAGGCCAGATATTTGATGACGATGTTGGAATCGCCGACCTGTTCCGATCGCCCTTCCGGCGCGGGTTTGTTCAGCACGAAAGGCAATGTTGCCAGCGTGTCGCGCCCCAGCCGCCGTGCCGCATTGGGGTCGTCGTCCGCGTCGATGCCCATCTCGAATTCGAAACGGCGGTTGGGATTGGTCGTAAAATTCAGGATCGTAGCTTTGAACACGGTTGAGTTCGGCACGCGCAGATGGTTGCCATCCAACGTCATCATAATGGTCGCGCGACTGGTTAGGCGGATGATACGCCCTTCCAGATCGTCGATCATAACGTGATCGTTGGCGCGAAACGGCTGACGCAGGCTCAGCATGAGGGACGCCACGTAATTCTCGATCGTGTCGCGCATCGCGAAGCCGAGCGCCACACCGACCACGCCCGCCCCGCCCAATACTGCGCCGAGCAGCGCCCCGGCCCCGATCATGTCGAGCGCGATGACCAATCCGCCGACTACGAACACGAACCGAATGGCGCTGGCGATTAGTTCGGCGAGAAACACATTGGGTGCGACCCGCCGCCAGAACTTGGAAAAACCCGCAATCAGATAACCGATCAGCGCGATGACGAACGCGACGATCAATGCGGCACCGATCAACGGAAGAGCTTTAACGAAATCGGTGAACAATTTGCTGAGTTTGCTCAGGCCGCCCAAATTCTCGCCCAGCGACAGATCGCGGTCGATTTCGTTCTGCACGGTGACGACGCCCTGCACTTGCCGTGCAAGGCTTTCCGCTTCGTCGATGTCTTCCTGCGAAGCGGCGGTCCCGGTCAGCGTAACCACACCCTGCTCCACCTGCGCGTTGACGGCGGAAAACGCATCGGCCGCCCCGAAAATTCCGCTTAAGCGTTCGGTTATCCGCG
The DNA here is from genome assembly GCA_049682975.1 of Pontixanthobacter sp. GTDB lineage: Bacteria > Pseudomonadota > Alphaproteobacteria > Sphingomonadales > Sphingomonadaceae > Pontixanthobacter. Next base: position 1,708 of record JBAUIN010000083.1, on the reverse strand, counting down.
TATCGTCCTGCGGATCGGTTTGTGCGGCGATAGTGCGTTCGGGCGCAGCCGCTTCTTCCACCGCGGGTGCCTCCGGCGCGGTAGGCAGAATGGCGTGGAGCGGCGCACTTAAACAGACGAACCAAAGGGGCAGAAGCCGCCGCAAAATGTGCATAGTCATCGTCTCGCTGCCGCCATGTATCATCGGCGAGCGCGCCGACTGTCGATAACGACGTCGGTAAGCGAATATGTGCCGGGTTACAATGCGGCGGCGGCAGCCTGCAACAGCATGGTCAGACCCACGGGCAGCCCGATGGCGAGCAACCACAGCAATATCTGGTCGCGCCGAAATGTCGACGACAAGGCCGGGTCCGCTGCAGCCTCGTCGCTCAAATTGCGCCAGCGGCGTTCGAACCAGCGGCAGGCGGGAATGATACCGGCCACCAGCACGACCAGCGCCAATAAAGCCAGCGACTTCAGCCCGGTCGCCTTCATGGCCCCCATCGTCGCGACGATGTTGATGGCGGTATAAACGATGAGCGCATAGGCCACATTGTCGCTCATTCGCTTGCGCCAATCCAAACGAGCAGCCGGTTCCACCGGAGCCGAATAGTTGCGCGAATAGCGCGTTGCTTCGTTCAGCGTTTTGCCCATGTGCTTTCTCCCAAAAGCCGCCGGATCGCTGCCCGGCATTTTTCTTATGGAGTAGTTATTCCAATAAACGGGCTGACAATCAAGGGCACAGAATTACCGATGCACTTGGCGGGACCGGGTGGGTGAACGCACGGGGCTTTCCAACCCATCATGGGCTGCTATTGATCGCACTATGGATATTGCCGACACCTACCCTGCCGAAAAGAACATGGCGGATTTGCCGGTGGATGCGAATGCGCCCCTGCCGCAGGGCGGGCTGGAAGTGATTTCGATCGCCAAGGCATATGATAAGCGCGCGATCTTGACCGATATTTCGCTGACCGTCGGCAAGGGCGAAGTGCTTGGCCTGCTCGGCCCCAACGGCGCGGGCAAGACGACGTGTTTCTATTCCATCATGGGATTGGTCCGCCCCGATGCGGGCCGCATTCTGATGGACGGCGAGGATGTCACCAAACTGCCGATGTATCGCCGCGCAATCCTGGGCCTGGGTTATCTGCCGCAGGAAACCAGTATTTTCCGCGGAATGACGGTAGAACAGAACATCAATTGCGTGTTGGAAATGGTGGAGCCGGATAAGGGCACCCGCGCCGCCGAACTGGAACGGTTGCTGGATGAATTCGGCCTCACCCGCCTCAGATCCTCCGCCGCCATGGCCTTGTCGGGCGGGGAACGGCGGCGCTGCGAGATTGCGCGGGCGCTGGCGGCGAAACCCTCCATCATGCTGCTGGACGAACCCTTCGCCGGGATCGATCCCCTGTCGATCAGCGACATTCGCGATCTGGTCGCCGATCTGAAAACCCGAAATATCGGCGTGCTGATAACTGACCACAATGTGCGCGAGACGTTGGAAATCGTCGACCGTGCCTGCATCATCTATGGCGGGCAGGTGCTGTTTGCTGGAACACCGCAGGCACTTGTGGCGGATGAGAATGTGAAGCGGCTATATTTGGGTGAAGGGTTTACGCTTTAGTGTTTGCTATCCAGCCTACGACTTGGGCGGTGCCAGCCCTCTCCCCCTCCCAACCACCCGATATGGTAATCTCCAGGATGATCGGGTGGTTGGGAGGGGGAGAGG
>JBAUIN010000082.1:0-2499 GCA_049682975.1 Pontixanthobacter sp. | reverse complement strand
TCATATCCTTGATCCGGTCCTGGATGAACAGATAGCCGTCATCGTCCATCATCCCCGCATCGCCGGTGCGGAACCAGTCGCCGTCCAGCATCGCTTTTTCGGTTTCTTCGGGGCGGTTCCAATATTCCAGCATCACGCATTCGCTGCGAATGGTGACCTCGCCCGTCTGCCCGTTCGGCAGCGGCTGCAGATTTTCATCGAGAATGCGTACCTCGACTCCGGGTAACGGCTTGCCGGCAGATTTCATGACGTGTTCGCGCCCGACGATATTGTCGGGTTTGTGATCGTCCGGCGACAGACTGATGACGGTGCCGAATGTTTCGGTAAGCCCGTAAAGCTGGGCGAAATCGCATTTCAACCGATCGACTCCTTCCTTCAGCAGGTCGAGCGGGATCGGGCTGGCGCCGTATGTCAGGCCCTTCACCGAAGAAAAATCCGCTTTGGCCGCATCGGGATGGGCGAGCATCAACCCGATCGCGGCAGGCACCAGAAACAGCCATTTTACGCGATATTTCTCGACATCGGCGATCATCAGTGCGGGATCGAATTCGCGGTGGATTATCAGTTCCTGCCCGCCCAGCACCGCGCCCAATGCGGTACCGACCCCGGCGATATGTCCGTAAGGCATTGCAAATATTACGGAATCCCCTGGATCGGCGCAATACCAATAGATGTTATATTCTTTCATCAAAGGACGCAGATGGGTGCCATTATGATGGCTGAGCACTACGCCTTTGGGCAGGCCGGTGGTGCCGGATGTATAAAGCTGGAGGATACCGTCCTGCGCATCGACCGCTGTTTCGTGGGATGCGTCCGATTGGTCGTCACGCCAGGCATCGAAGCTGTTATCGGTCAGGATAGTCTTGCCATCGAATGGCAGCGCTTCGGCGAACTCCGGCTCCACGAACAGCACTTTTGCGCCCGCATCGTTCAGGATGAATTCGACTTCCGGCGGGGCGAGCCGCCAGATGATCGGCACGAACACCATGCCCGCTCGCGCTGCGCCCAGACACAGTTCCACGGATCGGTCGCTGTTCTTCCCGAAATATGCGACGCGGTCACCCTTCTGCAGACCCATTGCCGCCAATCCGTTGGCGATCTGCGTTGCATGGGCATCGTAGGTGCGATAATCGGTAACGCGATCGCCGAACCGAAGCGCCACCTGATCGCCGCGTTGCTGCGCGTGAGCGTGCAGCGCATCGGAATATGTCGGGTAATAGGGCTCGCGCCCCGCCTCTGCCGGGTGTGCCATTATGCGCCTCTCCATCCTCAATTTCGGCCGAATCATCCGGCTCTTATGATGGCCATCATGTCCGCATTGTCGGCGCGGGTAAATGGAAGGGGGCCTTCAATCGAAACCCCGTTCCAGAAATTGCAGGGCGCATCCGGCCAGCACAGCGGTTCCCATCGGCAAGGCACTTTCATCGACATGCATGCGCGGCGAATGAATTCCGCAGCACGAATGCCAATCGTCACCCTCCGGCGCGACACCGAGGAAGAACATCGCACCGGGCACTTTTTCAAGCAGATACGCAAAATCCTCCGCGCCCATGATCGGCGCGGGCAGATCGCGCCAACTTTCCCTGCCCAGCGCGCGGCGCACGACCTTTTGCCCAAGGATCACTGCCCTTTCGTCGCAAATCGTTACTGGGAAGCCGGGCGTAATTACGACCTCCGCTTCCAATCCATGTGCGGAGGCGACGGACTGTGCCACATGTGTCAACAGTTCATGCAGCTTGGCGCGATGCATGGGCGAAAGACTGCGCATGGTTCCGGCCAGCATCGCGCTGTCGGGGATCACATTGTGCGTCGTCCCGGCGTGCAATTGGGTTACGGTTACCACCACCGCGTCCACCGCGTTGAACCGGCGCGTCACCATCGCTTGGACGGCAGTAACGATTTCGGCCGCAACCGGGATCGGATCGTATGTGTCGTGCGGCATGGAGGCATGGCCGCCATGCCCGCACACCGTGATTTCGAACTGATCGGCGGCGGCCATCAGCGGGCCGGGCTTTCCGGCAACCACGCCGTAGGGCGCGTTGGGCATGATATGCAGCGCGAAGGCGGCATCGGGCAGCGGATCGATTAGCCCATCGTCCAGCATGAAGCGCGCCCCATGATGCCCCTCCTCCCCCGGCTGGAACATGAACTGGATTTCCCCGGCAAGTTCCGCTTGCTGCGCGCATAACAGCTTTGCCGCACCGACCAGCATCGCCGTATGTGTATCGTGACCGCAGGCATGCATGCGCCCTTCGATAGTGGAGGTAAAGTCCAGCCCGGTTTCCTCCGCCATCGGCAGCGCATCCATATCGCCACGCAGCAATACGCGGCGGCCGGGTTTCTCACCTTTCAGCGTGGCGACCATGCCGGTCGTCGATCCGCCTTCCCGCCATTCCAGCGGCAATCCGGCAAGCGCCTTGCGTACTTTGGCACTGGTCAGCGGCGTCTGTAAGCCCAATTCGGGTTCGGCGTGAATGGCGCGGCGCAGGTTCACGATAT